>CAMOQV010000069.1 GCA_946623205.1 uncultured Clostridia bacterium
AAAAGAAAGATAACAAGAAGTCTAAAAAGTTTAAAGATATAGATTTTTCAAAACCAAGATCTTACGAAAAGACAGTTAAGAAATTCAATAAGAAGAAATAAGATATATAAAAAAATAGAGGTGCTCAATCAAATTGAACACCTCTAGCGTTTTATTGTTGACTTAATTATTTAGAAGCCTTTGCGTATGCTTCAAGAATTTCATCAGCCTTTCCAGCACAACCAAGAACGTCAACAAGCTTATGCTTAACAACTGATTTAATGTTGTCTCTAGCATCTGATAGATATTGTCTTGGGTCGAAGTGATCTGGATGTTCAGCAAAGTGCTTTCTAATACCAGCTGTGCAACCTAATCTTAAATCTGAGTCGATGTTGATCTTGCAAACTGACATAGCAGCAGCCTTTCTTAATTGATCTTCTGGGATACCTACAGCATCTGGCATCTTACCGCCATTAGCGTTGATGATTTGTACGAATTCTTGTGGAACTGAAGAAGAACCATGAAGAACGATAGGGAATCCTGGAAGTTTAGCAGAAACTGCTTCTAGGATATCGAAACGTAGTGGAGGTGGAACTAAGATACCTTTTTCGTTTCTTGTGCATTGTTCTGGCTTGAACTTGTAAGCACCATGAGATGTACCGATAGCAATAGCTAAGCTATCTACACCTGTTCTTGTAACGAAGTCGATAACGTCTTCTGGTCTTGTGTATGAGCTAACTTCGTGGCTAACTTCATCTTCAACACCAGCAAGTGTTCCTAATTCGCCTTCTACTGTAATGTATGGATTGTGAGCGTGAGCGTATTCTACAACCTTCTTTGTTAAAGCAACGTTTTCTTCATATGGAAGAGCTGAACCGTCGATCATAACAGAAGAGAAACCACCATCGATACAATCTTTACATAATTCGAATGAATCACCGTGATCTAAGTGTAGGGCAATTGGAAGTCCTGAAACTTCAACAGCTGCTTCTACCATTTTACGAAGATATGTAGCGTTAGCATATTTTCTAGCACCCTTAGATACTTGAAGAATAAGAGGAGCTCTTTCTTCCATAGCTGCTTCTACAATACCTTGAATAATTTCCATGTTGTTTACGTTGAAAGCACCGATAGCATATCCGCCTTCCATAGCTTTCTCGAACATAACTTTTGTTGACATTAATGGCATAACCATGTCCTCCTAAATTATTTAATTTACCATTGATAATCTTATCATAATAAGATATTTCAAGCAAGAAAAATTGTAGTATAATAGATGGCGACATAATACGAAGGAGATTTAAGAATGATACTTGATCCAAGAATTGAAAAATTAGCACACAATTTGGTTACTTATTCGTGTGACTTAAAAGCAGGAGAAAATGTTTTTATTGAAGCAACTGGTGTAGATTATCAGTTGGTTAATTGCATAATAAAAGAAGTAATAAAAGTTGGCGGATATCCATTCGTTTCTGTAAAAGACAATAGAGTCGAAAGAGAAATTTGCATGGGAATGAGTGAAGAACTTGCAAAGAGAATGGAAGATTTTGATAACTACAAAATGAAGAAAATGCAAGCATATATAGGAATTCGTGGAGGCGAGAACGCTTTTGAAAAAAGCGATGTTCCACAAGAAAAGATTAAAACATTGAATAAATTCTATTCAACACCTGTTCATTTAGAGACACGTGTTAAGCATACAAAGTGGGTTATTTTAAGATATCCAACACAAGGCATGAGTGCACAAAGTGCTATGAGCACAGAAGCTTTTGAAGATTTGTATTTTAAAGTTTGCAATTTAGACTATGCAAAGATGGATAAAGCTATGACGCCACTTGTTGAATTAATGAACAAAACAGATAAAGTTAGAATTGTTGCTCCAAATACAGATTTAACATTCTCAATAAAATCAATTGGCGGAGTTAAGTGTGCAGGTAGATGCAATATCCCAGATGGAGAAGTATACACAGCTCCTGTTAAAGATAGTGTAAATGGTAGAATTACGTATAATGTACCAACTGTATATAACGGCATTAGATTTGAAAATGTTTCTTTATTGTTTAAAGATGGCAAAATTATTGAAGCTACATCAAATAACAATGAAGCTATAAATGAAATCTTTAATACAGATGAAGGCGCAAGATATGTAGGTGAGTTTGCTATTGGCGTTAACCCATATGTTACAAAACCTATGTGCGATATCCTATTTGACGAAAAGATTTCAGGTTCAATCCATTTCACTCCAGGTGAATGCTATGACGATGCATACAATGGAAACGTTTCAGCAATACATTGGGATTTAGTTTTAGATCAAACTGCTAAAAATGGCGGTGGAGAGATTTATTTCGATGATGTCCTAATTAGAAAAGATGGAATCTTTGTGCTTGATGAACTAAAGGGATTAAATCCAGAAAACCTAAAATAGAATTATAGGCGAATATATAGTATAATCAGTTCAAGGGTAAGGGATGGAAATATTTTTAAAGATTTTAGCTTGTATTGCAATAGGGTATGTTTTAGGGGTGATTCATCCTTCATATATTATCGCGAAAGTTAAAAATAGAGACATAAAGAATGAAGGTACTAAAAATTATGGTACTTCAAATACTTTTATCTTAATTGGTAAAGGATGGGGCGTACTTGTTGGCGCTATAGATATAGGTAAGGGCGCGCTAGCAACTTTAATTCCAATGTGGATATTCCCAGATATTTCATATCTTCCATATATAGCGGGCTCAATGGCTGTTATAGGCCACATCTTCCCATTCTATATGCATTTTGACGGTGGCAAAGGATTTGCTGCATATATTGGTATGATGATGGCTATATGCTGGTGGTTTGGATTAATTATATTGGTTGTTATGGTTGCATTAACATTTGCGATTAATTATATGATTACATCTACAATGACTGTAATTATTTCATTCCCAATATTTGTTGCGGCTTATTTCCAAAACTGGATAGGGTTTGGCGTAGTGTTATTTACTACCTGTGTCATTATATATAAGCATCTTCCAAATTTCAAGAAGATTAAAGAAGGCACAGAACCAAAGGTCCGTGCCATGTTTGCTAAAAAGAAACTCGTTTTAAATAAAGACGAATTAGATAAAGAAGAATAATTATTTATTCATACTAAAAAAGTATGTAGTTAGCATTTCTGGAGTTTCATTACATCCATTATTAAACCAATAAATAATAGTAATTACAAAGTTTTCAACAATCTCTGCCACTCTTAATTCTTTTGGAACATCTTTTGATCTTAGTATTCCTAAGTCTAAAGATCTTTCAGCAATAGGAGTTATTTCGTTTCTTAAATCTCTTAAGAATATATCTTTGCTTTCTGAAGATAAAATAGCTTCGATTAAATTCTTTTCGTCATGCAAGTGATACAAAGTGTGTGTAATTAGGTGAGTGTAGTCAAATAAGCTTGCTTTTGAAAAATCGTGAGTAGATTCTTCTTTTAAAGAATGAGAAAAGACGTGGTGGAATATCATTCTAGTAATAGATACTAATACTTCGTCCTTTGTTTTAAAATGTGCATAGAATGTAGATCTTGAAATCTTACTTTCTTGCAATAAATCTTCAATTGTAATTTTGCCATAAGGCTTTTTGTTTAGAAGTGTTGCTAAAGCCTTATATAATTGGTGGTTTGTTTTTTCTATTCTCTTATCCATATTGACCCTTTGTTCGAAATAGTTATAGTTATCAAACTAATTAACTAATATTATAAACAATATCGAACATGATGTATAGTATTTATAAAAAAATACAAAACAAAATTGCAAAAAGTATTTCATAACTCCTTAAATATTTATATAATTACATTGTCTATCGAGGGGAAATGACTGAACAAATTAAAAAGAAGAAGCAAAACATTATTATTTTATGCTCAATGGCTATAGCTGTTGTGCTTTTATTTTTTGTTTCATTATTTGTTGGTTCATCTTCTATGAAGTTTAAAGATGCGTTCTATGCATTATTTGGTCAAGGCCAAAACAATTACATCATAATCATGCAAAAGATCAGACTTCCAAGAGTAATAGCTGCATTGTTCGTTGGAGCAGGGCTTGCTATATCTGGTCTTATTATGCAAACAACACTATCTAACGAGATGGCATCTCCATCAACACTTGGTGTTTCTAATGCAGCAACATTTGGTGCGAATGTTTCAATCATTGGATTTGCTGGTGGCTTTTTAACAACAGGCAATAATCTAACAAACTATTTCACTACATCAAATGTCTATGCTACATCTTTGGTGGCATTTATATTTGCTTTTGTATCAATATTGTTAATCCTTGGTTTATCTAAGTTAAGAGCAATGAATAAATCGACTGTTGTTTTGGCAGGTATAGCTATGGGAACAATGTGGACTGCCTTAACATCTTTAATGCAGTTCTACGCAACAGATGTTTCTTTATCTGCTGCAGTTATTTGGTCTTTTGGTGATTTATCTAGAGCAACATACAAAATAGATTTAATAATAGCAATTGTTGTTGTGCTATCTTCTGTTATGTTTGGAATCTTTTCAAATAAATATAATGCAGTACTTTCAGGCGATGATATGGCAAAGAGCGTAGGTATAAGACTTGAGAGTTTTAGATTTATATCTTTGCTTGTTGCTTCACTAATAACTGCGATATGTATTGCGAATTTAGGTATTATAGGATTCGTTGGAATAGTATGTCCACATATAGCAAAGAGAATATTTGGGCATGATCATAAGCTTACTATCCCTGGATCAATACTAATAGGTGCAATTCTATTGTTGCTTTCAGATACACTTGCAAGAACTATTGGAAATGGAACAGCTATTCCAGTTGGTATTATTACCTCACTAGTTGGTGCTCCATTCTTCATCTACATAATATTTAGAAAAAAGAGAGGTGGCGAGATTGCTTAAGGTTGAGAATCTTACATTCGGATATTCTAAAAAGCAAACAACCATTAAGGATGTCGCTATTTCTTTGGATAAAGGCGATATTGGTGTAGTACTTGGTCCAAACGGTGCAGGTAAGTCAACATTATTCAAAAATGTATTAGGCCTTTTAAAACCTCAATCAGGAAGCATAAGTGTAGACAATCAAGATATGATTAACATCTCTCCAAAAGAAAGAGCTAAGAATATTGCTTATGTTTCTCAAAACGTTGAGATGCCAATGCTATCTGTGTACGAAACAATATTGATGTCAAGAATTCCATATTATTCATTTGGCCCAACAAAGAAAGATAGAGAGATTGTATTTAAGACTATTAGAGATTTCGGCCTTGAGCATTTTATGAATAAGATGGCAACGAACTTATCTGGTGGAGAAAAGCAAATAGTTGCTATAGCTCGTGCTATGGCACAAGAGCCAAAGGTAATTATATTTGATGAACCAACAAGCAATCTAGATATATCTCGTGAGCTTTTATTACAAGAAAGAATTACAAAGATTGCTAAAGAAAAAGGCGTAACAGTTTTGATGGCTATACACGATTTAAATCTTGCATACGATATGGGAGATAAGTTCTTTTTCCTAAAAGATGGCGAAGTAGTTGCTCAAGGCGGCAAGGAAGTATTTAACGAAGAAAACATAAAAATGACATTTAATAGAGAATGTCAAATAAAGAAGATAGATGAACAGATTTACATCAAGTTCATTCGGAGGGATAAAAATGAAAAAAATTAAGTATTTAGTAGTAGTTGCTATCTTAGTATGCCTAATTGGCGTTTGCTTTGTTGGATGTAAAGACAACGCTCGTGACGGCTCAGAGATAGTAACCGATATGATCGGCCGTGAAGTATCTGTTACTCCAGGTAGCTATTCAAGAGTAGTATGCATTGGCGCAGGTGCATTAAGAATGTATTCATATGTTGGAGATGTTTCAAAACTATGTGGTGTTGAAGATATAGATAATACAACAGCACAAGGTAGACCAGCAATGTTTGATGGTGTGGCAAGACCATATCAAATCGCATTTGCAGACACATTCAATACTCTTCCATCTTGCGGAAAGGGTGGCCCACAAGCTCAAGCAGCTGAAGATGAATTGATTCTAGCTTGTAATCCAGATATTATTATTTCTGAATATGAAGATAAGACTTTAGCAGATACACTTCAATCAAAGATAGGCGTTCCTGTAATTGTTGTTAAGCAAGGTAATAGTGGCGTGTTTGACGAAAACTTTAAAAACACAGTAACACTTTTAGGTAAGATTTTTAATAAGGCAGAAAAGGCTATTGCATTAAATAACTTTATTGCATCAGAAAAAGCAGCAATTCAAGAAAAGGTTAAAGATGTAGAAGTTGCTTCTCAAAAGAAAGTATATATTTGTGGACTTGGAAACTGGGGAACAACAAATGAA
>CAMOQV010000070.1 GCA_946623205.1 uncultured Clostridia bacterium
GGTCATTATTCTTTCCAATACCCCAATTTTTATCTACTACTACTATTGCGTTCATATTATTCTGCCACCGGTAATTTTTTCCCAAGTAAATGATACTTGTAATCTACTAATTGGAAATCCTCTAGTTTAAAATCATAGAAATTCTTAACATTTGGATTAATAATTAGTTTAGGAGCTTCGAATTGTTCTTTTTCGATAACTTCTTTTGCTATTTCGACGTGTCTATCATATAAATGTGCATCTGCTATTACATGCACTAATTCTCCAGGTACTAAACCAGATACTTGAGCAAACATCATTAGAAGAACTGAATATTGCAATACATTCCAGTTGTTAGCTACAAGCATATCGTTAGATCTTTGATTTAATATACCATTCAATACATTTCCAGAAACATTGAATGTCATTGAATATGCACATGGATATAAATTCATTTCATGTAAATCTTCAAAGTTATAAATGTTAGTCATAATTCTACGTGAATTAGGATTATGCTTTAAATCATATAATACTCTATCTACTTGGTCAAATTCGCCTTCTGGATAAATAGCCTTTTTGCCTAATTGATAGCCGTATGCCTTTCCGATTGTTCCATCAGCTCCACACCATTGATCCCAAATGTGTGAATGTAAATCTGCAACCTTATTTGATTTCTTTTGCCAAATCCATAGAATTTCATCTATAGCTGCTTCGAAGTTCGTTTTTCTAATTGTAAGAATTGGCAATTCTTTTGTTAAATCATATCTATTTACTATACCGAATTTCTTAATTGTGTGAGCTGGAGTGCCATCTTCCCACTTTGGTCTTACCTTGAAATTCTCGTCAGATACTCCGTTTTCAAGAATATCTTTAATGTTTTGTACAAATACTCGATCTGCGTATGACATATCTTACCCCTTTTTATTATTGATAATATTATATATTATTTTTGCTTTAATACAAATATTTTATTCGTTATTAGAATTATTTTCTGTATTCTTGTTTTCTATATTATGATTTTCCCTATATGGGTTATAACTCAACTTGTTATAAGTCGTGTACAAGAAATACTTATTTGTTAGTTTTAATCCAAGCCATGCAATAGCAATAAGCTCTACTACAAATACAAGTCCTAAGAATATAACAAGTGCTAATTCGCCTGTAACTACTGCACATAAAAGAGCAATAGGTAGGATTGTTGAATAGCCATTAATATCTCTTCTTCTTTGAAGCGCATCTTGGTAATTAACAAATAAAATTATTACTATCATACCAAAGAATGCATCTAAGAATAACAAAAGCACAATTAGCCAATATAAATAAACTGTGCTCTCCAAAACATTTGATATAAATACAAAATCTCCAGAGCCTGTTAATGCCAATTCAACATAGCCATCTTTAATATTTATACTTCTTGTTTTAGTTTCACCATTTTCTAAGTATCTAATTTTGATTTGTTCTTGATTTCTAAACTCATCTGGAATTGGCATCTTGATAGTATATTCTTTATCAGAACAATCTACCATCTCTTCCCCTCTTGTAAATTCAACATATAATGCATATATAACTTGTCTTTCTGAAGGAATATTAATGTCTTTATCGTAGGCATCTAATGCAATAGATGTAGCAGCTACATTAATGGTTGGATCCCATCCATCTTTAGCTTCAAAAATCAAATTTTCGATGTTTGTTTTAACATTATCTATCTCGGTAATTAGAACGTTTGTAACTACGTTACTATTTACCATAATTAAGTAATATCCGTCTTGATAAACCGTTACAGGTGCCAAATTTTCACTTTTTGCTACTAATTTTCCAAACTTATATCCTGCCTTCGCTCTAATATCTTCTATATAGCAAGGTTTACCATATTCTACTAGTGGATTTACTATCTTATAATTAACAACAGGATTTGGCTCTTTTTCAACGCTATAGAATAGATTTATAACCAAAGTATTGCCATCCTTTAACTTGGCTTCTTCTATTGTCATATTTTCATCTAATTCAACGCCAATATCTGTTCTTGAAATATGTTTATTAGTAATGCTAAATTGCTCTTTAACAAATCCAGCAATGTCCTTTAATCTATCTAAAGGAGCACACAATATAGCATATTGACTTAAATCTAATCCTTCATTAATATCTATATACAAAATACATTCGTCGTTTGTATAAATCTTATCTACAGAAATACATTCACATTCTGCATAATCTTTGCCATCATCTAAAATTGCTCTAATAGTTGCCCTACCTATACCTACACAAGTAACATTTCCTTCTTGATCAACAATGAATGCATCTTCGTTTGATGATGTAAATGTTACCGTAGATGAACCAACAGGATCAACTGTGGCATTTATCTTTGTAACTTTAGAAATATCATTTTCGATTACTACTCTAGCCAAGTCTAATTCAATTGTTATCTTTGTCCATTTTGATTCAATTTGAATATTCTGAGGATATGAATAAACTCCTATAGAAGCTCCCGTTGCATCTGTTAATTGATCATTGCCATAATACCATCCATCAAATACATGGCCAACTCTAGTTGGAACTTTTAAGGTGTATGTTGAGTTATATTCAACTTCTTTTGTTTCCCCTTCAAAATAACTATCGTACGTGATTATATATTTTGATTCTGCAAAGTGAGCATAAACCTCAATATCCCCTGGATTGTTATATTCATGAAGCATTAATCCGTCTTTATTAGTAAATGGTTCATCGTTATAATACCAACCAATAAAGTCATATCCGCTCTTTGTAGGAAGAACTAATGTAGCAATAGTAGAAAATGTAACAATTTGTGCTGTTGTTTGCATTGGGTCGATATTATCTTGATTGAAAGTAATCGTATAATCATTTGGTGTAGCGCTAAGAATTAATTCTACATTTTCATTTATGCTAGATAATGTGCCTTGAGAAGCATCGTATTCAAAATCATCATTTTCGCTATTTACTTGAAGTTCGCCAGCATAAGAATATCCTGGAGTTAATGATTTCATAATTGTTAATTCATCTACAATTGTAACTTCTGATCCACTTACAACACTTTCTTGATTTGCATTTTTAACCAAAAGTGTAAAGCCTGGAGCTGATGGATAAGTGATTGTATACTTATTAATTGTTTCTGAAAATTGTGCTCTATAAATACGATCTTCTACTACTAATCCAACTTGAGGCTCCCAACCTATAAACACATATGTGTATCCTTTCTTTTCTTTTGTTGGCTCGCTACTATTAAATGTTGGTGTTGCTCCATATTTAACATTATCGTCTGTTTCTAAAATAGCAGATGCATTTAGCCATGTAATGGTAAATGTGTTTCTATCAAAATATGCGTATAGTTCCAAAGTGCCATCGCCCGCTATATTTCCCTTTAAAACAGTTCCCTCATGTGAAGCATTTAAATGGAAGCCCTCTATTTCTTCGTCTGTTATATCGGCTTGAGTATCTGTAATCCAATGTCTAACTATTGGCTCCATTTCTGTGTAATCATTGTCTTCAATGTTTTGCAAATAAATATAAACCGTATATGGTGTATCCGGATTTGGCGTAGCATTCAACACTATTTCTATATCAACATAAGCGTTTGTAATACGGTTAAAACCAGCATCATATGTATATTTATCTTCATCCGCATTAATTACAAAATTTGCTTCAGTGTATCCAGGCAATATAGAATAACGGATATCTAAATAATCTGTGATAGTATATTTATCCCCACTTTCCATATTATCTGTTCCATTTTTTATTACTTGCAAAGTTGTACCCTTGCTAGATGAGAGCGTAAGCGTATATTCAATTGCCGCATCATTAAATATTGCTTTATATGTGGCATCTTGAGTTGCCTTTACTATCGCTGGAGTCCAGCCGTTGAATGTAGATGTATAACCATTAATATTCTTTGTTGGAGTATCTCCTGAGTATGAAGGTGTCGCTTCATAACGCAATTCATCAGGATTTTCTTTTAAAGAAGTTTCATCCCAATTTAACCAAGTAATGTTATATGTATTTCTATCATAATAAACTTTTAATTGAGTGCTTCCATCTCCATTAATGTTAGCTTCTAATACTTCATCTTGATGCTCAATATAATGAAGACCTGTTCTTTCTTGTGGTGTATATTGCGCCTTAGTATCTGTTGTGCCTGTACAATTTATTGTTTCTAATTCAGAATAATCGTCATCGTCAATATTTTGCACATACACTTTTACTACGTATGCTGTATCTGCATTAGCTGTTGCGGTTGCTGTAATAACAAGATTATCATGAATATTCGTTAATGTATTGCCTGTTCTATCAAACATTTCATCTGGCAAAATTGTTAACGCATTTTCCGTATATCCAGCGTTAACAGAATAAGAAAGCGCCAACTCATCTGTAATAATTACCTTTCCGCCAGAGGCAAAAGGCTCGCCGTTTTTTGTGGCCGTTAGCGTACATCCTTTTGCTGCACCAAACGAAACAACATATTCTATTGCCACTTCATTAAAAGTAGCTTTGTAAGTGGCATCTTCTGTAACTTGAGTAATATCTGGAGTCCAAGCTGCAAATGCAAAATTGTATCCTGTGATAGAAGGTTTTGTAGGAGTATCACCGCTATATTGAGGTGTTGCTCCATAACGATATGTTTCAACTTCACCAAGAATGCTATCATCCCAATTTTTCCAAGTAACATTAAATGTATCTCTAATGTAATATGCAACTAAAACCAAAGAACCATCAGCTTTGATTTTACCCTGCAAAACATTGTTTATATTTCCTGTATCTAAAGTAAAATGTTCAAAAGTATCTTCAACCGTAACATCTGCATCGGTTGTTCCAGATTTATTTAAATACTCATCATCATAGCCATCACCTGTTGCTTGTTGCTTATAAACATGGACTTTATATTGTGTGTTATCGTTTGGTAAAAGTTCGCTTAATATAGCATCATAAGTTGTATTCTCTGAAGCGGCAACAATCTCAGGAGTCCATCCTGTAATTTCATAATGATATCCTACTGTTGCAGGTACTATCAAGGAGCCGTCGTAACTAGGAGTTTCTCCGGCCGCAACCTCGGTTGTATCAATATCTTGTCCGTTTGCACGCCATGTAATAGTATATTTATCATCCGCATATACACTTGTGTTATTAATAGAAAAAAATACTGCAACAAACATTGCAAGAAATACAACAACAAATATTAAATATGTAAACCTTTTATTTTCTGTCATTATTATCTTTTGTACGTGTTAAAGAATTCTATTATTTCGTCATTAGTTTTAACTGATTCTTCATAGAATGGGAACATTACATTATAAACATGCTCTAGTTTTCTATCTTCCACTTCTGGTTCCTCGTAGAAAATCAACTTACATGGATGTTCGTTTTCACTTAAGTATTTATAAAAATCCAATGTTTGTTGTCTTAAAAAATCTCCAAAAGCCGAATTAAATATAACTGGAATTGAGTTTAAAACAAAATGCTCTTTTACTTGAGATAATTTATATTTCTCTGAAGTCTCAGATAAATCTCTACATACGATATCTTTAATAAATAGTTTTAACACTTTATTCTTTAGGTAAGGATCAAACGAATATACGCCACATGTTAGAGCCATTGCTCTGATCTTAACACTTTCGTTAACTTCTATTCCTAAAGCGTCTCTATAGTCTTTGTTATAGAAACACATTGCAGCCAAAGTCATAATATGTGCGCCTGCAGAATCTCCCATCAAGAAAATATTCTTTCTATCTATTCCTAAATTATCTGCATTTGCATATATATACTCTATTAACTTTACAACGTCTTTTACGCCATCAAACAAATTAGTTCCAAAACCAACGATTCTATAGTTACCGTTTACGACTTTAAATCCGCTCTTTATTGCAAAGTATCTAGCTATATCATCATTGATCCATTTGTAACCGAAGAAATATGCACCACCATGAATATCTATAACTACAGGTGTTACTTTATCTCTTTTGCCTTGAGGAATAATCAAATCAAATTTATGGAATTTACCACATTTTGGAGCATAGCGAATATCATCAATCGTCTCAAAACCTTCCGTATAATGAGGAAGCTTTTTCATACGCTTTTTGTCATTAATCGTCATATAAAGTCTGAATGGATATCCTAGAAATTTTGGCATATTAACCTCGCTGCTCTTTTAATAATTATAATATAATTAATGCGCGCATTTCAATATGCAAAAACAATAACAAAATTTTAAATCGCGAACAAAAAGAGAACTATTTCTAGTTCTCTTAAAAATGGTGCCGGGCGCCGGACTTGAACCGGCACAGCCTTTCGACCAAGGGATTTTAAG
>CAMOQV010000071.1 GCA_946623205.1 uncultured Clostridia bacterium
CCTTATATTATATATAAAATAATATAGTCTAAGTAGGAGCACACACATGGGAAGAAAGGGTATTTCAGAGGCAGTCATTAAAAGACTTCCAAAATATTATAGACAAATAAAGATGTTGGATGATGCTAATATTGAAAGAGTATCTTCTTCAACTTTGGCCGAGATTTTAGGCATTACTGCTTCTCAAGTAAGACAAGATTTTTATAACTTTGGTGGTTTTGGTCAACAAGGTTATGGCTACGATGTAAAAAACTTAAGAAAAGAAATCGCTGCAATTTTAGGTCTTGATCAAGAATACAACATGATTATTGTTGGTGCTGGTCATATTGGTAAAGCATTGGCAGGATACAAGGGCTTTGTAAAAGAAGGTTTTAGAATCAAAGCGTTATTTGATATTAACGTTCAAGAAAAAACATATAATGGCGTTCCTGTATATCCAATGTACAACCTTGAAGATTATCTAAAAGAAAATCAAATCGATTTTGCAGTTATAGCAACTCAAGCAGATTCAGCAGAAGATGTTGCTAGAGAATTAATTAAAAACGGCATTAAGTCAATTTGGAATTTTGCTCCAATTGATTTAAGAGTGCCAAAAGATGTAGTAGTAGAAAACATATCTATGAGCGAAAGCTTATTCGTATTAAGCTATAGATCAAAAAATAGAACATAATATGGAGGTCATATAAAATGGCAGAAGAGCAAGTTATCAATGAGATGACACAAGAAGGTTATAACGAAAAAGTTAAAGAACTTAATGAACGTAAAAATGAAAAGAGAAACGCAATCTCTGAACAAATCAAATACGCTAAATCATTAGGTGACTTTTCTGAAAACGCTGAATTAGATGCAGCTAAAGAAGCAGAAAATGAAAATGAAAAAGCAATTTTAAGATTAGAGCATGAAATTGCTACAGCAAAGATCATTAAACCTCAAAAATTTATTATTAGTGAAAAAGAAAATAGACAATTAGTTGATGCATATATTTGTGAATTAGTTGGTGAAACAGAATCAGACTTCATCAACCACAAGATTTCTAGACAATCTTTATTTGCTCAAGAATTGAGCAAGCACAAGAAGGGAGAAACATTCAAAATAAATGAATTTGAATTCGAAATTCTTGAAGATGCTCCAAAGAGTGTTAATGCAGATAACCTAGAAAAGATTAAGAAAGGATTAGGACTATAATGGAAGAAAATATAAGCGAGATTTTAAAAGTTCGTCAAGATAAGTTAGCAAAGCTTCAAGAAGAAGGCAAAAACCCATTTGAAATCGTTAAGTACGATAAAGATGCTTATGCTCAAACTATTAAAGACAATTTTGATTCTTATGAAAATAAGCAAGTTAAGATTGCTGGTAGATTGATGTCTAAGAGAGTTATGGGTAAGGCTTCATTTGCTCACGTTATGGATAGCACAGGTCAAATCCAACTTTACGCTTCAAGAGATGGTATGGGCGAAGAGAACTATGCTGAATTTAAAAAGTTCGATATCGGTGATATCGTTGGCGTAGAAGGATTTGTATTTAAGACACAAACAGGAGAAATATCTATTCACGTTCAAAAGATGATTCTTCTTTCTAAGTCTTTATTACCACTTCCAGAAAAATTCCACGGACTTACAAACGTAGATTTAAGATATAGACAAAGATATGTAGATTTAATCGCAAATCCAGAAGTAAAGAATACTTTCATCTTAAGATCAAAGATTATTACAGCAATTAGAAACTTCTTAGATAACGAAGGATTCGTTGAAGTAGATACTCCAATTCTAAACACAATCGCAGGTGGTGCTTCTGCAAGACCTTTTATTACACACCACAATACATTGGATATCGATATGTTCATGAGAATCGCTCCAGAGTTATATCTAAAGAGATTAATCGTTGGTGGATTTGAAAAAGTATATGAAATGGGAAGACAATTCAGAAATGAAGGTATGGATACAAAGCATAACCCAGAATTCACAACAGTTGAATTGTACCAAGCTTATACAGATTACTATGGAATGATGGACATCACAGAAAGAATGTTCGCGGCTATTGCTGATGCTGTTTGTGGTGGCGCAAGAAAGATTAATTACCAAGGCGTAGAATTAGATTTAACAACTCCTTGGAAGAAGATGACAATGATTGAAGCAGTTAAAGAATACTGCGGTATTGATTTTGCTACATCTGGAAATGTTGAAGACTTCAAAGATCAAGCAAAGAAAATTGGCGTAGATTTTGAAGATGATGTAACATGGGGCAAACTTCTATATGAAGTATATGACCAAAAAGTTGAAGAACACTTAGTTCAACCAACATTTATCTTAGATTACCCAGTTGAAGTATCTCCACTTGCTAAGAGAAAACCATCTGATCCAAGATTAACAGAAAGATTTGAGTTCTTTATGTGCGCAAGAGAAATGGGTAATGCATTCTCAGAATTAAATGACCCAATCGATCAAAGAAATAGATTCTTAAGCCAAGTTGCTGAAAGAGAAAAGGGCGACGAAGAAGCTCAAATGATGGATGAGGATTATGTAAATGCTCTTATGTATGGATTGCCTCCAACAGGCGGTCTAGGAATTGGTGTAGATAGATTAATAATGCTATTTACAGATCAACCAAGTATAAGAGATGTTTTATTATTCCCAACAATGAAACCAATAAAATAAAAATCATAAAGCAGCTCCAAAAAAGCTGCTTTATTTAACTTAGATGAAAACACCACTTTATTCAAAAATATCTCAATATAAAAATGTTAGATTCCATATGCCTGGTCATAGTGGAAAAGCATTTTTTGATTTTCAAGAAAACCATTTGGATATTACAGAAATAGAAGGAATGGACAACCTTCTTGCTGCTAGTGGCGTTATTAAAGAAGCTGAAGATTTGATGGCTAAAACATATGGATATAATCATTCTATAATGGTTACATCTGGTTCAACTATTTGCATGCAGATGAGTGCATATACAATAAAGCAAATGGGTCTTGAAGCTGTAGCAATAGGTAGTATGCATAGTTCTTTCTATAATGCTATGCGCTTGTTTGAAATCCCATATATAGAGGTTGAAAATATACAAAAATGCTTAGATGTAATTGAAAAAAACCAAAAACAAGTAGCGATTTTTGTAACTTCACCTAACTACTTTGGGGACATCCAAGATGTAGATACTTTATATAAGAATAAAAAGAACAACTTGCTTATTGTTGATGCAGCGCATGGCGCTCATTTTGCATTTTCAAAATATCTTCCTAAATATCCAAAAGGCGATATAGTATTTTCAAGTATGCATAAAACAATGCCAGCGCATACCGGAGCTGCCATTATAAACATCAATGACGATTATCTATATAATATAATGCTTTTGAATTTATCTAAGATGCATTCTACATCACCAAGTTATCTATCACTTGCATCGATGGATTTAGCTCGAGCATATTTTGAAGAGCATGGGGATGAGGATTATTTAAAGATTAAAAACAAGATAGATTCGTTTAATGGCGAATTTGCTGGATTTAAAATTAAAAAGACAGATGATTGTTCTCGCTTGGTATTAACTAAAGAGGGAATAGATTGCTATAAGGTTTTAAAAGATTTGCATGATATGGGCTATGAAGCAGAAATGGCTTATGAAGATGAAATAGTATTTATCCTAACTCCATTTAATATTGATTCATTAGATGAGCTTTATGATGCTATGCAAAAGCTAAGCTTTGAAAAACTAAATAGCATTAATATACAAAGAGCAAATAAAAACAAAGAATATATAAAAGGATTAAGACCAGATTTCGTGGAAATAAAAGATGCAGAAGGATTAATTGCCAATGCAGATATTTGTATTTATCCTCCATCGACGCCTATAGTTCGATTTGGAGAGAAAATTGATAAAGAAGATATAAATATCTTAAACGCACATTTGGGCCACATCCTTGGTCTTGTAAACAATAAAGTGCCTGTGTTAAAATAGGCGTGGTGACATTATGAAAGGAAAGTTTATTACATTTGAAGGTTGCGAAGGAGTAGGAAAATCTACTCAAGTTAGATTCTTAAAGGAATATATGGTAAACACAAATCAAGATTGTGTTTTTCTACGTGAGCCAGGTGGCACAGATATTTCTGAAGATATTCGTAAAATTATTCTAGATCCAAAAAACACATTAATGACTAACGAGTGTGAAACTATGTTATATTGCGCTGCAAGAGCACAATTGATTAAGCAAGTTATAGAACCTGCTTTGAAAGAAGGTAAGACAGTTGTTTGTGATAGATTTATTGATTCAACATTTGCATATCAAGGCGTGGCAAGAGGATTGGGCGCTGACTATGTAGAAGAATTGAACAATTTAGCGTGTGGAAAGATTAAGCCAGATGTAACAATCTTTTTGGATTTATCTCCAGAACAAGCTTTCGAAAGAAAGGGCGGTGCAGATAAAAATGATAGATTAGAAAGAGAAGCTTTTGATTTCCATATGAAAGTATATGAAGGATATAAAGAAGCTGCAAAGCGTCATCCAAAGAGAATTGTAAGCATTGATGCTTCTTCAGATAAATTCACTACACAAAATAAAATAAGAGAATTCTTAAGATCAGGTGGGTATATTAAATAATGATTGCCTACGAAAATTTGCTAAAGAAAACACGTGTATATGAGACATTAAAAAAGGATGTTGATTCTAAGAATCTAAGTCATTGTATAATGCTTGTTTCTGAAGATGAAATTGCGTGTAAGAATCTTTGCAAATTATTAGCAAGAATGCTTTTGTGTGAAAAAGACGATTGTGGAATGTGCAAAAGCTGCAAAGATGTAGAAAACGGTGTTCATGAAGCAGTTATAGTTCCACAAGCATTAAATGCAGATGGATTAAAAGATTTTATCGCTACAAGCTATAAGGTAGTAGATTCAAAAGTTAAAATCCTTTTAATAGACAATTTCCAAGACATTGCTCTTAAAGAACAAAATAGATTATTAAAACTAATTGAAGAGCCTGTTGGAAATACAATATTTATTATTGGGGTTACACATCTAGCTGCAGTTTTAGAGACTATAAAATCTAGAGCTACAAAATATTCGATAGCGCCATTTGAAGAAAACGATTTAAGACGTGCGCTATTAGATTATTATGATTCATATAATGTAGATAAAGCACTAAAGTTTGCTGATGGTTCTTTAACAAAAGCCATCAACATGATGGATAACATTAGTTTTATAGATAGCTATACTTTTGTTCAAAATACACTAAACGATTTAGATAATTCTGCATATCTTTTAGATATAATAGCAAAGTGTGGATTAAAGAATAAAAGAACATTTAATGATAAAAAAGAGTTATTATTAAAATATCTAAGTGCTTTTGAAATAGTAATAAAACAAGTAATAGAATATAAATCAGGTCTTGTAAAAGAGACTGAAGATATAATAAAACAAATAGAAACAAAATATAATATGGCAACATTAGTAAACGTTGAAGATTTAGTTTTGAAGGCGGTTGAGAACACTCAAAACAATTGTGATCCAGATGGCGTGTTCTATCAATTACTAATGGACATATTGGAGGTAAGATTTAAATGCCAAATATCGTAGGTATAAAATTTAATAATTCGGGCAAGATTTATTTCTTCGGCCCAAAAGATATAGAATTCAAAGTTGGAGATGGCGTAATCGTTGAAACAGTACGTGGCCAAGAGTATGCTTTTGTCGCTCAAAAGAACACATTTGTTCCTGATGAGGAGATTAAAAATCCACTAAAAGATGTCATTAGAAAGGCAGATGAAAAAGATACAAAGCAATATAAAGATAATATCGCTCGAGGCGAAAGAGCAATAAAGATTTGTGAAGAGAAAGTAGCAAAGCATGACCTTAAAATGAAGCTTATAAATGCTGAATATACTTTTGATAGAACTAAGGTTGTTATTAACTTTACTGCTGATGGCAGAGTAGATTTCAGAGAGTTAGTTAAAGATCTTGCTAGCGAGCTTAGAACAAGAATTGAATTACACCAAGTATATGAAAAAGATGATGTTATATTAAGAGGTGCTATGGGTATGTGCGGACAAGAATGTTGCTGCATTAGATGCCCAGGCGTTTGCGATAAAGCAACTATTAAGATGGCAAAAAACCAAAACATCTCGCTAAATCCAGCAAATGTAGGCGGTATTTGTGGCAAGTTAATGTGTTGCTTAAGATTTGAGAACGATTTCTATGCAGAAACATTAAAGAAGTTGCCAAAAGTTAATTCTATGGTTAAAA
>CAMOQV010000072.1 GCA_946623205.1 uncultured Clostridia bacterium
ATACAGCTGATGGACAAAAGAAGATGGCATTCCCAGCTCCATTCATCGGTGGCGTCCAAGCTGCTTTAGATGGGCAAGTTGATTTCTCTGGTATTGTTTTAGATGAAAATGATTTTTGGTATTCTTTAGACGCATATTTAGGAATCATAGCTGATATATCTAAAGATGGTATTTGTACAAGCGAAAAGGCCTCTATTACTATAGATGCAGGTATACTACTAGATGCATCTCCAGATAACGAATATAGCTTAATCACTCTAATGAAGGGATTACAAGGTTATCTAGATGCTCTTGGTTTAGACTTAAATGCTACAGCATTAGGAAATTTCCTTCCTAACATCACATTAACATTATCTGCTGATTTAGAAGATGGAAAGGTAATGGGTGTTGATATTTCTTTAGGCTTATCTAAGAAAGACATCTCACTTAAGACTATTGATAAGAAGAATAATAATGCAAAAAATGAATTGTTAGTAGTTAAGATGGATAATGCTATTGATTTAACAGTGTCTTTAGATTATATAATTGGTACAGCTACAAAATTCAGACCAGCTGATTTAGGTTCATATCAAAAAATGAATAACTTACTAGATGCTAGTTTGTCTTTTGATTTGTATATTCAAGAAGCAATCGATGCAAATGTAAAGATAGGGGATAAAAATGTTGACTTAGAAATCCCAGCTGGATACTATACGATATCTGCACAAATTGCAGCAAATCCATGGGAGATGTTATCTCATTATAAGGAATATTGCTTTGATGGAGCAACGGCATCTTTAGAGTCAGTTAAATTAATACTTCAAGCTGTTGATTCTTTAGATTTAAGAGTTATGCATGTAAAAGATGCTTCTGGTGCTGCTATTGCAATGGAAAATCAAGAGGTATTCCGTTTGTTGCTTGCTAATAGATATACAGAAGATGCAGATCTATATTCTTTAGTAGTAAACCTAGATGGCACAGAAAGAAAATATGTTACATTAAATGCTTCAATTATTAATGATTTAAGTTTACAACTTGATATGGATAGCTTAGATGATTTAATTGATGTTATAGCTGGATTTATTCCAAAAGAAGGGCAAGCTCCAGAGAACCCATATACCCCAGTGTCTATGGAAGAGGAGGATGAAACTTATGCTTTATTAAGAACGATAGGTGGTTACTTATTAGGAGCGTATATTGGTATAAATGATGGAATTGCTGGCCATGGAGATTTGTACATATATTTCAATTCATCAGATACAAGAGAAGGTATAATCCCACTTTCTGGTTATACAGAATGGAAAGGGGAATATGATTCTAGATTCAATTATTATACTCAAACAGCGTTAGAGAGTTATAGACAAGTAGATGGTTCTGAAACTTGGGATAAAAATAAGACTTATTATAGATATTATCCAGAGCAATTTGTTAGAGTAGACACAGTATCTTCTAGGTTTGATGCTAAGAAATGTTACTATACAAGAACAGGTTATGGCACATATGAAGAACCATATGAATATACATTAGCTGATATTACAGCATTTGCTGAAGATGTAGATTACTATATTTATGTAGCAGCGAGCTATGACAAGGCGGATATTTATAAGGAGTCAATATTCTACGATTATGTGCGTGACGGACTATTATATGAACTTGTTGAAGCTACATATGAAAGAGTTAATCATCCAGATTTTACGGATCCAACAAATAAGTACTATGTTTTAGGCATTTCTGATGGAGGAGATTTTGGAATCGGAGTACAAGGAAGTGTAGCTATAGAAGACGGTGAGTTAACTATTGTTTTATCTATTCAAAATATGAATGTATACGGATTGCCAAGTTCTATAAATATTAAGCTTAACAACTTTGATGTAACATTGTTTAATAATGATTATTCAGTATTTGTGTGTGATGGGATTTGCTTATATTCAAATATAGAATCAAAAATAGTAGACTAATTGCTTAAATTATTAAAACGGCGAGGTGCTGATTTTGCGGCACCTCGTATTTTTTGCAAAATTTGCCACAATGTGTTTATAATCCGCCCAATTATATAAATCAATTATACTTGCATGCGGATGTTGCTATTTATTATTGTTCTTTGCATTTAACAAATTTATCGTTGTAGATGATAGAGTATATAGAGCGTTTGTTATTAAGAAGAATGATGATATATTATAATTGTTAACATACAAGTGCACAACAGAATCTAGAGACAAAGACGAAGTTTATGATTCTAAAAAGGAAGCTCAAGATTCTATAAACAAATAAAGAATTATCATTCAATAATAAAGGGGCTGTTCGAAAACCTAAAATTTAAGAACAGTCCCTTTCTTTTGTATTTAATAATCAAAAATATAAATCGACACATAACACATGTTTTTGTCAAAATCTTTCGAAAAGTGCAAAAATATACAAATAAATATTTCGAAAAGTGCAAAAATATGCAAAAATATCTTTCGAAAAGTGCAAAACGTATTGAAAATGTGATATTTTTGGGGTATAGTATTATTGAGGTGAAAAGATGGATTTAAAAAGAAAGGCATATCAGGCATTGTTAGGTTGGAAACAAAAAGATAACCATAAACCTTTGATTGTTGAAGGACAACGTCAGGTTGGAAAATCTTACATTGTTTTAAAGTTTGCTCAAGAAAACTATGAGAATGTCATAGTATATGATTTTAGGCACAATAGTGCGTTAAAAACTGTATTTAAAGGGAATCTAGATGTAGATACAATTATTTCTAATTCAAGTATTTATTTCCCTGGGCAAAAGTTTGTTCCAAATAAAACTTGTATTATTTTTGAAGAAATTGGGGATTGTCCAAAGGCTAGGACTTCTTTGAAATCATTTGCGCTAGATGGGAGATTTGATGTTATTGCAACAGGATCATTGCTTGGAATAATTAATTATAGAAGAGAGAAGGTAGCGCAAGTTCCTATTGGCTATGAAGAGTTTTACAAAATGAAACCATTGGATTTCGAAGAGTTTTTGTGGGCGAATAATGTTAATGAATCTGTAATTAACATATTGAAGGAATGCTTGAAAACAAAAGAGCCACTTTCGGAAGCAATAGCAAATCCACTTAAAGAATACGTAAAAAGATATATAGCAGTAGGCGGTATGCCTCAAGCTGTTAATGAATTTTTGAATAATAATGGAAATTATATTGCAGCAAGAAACGTTCAAGAGCAATTGGTTAATGAATATAAAGCTGATTTTGGTCGAATAGTAGATGAAGATGGTCAAGAATTTATTGATTATAAATTAAAAGGCCAAATTGACGCTGTATTTGATTCAATCCCTATACAATTAGCACGTGAAAACAACGTGATGAAATTCAAATATTCTAATATTCAACATAAGGGAAGATCTGAAACATTTGAGAATGCCTTTGACTGGCTTGAAAAGGCGGGTCTTATATTGAGAGCATATAATGTTAAGGCTGTTGAAACGCCTTTAAAAGCAAATGCTGATTTGGCTGCTTTTAAAGTATTCTTCTCGGATATTGGTTTGCTAATGTCTCAATATCCAATCTCAACCTTGCAAGGTTTGATAAATGATACATTGGATTCAAAGAAAGGTGCTATATTTGAAAATCTTGCAGCATGTCATTTAACAAGCGAAGATTTGCCTCTTTATTATTATTCAAATAACAAAGAACATTTGGAGATTGATTTTTTAATTGAAGGGAAAGATGGAATCATTCTTTATGAAGAGAAGTCTGTTAATGGCAAGATGAATGCAAGTAAAACAATCATGGAAGGCCGTTCTCCATATAAAGCAGCAAAATGCTACAAAATTATACGAGAGAATTTTGGGGTTGGAGATTTCTATGAGACTATTCCAGAATATGGAGCCCAATTCTTATTACAAAATATAAAAGCAAGTTTAATGGAAGGCTTGCGAAATGCAGGTTTAAATAAGATATAAATATAGTAATAGATGCAATATTAAGGGGTTGCTAAGTTTTATTTCTTAACAGCCCCTTATTCTTCATATTTAGAACAAATCAGAGTGTGTTCCTGTTCTAGATAGGATTAGTATTAATTGGCTTTTTTCGTATTCATATATAAGCAGCCAATCAGGCAGTATATGACATTCTCTTTTTGATTGGTATTTCCCGCTTAAAGAATGATCTTTGTATTTTGGAGGAAGTGTAGAGCCTTCTGCAAGCAATGTAATAACTTCTTTCAATAGATCAATCTTATATTTTCTTTTATTTATTATTTTTAAATCTTGTTTAAATTTGTTTGTAGGGATGATAGTGTACTTCATTTTAATATGTCCTTTATCATATTATCTACGTTATCGTAACGTGTGTAAGTCTTATCTCCCTGTTTAATTTTTTCGACTTCATTGAATGCTTCAAGTGTATCTTTGTTTGGAACATTCGAAATTATAAATGGAATGCGTTGTTCGCGAACTGCTTGCTTTACAAATATAGTAATTGCTTGATTTAAACCCATACCGAGTTCGTCAAATAATAAAGCGCCTTGTTTGCGTAATTTTTCATCCATTCTAATCGTAACATTAACGCTAGCCATAGTATTCACCTCCTTTTATATATTTCAATTATATTATAGTGCAAATAAATTGCATTTACAAATAAATATATGTGCAAATGATTTGCAAATATCAAAAATATAGGGTCCATCTATTAAATGGACCCAAAACTATGTTTGCTGTTTAGATTAATATTCGATTTTTGCTGCGATATAAGCTTCAAGTTCAGAAATAGGCATTCTTACTTGTTCCATTGTGTCTCTATCTCTTACTGTTACTGTATCGTCTTGTAGTGTATCGTAGTCAATAGTTACGCAAAGAGGAGTACCGATTTCATCTTGTCTTCTATATCTCTTACCGATAGAACCTGCATCATCATAGTTAGCAGAGAACTTCTTTGCAAGGTTTCTATAAACTTCTGAAGCTTTCTCAGATAAATCTTTCTTCATTAGAGGTAGAACTGCTACCTTATATGGAGCTAGTGCTGGATGGAAGTGCATAACAACACGAGAATCATTTTCTAATTGTTCTTCTTCGTATGAGTTGCAAAGAATTGCAAGTACCATTCTTTCTACACCTAAAGATGGCTCGATAACATATGGTACATATCTTTCGTTTGTAACTGGATCGATGTATTCCATATTCTTACCAGATTGCTTCATATGACAATTTAAGTCGTAATCTGTTCTATCTGCAACGCCCCATAGTTCGCCCCATCCCATTGGGAATTTAAACTCGAAGTCTGTTGTTGCTTTAGAGTAGAAGCAAAGTTCATCTTTATCATGATCTCTTAATCTTAATTTATCTTCTTTAATACCAAGACCAAGCAACCAATCCTTACAGAAGTTCTTCCAATAGTTGAACCATTCCAAATCTGTACCTGGCTTGCAGAAGAATTCAAGTTCCATTTGTTCGAATTCTCTAACACGGAAAATGAAGTTACCTGGAGTGATTTCGTTTCTAAAAGATTTACCAATTTGTCCAATACCAAAAGGAATTTTCATTCTTGTTGATCTTTGAACATTTAAGAAGTTAACGAAAATACCTTGAGCTGTTTCTGGACGAAGATAGATAGTTGTTGATGAATCTTCTGTAACACCTTGGAAAGTTTTGAACATTAAGTTGAACTTTCTAATACCTGTGAAATCTGAAGAACCACAAGTAGGGCAAGGAATCTTGTTGTCTTGAACATATTTTTCCATTTGCTCGTTTGTCCAACCAGCAATGTTCATTTCAATTCCTTTCTTCTTATTCCATTCTTCGATAAGATTGTCAGCTCTATGACGAGCTTTACAATGCTTACAATCCATTAGTGGGTCAGAGAAGCCTCCAACGTGACCAGATGCTACCCAAGTTTCTGGGTTCATTAAAATTGCGCAATCAAGACCTGTGTTTAATGTGTTTTCTTGAACGAATTTTTTCCACCAAGCCTTCTTGATGTTGTTTTTTAGCTCTACGCCTAATGGACCGTAATCCCATGTGTTTGCAAGACCGCCATAAATTTCGCTGCCTGCAAATACAAAACCACGACCTTTACATAAAGCTACTAGTTTATCCATTGTAAGTTCTGCCATATGCCTTCTCCTAAAATTTAATTCAAACATAATTATATGTGCGCACACATAAAAAGTCAAAGAAACTTTAGATGTGAAGCAAAAAAGTGTATAATACCTATATATGATAGATTTTTTTAAATATTGGTTACAAACAAAGATAAAACCTATTTGGTAT
>CAMOQV010000073.1 GCA_946623205.1 uncultured Clostridia bacterium
ACGCAAAGACTGTATATACAATTCATAACATCGAATTCCAAGGACAATATGGAGATGGCTTAATTGAAGATATTTTAGGATTCAATTATGATCAATCTCAATTAGTTCGTTATGCAGGATGTGTAAACTACATGAAGGGCGGTATTGAAAGCGCTTCTAGAGTTACAACAGTATCTCCATCATACGCAAATGAAATTCTTGATCCATATTATGGATATGGAATGCAAGATATCTTAAATGCTAGAAAGTTTAAACTATCTGGTATTATTAATGGTATTGATGAAGAAAAGAATAATCCAGCAACAGATAAATCATTATTTAAGAATTATGATATCAATTCAATTGAAAACAAGAAATTCAATAAGATTGGATTACAACAATTACTTGGATTGCCAGTAAATGAATCAGTTCCAATGATTGGTATGGTTGGTAGATTAACACACCAAAAGGGTATCGATCTAGTAACAGCTGTTATGGATAGAATACTTGATTTAGATGTTCAAGTTGTAATTTTAGGAACAGGTGATTGGAAGTATGAAAATATCTTAAAGGATATGCAAAATAGATATCCAGGCAAGTTAAGAGCAATCATTAACTTCTCTTCAGATATGGCAAGTAAGATTTATGCAGCATCAGATATGTTCTTGATGCCATCAAAGTTTGAACCATGTGGATTATCTCAAATGATAGCTATGCGTTATGCATCTGTACCTATCGTAAGATTAACAGGTGGATTAAAAGATACAGTTATTGCTTATAACCACGAAACTGGCGAAGGTGAAGGTTTTACTTTCCTAACATACAACGCAAGTGATATGCTATATGCAATAGAAAGAGCAGTTGGACTTTATAGAGACTATAAAGAAGACTGGAACAAAGTAGTCTTAAATGGCATGAAGAAAGACTTCAGCTGGAAGACAATCGCAAATCAATACATTGACTTATACAAGAGTATTTAATTACTTCGTGATAACGGGGAATGCGAAATAATTAAAAGGAAGGCATTTATAATATGGAAAAAATTACCGCAAAGGAAGTTAGAGAGATCGTTGACAACAAGTGCCAAAGATATTTTGGAAAAACTGTTGAAAACGCTAGCAAGCATCAAATTTATAGAGCAATTTGTTACTTAGTTAGAGATCTTCTAACTGAAGAAAGACTAGATTTTAAGAGAAAAAGAGTTCAACAAGAAACAAAGCAAGTATATTACATGTCAATGGAATTCCTACTAGGAAGATCATTAAAGAACCACTTGTTCAATATGGGGTTGACAGATGTATTTGCAGAAGCTTGTAAATCTCTTGGAGTAACACTAGAAGAAATAGAAGAGTTAGAACCAGATGCAGGTTTAGGAAATGGTGGTCTAGGAAGACTTGCTGCTGCATATATGGAATCATTAACAAATCTAAATTATGTAGCTTCTGGGTTCTCAATCAAATATGACTACGGCATATTTAAACAAAAGATCAACGATGGTTGGCAATTAGAGTTAGCTGACGATTGGCTACAAAACGGTGACGTTTGGTTAGCGCCACGTGAAGAAGATACTTTCAGAATCAAATTTGGTGGAACAATCAACCAAAGATGGGAAAATGGAAGATTATATGTTGATCAAGTTAATTGCTACGAAGTAGACGCTATTCCATACGACATGAACGTATCTGGATATCACGTACCTGCAGTTAATAAATTAAGATTATGGACAGCTAAGGCTCCTAACGATTTCGATATGCAATTGTTCTCTCAAGGTGAATATGTAAAATCTCTTGAGCAAAAGGCACTTGCAGAATCTATTTGTAAGGTTCTTTACCCAGCTGACCACCACGTAGAAGGCAAGATGCTAAGATTGAAGCAACAATACTTCTTCGTATCAGCATCTATGCAATCTATTTTCAAAAAGCACATTAGAGACTATGGCTCTTTAGATACTTTACCAGATAAGATTGCTATTCATATTAACGATACTCACCCAACATTATGTATTCCAGAAATGATGAGATTACTTTTGGATGAGCATGGTTATTCATGGGATAAGGCTTGGGATATTGTTACAAAGACTATTTCTTATACAAACCATACAGTTATGGCAGAAGCTCTTGAAAAATGGCCAGAAGATATCTTTAAGCAATTATTACCAAGAATTTATCAAATCGTTGTAGAAATTAACCAAAGATTCTGTAATGATTTATGGTCATTCTATCCAAACGATTGGAATAAGGTTGCATATAATGCAATTTTATCTCATAACCAAATTAAAATGGCTAATTTGTGTCTTGCTGCATCTCATACAATCAATGGTGTATCAGCACTTCACTCACAAATTCTAAAGGATGATATCTTCCACGATTATTATGTAATGCACCCAATGAAGTTCACAAACGTAACAAATGGTATTACATACAGAAGATGGTTGTCTCAAGCAAATCCAGAATTGAGCGATTATATTAAGACATTAATTGGCGATGGATTCTTGAAAGATGCTAACGAATTAAAGAAGTTGGAGAAGTTCCAAGGAAACAAAGAAGTTCTTCAAAATATTATGAAGATTAAAAAGCACAACAAAGAGAAGCTTGCTAAATATATCCTAGATAATAACGGAATTGAAGTAGATCCAAACTCAATCTTCGACGTTCAAGTTAAGAGATTACACGAGTATAAGAGACAACTTCTAAACGCACTTCATATCTTAGATTTATATTATCAATTGAAGGCAAATCCAAATTTGGATATCAACCCAAGAACATTTATCTTTGGTGCTAAGGCTGCTCCAAGTTACTATATGGCAAAA
This sequence comes from uncultured Clostridia bacterium, assembly GCA_946623205.1. GTDB lineage: Bacteria > Bacillota > Clostridia > Christensenellales > UBA3700 > UBA3700. The sequence goes on from CAMOQV010000073.1 coordinate 2,789, forward strand.
CAAATTATTAAATTAATTTGTTGCTTAGGAGATCAAATTAATAACGATCCAGATATCAAAGGAAAGATTAAAGTCGTATTCCTAGAAAACTATAGAGTAACTCTAGCTGAATTAGTAATGCCAGCTTCAGATGTTTCAGAACAAATTTCAATTGCAGGTAAAGAAGCATCTGGTACAGGTAACATGAAGTTCATGATTAATGGTGCTGTTACAATGGGAACAATGGACGGCGCAAATATCGAAATTCATGAAAGAGTTGGAGATGAAAATATCTTTATCTTTGGTATGAGAGCAAACGAAGTAGAAGAATTAAATAAGCGTGGTTATGAACCAGCTAGCTTCTATAATTCAAATCCAAGAATCAAGGCTGTTATTGATGGATTACGTTCTGGTATTGCAGGCGTTCAATTCAATGAAATTGCAGATTCACTTGTAATGGGTTCAGATCATTATAAAGTTCTTGCAGACTTTGCATCATATTGTGATGCACAAGATAATCTTGATAGAGCATATTCAGATACAATGCGTTGGGCTAGAATGTCATTAATGAATACAGCTAATGCAGGATTCTTCTCTTCAGATAGAGCTGTTCAAGAATATGTAGATAGAATTTGGCACTTAAAACCAGTTAAGTTTACTACTACAAAGAAGAAATAATGGAAATTTATTTCGACTCAAAAGACTTAAAGTGTAAGACACCTTTTGGCGCAGTAGGCACGGATGAGACAATAACTTTCACGGCCTATTGCAAGGATGGTGTTTTCGTTAAAAAGGCATACCTAGTTGTTTACCAAGATGGTAATGAGGATCCAGTTGAATATCCGCTATCTTATGTAGACACTGTTGATGGTATGTCTTCTTTTTCTGTCGAAGTAGACAATTTAGAAGTAGGTCTTTATTGGTATCACTTTGTTTTCGATACAGAAGAGGGCGAAGTTAGAAAAGATAAAGATGGTTATGGTTTCCAATTAACAATTTACGACGAGGATTATAAAACTCCTGAAGATGTAAAAGGCGGCGTTATTTATCATATCTTTGTAGATAGATTCAATCGCGGCAAAGACAAAGGCGCGGTCTTTACAAAAAAAGGCGTTTTGAAAAATTGGGATGAGCCTCTAACTTTATGTGATCCAGATGGTGTATATAGAGCGAATGATTTTTATGGAGGAAATTTCCAAGGTATCATAGATAAACTAGATTATCTTCAAGAACTTGGAGTTACAATTCTATATTTATCTCCAATTTTTAAATCTTCATCAACACATAGATATGACACAGGAAACTACTTAGAGGTAGATGAACTTTTAGGAACAGAAGCAAAGTTCAAAGAACTAATTCAAAAAGCAAAAGCTAAAGGTATGGATATAATGCTTGATGGCGTATTTAACCATACTGGTGCAGATAGTATTTATTTTAATAAATTTGGAAACTATGATTCGATTGGCGCATATCAATCAATGCAAAGCCCATATTTCAATTGGTACACATTCTACGATTTCCCAGATAATTATCATTGTTGGTGGGGTGTTACTGTTTGTCCAACAATTAAACCAACCCCAAATGGTTTTAGAGATTTAATAACAAACCCAATTAATGGTGTTATTAATAAATGGACTTCTTTAGGCGTTAAAGGGTGGAGATTGGATGTAGTTGATGAATTAGCCGAAGAGTTCGTTAAAGATATCCGTACGGCCGTAAAACGAGGCGGAAAAGACAAGCTATTAATAGGAGAAGTATGGGAAGATGCTTCAAATAAGATAGCATATGATACAAGAAGACATTATTTCCAAGGTGAAGAGTTGGATGGCGTTATGAATTATGTTTATAAAAATGCCATTTTAGCATATACATTGGGCGGTTCAACAAAGGGATTGAGAAACGCAGTATATGAACTATTAGAGAATTATCCAAAACAATCTTTAGATTGTTCTATGAACCTTATTGGCACACACGATACAGTTCGTGCGTTGACAATTTTAGGTGGGGCTACAGAAGAGAATTATACAAAAACAGAAAAGAATGCATATAGATTAACGCAAGAGAATTATAATCTTGCAGTTAAGAGATTGAAGATTGCTTCAGCTCTAGAATTTATGCTACCAGGAATTCCATCTATATATTATGGCGATGAAATTGGTATGCAAGGGTTTGAAGATCCTATGAATAGAGAACCTATGAAGTGGGATGATATAAATGAAGAAGTGCATTCTCATTATGTAGCTTTGGGTAAGATTAGAAAAGATTATAAAGAAGAAATGAAAGGATCTGTTGAGATAGCGGACGATGACATTTTGGTATTAAGAAGAAAAGCAGAAAAGACAGTAACATTAATTGCAAATACTTGCGATTATAGACGTACATACCCACTAGAAGAAACAAAGATTGATTTATTAACAGGTAAACGTTTAAAGGGTAGACTAATTGTTGAGCCAAACGAAGTTTATATTATAGAAGAATGATAGAATACAAAGAAACTAAACTATTTTCAAAGGATGATGTGGTAGAACTATTTAAATCTGTTAATTGGCCAGAAGCTAATTTTCCAGATAGATTGTTTTTAGCGCTTCAAAATTCCCAAACTGTTATTTGTGCATTTGATGGTGAAAAATTAGTTGGATTGATTAGACTTTTGTCTGATGAATCAATATTTGCAATAATTCATTTCTTACTTGTTAATCCTAATTATCAAGGGATGCATATCGCATCAACTTTAGTTCAAAAGGCGAAAGAAAGATATAAAGATATTATGTATTTAAAGGTTGTTCCAATTGATGAAAACGCAAAGCGTTTTTATTTAAAACAAGGATTTGAGGTAGCTCCTACTTCAGATTGTTTGATTATTGAAAACAAGATTTGAATTTAGTATAATATTCATAGAGTATAAAACTTGAGGGGGTTTCTATGAATAAAAAAATTTTGGCAATTAGCGTTGCCGTTCTATTGCTTATTACAAGCGTTTTATTAATTGCATGCGCAAAGATCGACAATGATCCAAAAGAACAAGCAAAGGCGTTGGAAGAAAAAGGCTGCACAGTAAATCTAATCGATTCTGCAGCTGCATTAAAAGAACAAACAGAATACGTTGAAAGCAAGGGCATTATCCTTTTTGATGATATCCAAGCAATTATAATTATAAAAAAAGATGATGAAACGGGCTATATTTATTATATGGGAAGTAATGAAGATGCCGAAAGAATGATTGATGGGCTTGCATTTTTAGGCGACTATCAAACAAATATGCAATCAAATAATATTGTATATTTTGGGTCAAAAGCTATTTATGATTTGATGAAATAGTTCTTTTAATTAAGATGCTAAAGTGGAGCGCAATTATATGTGGGCTCCACTTTTTTTATGGCTTTCAAAATTTTACACAAAAGGCGTTGAGCGCGCGAGTTGTTTATTCTATA
>CAMOQV010000074.1 GCA_946623205.1 uncultured Clostridia bacterium
GGTGTTTGAGCTATAAGCTCTTTTGGTAAATCATAATAAAAATCATGAGTCTGCATTTGATTCCTCTTCGAATTCCATCTTTAGTTGCTCAACATAGCCTGGAACCTTTCTTCCTAGATGCTTGTAAGCATCTGGTAAACATATTCTACCTCTTGGAGTTCTTGCTATAAACGCAATTTGCATCAAATAAGGCTCATACATATCTTCGATTGTATTTGGATCTTCATTAATAGATGCAGATAAAGTATCTAGACCAACTGGGCCTCCATTAAACTTATCTATGATTGTAGTTAACAATCTAATATCTACTGAATCCAAACCAAGCTTATCTATTTCCATTCTGTTTAGTGCTAAGTCTGTAATTTCTTTATCTATAACGCCATTGCCCTTAACTTCGGCAAAGTCTCTTACTCTCTTTAATAATCTATTTGCAATACGAGGTGTACCACGAGAACGTCTAGCTATTTCAAGCGCGCCATCTTCTGAAATCTCAATATTTAATATCATAGCTGAACGTCTAACAATACTTGCGAGTTCTTGAGGTGTATACAACTCTAATCTACAATTAACGCCAAATCTATCTCTAAGTGGGTTAGATAAGCTTCCTGCTCTTGTTGTTGCACCAATTAACGTGAACTTTGGAAGTGGCATTCTCATAGATCTTGCTGTTGGGCCCTTTCCTATAACTATATCTAGCGCGAAATCTTCCATAGCAGAATATAAAATTTCTTCTACATTTCTATTTAATCTATGGATTTCATCGATAAACAAAACATCGTTTTCTTGAAGGTTTGTTAAGATTGCAGCTAAATCAACTGCTTTATCTATAGCTGGGCCAGATGTTATCTTAATTTGGCTATCCATTGCATTAGCAATGATGTAAGCAAGTGTTGTCTTACCAAGTCCTGGAGGACCATATAAAAGAATATGATCAAGAGCTTCTCCCCTCTTTTTAGCGGCTTCAATAAAGATAGACAAGTTTTCTTTAATCTTTTCTTGTCCAACATAATCGGCCATATTCTTTGGGCGTAATTTATTGTCGTTATCTCCATCTTGGACCATTTCCATAGATGACATGAATCTTTCGTCTTGATCGAATTCCATTATTTCATTCCTTTAAGTACTATTGTAATAATTTCTTCAACTGTATTTGCTTGAGAACGGATTTCTTGAACCTTTCTGGTTGCTTCGCCCTTTGTCATACCAAGTGATGCCAAAGCAAGAACGGCATCTTGAGAGATTTGGTCGTCAACCTTCTTAATTGGTGTGTCGCCAAATGTATCAAAATCTTCTTCCTCAAGTTTCTCTTTCAATTCAAGGATAATTCTCATGGCAGTCTTTTTACCAATGCCCTTTACTTTTGAAAGCGCTTTACTATCTGCATTTACGATGTTTAAAGCCAAAGTCTTAGGATCAATTTCAGATAAAATTTGTAGAGCTGTTTTTGGGCCAACACCAGAGATTGATGTAAGTTTTATAAACATAGCTTTTTCTTCAAGATTTGAAAAACCGTATAACTTAATAGTCTCATCAGAAGCTGTAATACCTGAGCTTAATTTTACGCAAGTATACACCAATACTTCATCTTTTCTATCCGCTAACGCTAATTGAGTATTTTTAGAAACTAATAAATCATAACCAATGCCGTTATTCTCAACGACAATTCTTCCATCTTCGAAATATACAACTTTGCCTTTTATATAGTAATACATACGCTTATATATTATTATATATAACGTTAAAATGTCAATTCACACGCTAAATAATTGCGTATTGACACTTTATTTTAAAGATTTTAAAATTAATCTTAGTTATAAATAAATATCAAGAGAGGTTAAATGATATGAAAAAATTATTTAAAGAATTCAAAGATTTTATCACAAAAGGTAATGTTCTTGATTTAGCCGTTGGTATGATTATTGGTGCTGCTTTCACAGCTATCATTACTGCTGTAGTTAGCGGAATTTTAACACCACTTATTAATATGATTCCAATTGGCGATACAGGTTCACTTCAAGTAGTATTAAGAGATCCAGTAGTTGACGCCGAAGGTACAATTGTTAAGGCTGCAGTTATTATGGATTTTGGCGCTTTAATTTCTGCAGTTATTACATTCTTTATCACTGCTCTTGTTCTATTTAGCGTTGTTAAAGTTATTAGCACCGCACAAAAGAAAGCTGAAGAAGCTAAAGCTAAAGCAAAGAGAGCTTATGAAGATAAACTAATTGCTGAAGGAAAACTTCCTCCAAGAGAAGAACCAAAAGTTGAAGAAGCTGCTCCTCCAAAGCCAACGCAAGAAGATCTATTAACAGAAATTAGAGACATTCTAGCAGCACAAAATAAAAAATAAAGCATAGCTTAAATTAAAAAATTAATGGGGACTGATTGATTTCAGTCCCCATCTTATTATCGAGTGCAACGAGATAATAAAATACAAAATATTTTTTGTATAGGTATCTATTATATGTAATTCTAGTGAAAATTAAATCTTGAATAAACCGCCAAATCTTGCGGCTTGAGCATGTGTTAAAGCAATAGCTAAAGCGTCGGCTGCGTCATCTGGCTTTGGAATCTTTGACAAATTCAACATCTTTGTAACCATATATTGGATTTGCTTCTTCTCAGCCTTACCATAGCCCGTCATAGCTTGTTTTACTTGAAGTGGCGTATATTCATACAAATAGTTTGTTCTTTGTGTACAAGCAAGCAAAATGACACCTCTAGCTTGGGCTACATTAATACCTGTTGTTGTATTTGTATTGAAGAATAACTCTTCAAGTGCAATATTGTCTGGTTGGAATTTATCTAAAAGCGCATTCATACCTTCGTAGATTTTTCTTAAACGAACTGGCACTTTATCTTCTTTTGGCGTAGTTATAACGCCATAATCAATTACTGTAGATTTTCCCCTCTCTACATTAATAACTCCATATCCGACTATCGCCAACCCTGGGTCAATTCCTAAGATTATCATTATGATCTAACTTGTCCGTTTCCTACAATAATGTATTTTTCGCTTGTTAGTTGTTTTAAAGCAAGAGGTCCTCTTGCATGTAATTTTTGCGTAGAAATGCCTATTTCAGCCCCAAAACCAAATTCAAAACCATCTGTGAATCTAGTTGAAGCATTTACATATAAACATCCTGTGTCTACTTTCTTTTTGAATATTTCAATAACATCTTGATCTTGTGCAATGATTGCATCGGAATGCTTTGTGTTATTGTTGTTAATTTGATTAATTGCTTCTTTGTAGTTATCTACAATAGAAACTGTAAGAACATAATCTAAATGCTCTTTTTTATATTCAGTTGCTTCGCAAAGCTCTGCTCCTGGAACGATTTTGCAAACTTCTTCGTTTCCGTTAATTGTGCATCCGTCTTTTACCATTCTAACTAAAAGTGATGGCAAATGAGATGCAATCTTTCTATCTACGATTAATTGCTCAAGCGCATTGCAAACAGATGGTCTTTGCATCTTAGCATTGTAGATAATCTTTTCTGCCATATCCAAATTTGCACTCTCATGAACATAAATATGGCAAACGCCGCCTGCTGATGCAATAACTGGCATTGTGGCATTTTCAAGCACAAAGTGCTTCAATCCATCTCCGCCTCTTGGAATTACTACATCTATACAATCGCCTTGCTTTAAAAGTTCAAGTGATGATTCTCTTGATGTATCGTCAATAAATCCAACAATATCTTTATTAAAACCAGCGTTTTCTAAAGCGTTAGCAATAATTTCATATAATGCTCTATTTGAATTTATAGCTTCTTTACCACCACGTAATACAACACAGTTTCCGCTCTTTAAACAAAGTGCAGCAACGTCTATTGTTACGTTTGGTCTAGCTTCATAAATAACACCTATTGTGCCAAGTGGTACTCTAACCTTTGTAAATTTTAGGCCGTTTTTGATTTCCCACTTGTCTGTTACTTCTCCAATAGGATCAGAAAGAGAGGCAACTTGCATAACTCCATCTATCATAGTTTGAACTCTAGCTTCATTTAGAGTTAATCTATCTAAAAGAGAATCTTTAATATTGCCTCTTGCTAAATCTAAATCGATTTTATTAGCTTCAAAGATTTTTGCCTTATTAGAATTGATTGCAGTAGCAATAGCATACAACATCTTATTCTTTTCTTCTGTTGTTGCTGCTGCTAATTCAAATGCTGCTTCTTTTGCCTTTAGGCAAACATCTCTTACGCTAATCATTATTAGTCTTCTTCCTCTTCTTCGTATAGTTCAGCATTATGATATACGTTTTGAACGTCATCATCTGCTTCTAACATATCGATTAATCTTTGTACTTTTGCTGATGCTTCCTTATCTAATTCTGTTGTAGATTGTGGAACCATTGTAACTTCAGCAGATAAGATTTTGTATGTTCCAGCCTTTTCTAGAGTTTCTCTTACTTGAGAGAAGTTTTCTGGAGCTGTTCTGATTTCGAATACGTCCTCATCTGGGATAACGTCATCAGCACCAGCATCTAAAGCTGTCATCATAACTTCGTCTTCATCTAAATCACCCTTTTCGATAACAATAACACCTAGGTTATCAAATAGGTATGATACGCATCCACTAACACCTAGTGAACCGCCACATTTATCAAAATACATTCTTATATTACCAACAGTTCTGTTAACCTTGTCTGTAAGTGTATCAACTATCATTGCAATTCCGCCTGGAGCATATCCTTCGTAAATATTGTTTACGTAGTTTACGCTGTCGCCTTCACCAGCAGCCTTTTTAATACCACGTTGGATATTGTCATTAGGCATGTTAGCTGCTTTAGCTTTTGCAATAACATCTCTTAATTTTGCATTATTATTTGGATCTGGGCCACCAGCTTTAACTGCAACTGCGATTTCTCTACCGATTTTTGTAAATACGTTAGCTCTAGCTGCGTCGTTCTTACCCTTCTTCATTTGTATGTTGTGCCATTTGCTGTGTCCTGACATACTATAAAATCTCCTTTAAAACATATTCTTATATATTATAATTTAAAACTATGGTTTTAAGCAATCTCTATTTAGAAAATGTAAGAGTATACAAAGCGACAGATAAACTAACTGCTGCATTCAAACTCTCAATTTTCCCAACCATCGGTAAAGATAATATTTGTGTACACTTTTCTTTTAAAACTTTTGAAACGCCATGAGCTTCAGAACCTACTACTAAAGCAAATGGTTTTGAAATATTATTTTCTTTGAAAATATCTTCACCATTCATGTCTAGAGTCAATAAATTATATCCTTGCAACTTTGACAACAATTCATCATAAGTTGTAGGGATAACATTTACTTCAAATATTCCACCCATTGTTGATCTAACAACTTTTGGCGAAAAAGCGTCAACTGTGTTAATTGCATAAATGTCTTTTACGCCACAAGCTACGCATGTTCTAATGATTGTTCCCATATTACCTGGATCAGATACGCCATCTAATACAACAACGCTTTTCCCTTTAGTTTCATTAACTTGAGGCTTTTTAGCAACTGCTAAGATTCCTGATGGAGTTTTTGTATCTGATATTACATCCATAACCTTAGATGGCACTTCGTATACGATATCTTCTTTGTATTTTTCAATTATGTATTTATACGCATCAATCTTTGATTGATCTACAAAGATACAATCTACTAAATTAACATTAGGTATATCCTTTACAATGTTTTCACCTTCTAAGATAAATTCATTATATAAAACGCGAGCCTCTTTATCTTTAAGAGACTTTATCTTTTGTACTAATGGATTTGATGTAGAAGTAATTTTAACCATATTTTAATAAGGCAACCCCGTTTGAGGTTGCCTTTTAATATTCTTAGGCTTTAGCCTTTTCACATAAAGCTGTGAATGCTTGTGGATCTGATACTGCTAAATCAGCAAGTACTTTACGATTTAAATCAATACCATTCTTCTTTAAACCATGCATTAAAGTGCTATAGTTCATTCCGTTTGTTCTAGCTGCTGCGTTGATACGAGCGATCCATAATTGTCTGAAATCTCTCTTCTTTCTTCTTCTGCCAGCGAAAGCATAGTTTCCTGACTTCATAACAGCTTCTCTAGCTATTCTATATAACTTAGACTTAGAGCCAAAGTAACCTTTAGCTTGTCTCATTATCTTTCT
>CAMOQV010000075.1 GCA_946623205.1 uncultured Clostridia bacterium
CTTTTTTATTTATTTTCGAATGAAACTCTAATAAATTTAAATATATTCTAATTATATATCTGAATCACTATCGAAGAATGCCCAAGGATATTGAATCATATATTCACCACGATATGCGCGCACTGCGTTTGGATTATTCTTCTTGTATTCATATGCGTCACAATCTATTTTATCGACATCTATGTAACATTCATTACGTCTTTTAATAAAGACATCTTCTGCACCAGCTTCTTTAAGCGTTGTTTGAATATCTACTATCAAGTTTCTTAAATAGGATTTTTTATCTTCATCCCATAAAACCGCATTCAATTCATTAATGTTTGCCGCAGCCCCTTCTCTATCTACAAGATAGGCAAATAATTCTTTTGATTTACTTCTTTGAAATTTCAAAGGCTCCTTATTACAAAATACCTCAAAATTGCCAAAGCATTTAACTTGTAGTTTTTTAGTTTCTTCTAATTTAATAGGATATCGTAAACCTTCTAATTCTTCTTTTATCTTATCTTCATTAACTGGTTTTGGAATATAACCAGACGCATGCATTGAATAAGCTTCCACAGCATAGTTATTATATGCAGTTACAAAAATAATATTTATTGTTGGATTAATTGTTTTTAATTTTTTTGCCAATTGAACTCCGCTCAATCCTGGCATTTCGATATCCAAAAATGCAATATCTATTTTACTATCCTTATTCTCGTCAAATGCTTTAAGTGGATTTGTATAAGCAAGAATTTCGCTATCGCTTGGCAGTGCATTCTTACATGACTCTTTTAATCTCACTAATTGCAATTCTTCATCATCAACCAATAATACTCTCATAATTATCCCCTACTTATAGAATGTAATAGTAACCTTTGTTCCTACATTTGGTTTACTCTCTATATCCATATCCGATCTACACATTGTAGCTAATCTTTGCTTAATATTGTTAATTCCAAAGTGCGTGTTGTTAGTAAAATCAACACTATCCATATCAAAGCCTACTCCATCATCCTCAACAATGACAATATATGCTTCGTCTGTTTCTTTTGTTGAGAACTTTAGCGTTCCTCCTTCAATCTTTTTTAGTATTCCATGCTTTAAAGCATTCTCAACTATTGGCTGTATGCTTAATGGTGGAATATTAAAATCTTCGGCTTCAATATCGTATATTATGTTTATTCTATCGTTGAATCTCATTTTCTCTAAAGCTATATATGTTTCAATATGCTTTAATTCGTTTTTAAACGGAACTAATCTAGTTTCTGTTAAAGATGCTAAATTCATTCTCAAATAATCAGTAAAGTCATCTAATGATTTTTGTGCTTTCTTAGGGTCAATCGGAATTAATGTCGATATAGATGACAACGCATTATAAATAAAATGCGGTTGAATCTGAGACATCATAATCTTAATATGCGCTTCTTTATTCTTCTCTTTTTCACGAGACAAATCGATGTTTTTCTGAACATTTACAAAGAAGAATAATATTTCAATTGAAATGATAATCGATGCGTATGCAATTGCGTATCCTTTGAACATATTTTGAAGAACAATAGCAACCAACGGTAAGAAACAATAAATTGAAAACGCTATTTTTTCTCTAAGATTCAATTTTTTGTTTATTATGGTTATAACAAACACAATAGCAAATGCTATGAATTGATACAATTGCGAAATAATCATAGTTTTGCTTCTAATATACACTCCATTTTGCGCATAGAAGAAAATCTTAGTAAAGATATTAGATATATCCAAAAATACAAAGAATATAAATAAAATTAAATTTGTAACCACTAATGCTTGTTTAGTTCTTAAAGGCATATCTACATATCCCACAACATATGCAAACAATAATAGGACTTCAATATTATTGAATATATAGAATGTTGTATAAAATCCCATTATGAAAGCATCGCTTGATACATTTTCTTTAAGGAAAGTAAATGCAAGATAAGTTGCAAAATGAATTGCAGTAAATACAAAGAATGCAAATAAATTCTTCTCGTCCTTTCTTTTGTCTGGTTTAATACTCAAATTAACAATATGTATAAGCAATATTGCTATACCAAACATACATACTGTTGCATTAAACACGCTGTTATTACTCATAGGATTATTATAACATATTTAAATATTTATTTATAAAAAAAGTCCCCACCTGTAGTGCTATGAACCCAAAAAGTTGGACAACAAGGAGGTGTATATCAATTTTGACGGCCTTTGAATTATAAATTAGTAACTAATGCTCCGTGACCTGGGAAGAAAGTATATCCTTTATACTTACCTATTAAATATTCTCTACAAGCTTTGCACTCTTTAGCGTTACTATCTACGCCTGTCATCAAAAATGGTGCTAGCTCATTAAACTTCTTTTGTTCTTTTGAAAATCCTTTAACGTTCACAAAGATATCTCCTGAGAATAGAATCTTTAATTCATCACAAACAATTATAGATTCACCTTTAACGTGGCCGCCTCTTCCCTCATATACATCGAATTTGTATTTACCGAAAGCAAAACTACCGATGAAAGATAAAATCTCGTCGTCTTTCTTATCCCCAATAATTACGCAGTTAGAAAGAGTTGGATGCTTATATTGAGAAATAATAGCACTAATAGAACAATATGGTTCATGCAAAGGATTTTGAGCTCTAAAATCCAAATCGCCCTTTGCTTCTAGTTCAAAGTTATCATAGCAATTCTTGCTCATATATGTTTTATCAACTAAATCTATAAGACCAGCATGGTCCATATCTGCGTGTGTAATTATAGCACTAGGACTCTTTTGGAATATATTTGGAATAATGCTACTCAATAGATCTACCATCTCATCTCTATAGCAAGCAAAGCCTGTATCTACAAGCATAATGTTATCTCTTGACTCCATTACAAATGTATTGCTACCACAAGGTGGCTCAATGCTATATATAGTAAAATCATCAGCTAAATCTTTTTTAGTAACAATTGGTTTAAAGTTTCTGCCTTTGTTTTCTACAACTTGCTTAGCAAATCTTCTAATGAAGTCGAATGTTTGCAATACTGGCTTATTTTGCTCATCTAAAAGCTGCATCAATCTATTTGCACGAATCAATAATTCATTAGTTTGCTCTTGAGTAAGATTTAATATCGTACGCATCTCGTTAGCAAAAGTGACATAGAAAACTGTACCATCTAATAATCTATCTGTTACTTCATAATTTAGGATATTGATTTCACATATCGTTGATATATCTTCAATTAGGTGGGCAATCTCATCTGGGTTATCTATCAAAAGGCCCATCTTAAAGTGTTGTATGCCCGTTCCGTTTTCCTGAGACGATATGTATGAAATATTTACATTATACTTATTAATTACTTCTAGAACTGGTTTAACCGCGCCTGGAACATCTTCAAGCGTTAAAACTATCATCAGAATTTGTTTATTATCTTCTTCCTCTTTTAGATATCCACATTCGCTTAGTTTTTGCTCAATCAATTTATGTTGTTCTTTTGTTGCAGAAACTTCTATAAATAAAGTATGTAAGTCAACTGCTTTATTGTAGTTGACTCTCGCAATGTTGCCTCCGCATTCAGATATAAGTTCACTTGCTTTCAAGAATGCGCCAGCTTTATCTGGCATTTTAGTAATATAAGTCTTATGCATAATATTGATATAATTATACTCAATTAAAACGATATTTCAATTATTACTTTTTAAATGTAATCTTCCCTTTCTTTCTAAGCACAATAATAATGGTACCACCTAGCATTCCAAGAACAAACAAACCGCCTACTACACTTATAGCTATTACTGCATTTTGTGTTAGGTAAAGCTTTGTATATTTAGTAACGTTATGTTCCATATTATCTGGAAGCTCAGGCAATTTATATAGCCCACTTCCGTCGTTATCTCCATAAGCGATTCTAACAATGTTTATGCTATATCCATCCATAGAACAAGACACATTATTACCATTTACCACTAAATCTTTTTGGTAAGGAATAACAGTTGTTGACCCTAATTCATTACAAGCTGCTTTTGAATTATTCGACATGTATTGCATATTAGCAACATTAATGTTTTCAAATCCATCCAAATTTAGGTTTATATTTATCTTATCTGCATTTGAATTTATGAATTTAAAATATATTACTTGCTCATCTTGATCAATCGTAGTCGAACTATAACAACCAGTATTTTTTGCATCCACATTTATTACTTGCTTACCATAGTTGTTAGCAAACAACATTTGATTAAAATAGTTTGGTGTCAATACAATATTTTGCGAATCAAACCAAATTAAATTTACTTCCCATGTTTGCGCATTTAGTTTTGCAAAAGTTGGAGCATATGCAGCCATCTTGACAATATCCCCATTTCTTTCAAATCCACACATATACCATGCCTCTTCAATTGCAGCCCAAATGTTATTCTTTGTAATATATTTACCAAACATTTCACACCAAGTAGCATATTCGCCGACAAACACTTCTCTTGTTCTTGGATATGAATCATAATAGTCATTATTTTTAAACATTTGGTTATGTTCCATATAATAATGTTCATCTGTTAATGTATCAGAATAATAAGTATCTATCATTGCCCAATCGTCATATTTTTCTTGAGCATTAAACCAAGGCCCTGCTGAAGATATTATCTTTATTTCTGGATGCTTTTCTTTAATGACTTTATATATTGCATCAAAATTTCTCCAATAAATATCTCCCCAGTTTTCATTGCCAATGCCAATATATTGAAGATTAAATGGTTCACTATGCCCATTTAAAGCACGCTTTGCTCCCCATGTAGTTGATGTGTCACCATTTGCATATTCGATTAAGTCCAAAATATCTTGAACATAAGCATCAAACTCTTCACTTCCAGGAACTAGCGCAAACTTGTTAACATACTCTATCCATTCGCTTTCGCTCATCTTCCCTTCTTTATATTGTTTTTCCCAATATCTATATTTCTTTCCATCTTTTAACATTTGGAATTGGCAAATCATTCCAGCATTTAGAATTGGTAGAGCTTTTGCATTTAATTCTTCGCATAATTGAAAATATTCATGGTACCCCATCGAATTTGTATTGTCATATGTTAAACCACCTTCATCATCATTCCAAATATTTAGATAATGCTTTCTTTCACATAAAGGTCCTATTGTTTCTTTCCAATTATATAATTCATCTAAAGAAGTCCCTTCTGCCAAACATCCACCTGGGAATCTAACAAAAGATGGATTTAATTCTTTTAAGGCATTATATAAGTCAGTTCTTAATGAAACGTACTTCCAATTGTCATCTCCATATCCAAAGCTATCTTTAGACACAAGTTCAAAAGAATCAAATAACAATGTGCCATTACCGTTTATATCAATCTGCATTCCTCCATCTTCGGTTGCTTTAGAAGTTAATGTAGCTTCAACTTTCGTCCAATCATCTCCCTTATTAGGAATAATTATAGAAACAGGCTCTTTATTCGATTCTGAATATAACTGAATTGTTGCGCTACCTTCAAAATCAATATTTTTTATATAACATGAAAATGCATATTCGCTATCTTTTGTAAATCCCATGTCTGGAATATCTGATAGACCTTTTTCATATTTTCTAGATAAATATTTGTAATATTCAACATAACCTTTATTAAATACTGTACCTGCACCATTCGCTGTGATTTTTAAATACGCTGGATTATTTTCGTTCATAGAAAATTCATTCTCAACTGCATAGCCTAGATTAGAGATATTCCAATTTGTTAAAGGCATAGATGGATAATCAAAAGAAGTATTTGCGATAAGATTAGAAACCAATCCACCATCGCACGCATAAGAAATATCTTCTATAAATAACCCATATAAATCTTGAGAAATAGACACGCCTATGTTGTCTTTAGATATTTCAATATTCATATTATTTTTTACGCATCCAGACAATGAAAAAACGCTGGTTAATATAATTAATACTACTAATAAACAAACAGAAAACTTCTTCATAATTCACCTATACTCTTATTATATAAGAGGCATTGGTTATTATCAACAATGAAAATTGCCCATCTATTTTCATAGACGGGCAAGTATTTGACTTAATTAATCTTAGGCTTTAATAGCGTTTAATTGCTTTGTAAGTCTAGAAATCTTTCTGCTAG
>CAMOQV010000076.1 GCA_946623205.1 uncultured Clostridia bacterium
AACTGGAATTTACTTTTACAAAATTTTGAAAACTGGAACTTAATACTGGAATTTACTTTTACAAGTTACTAATATTATGTTCATTGATTGTTGTTTATTGTAAGTTGCGCGCGTGTGTGTTATAATGGGCAATAAAGGTATATTATGGAAGAAGATATCAAGATTGATAATGTAGAAATAGAAAAAATCGAAGACAAAGTCGAAGAAAAAGCTGAGGCGCCTCAAGAGGAGCTTAAGTTTGATTATAACGACCCAGCATATAAAAAGAACAAAAAAAGAGCTTCATTAATTGCTGTAGCTATTGTTGTTGGCTTAATTTTAATGTTCGGCATCGTTCTTTGGGTTTGGTTCTTCATTGTTAATTATCCAATAATTACTATTACTCATAAAAATATCGATGATTTAAAAATCGAATATACTTTAGATGAATCTGGAGAGTTTTTAAAAGATATAAATTATGAAGCATATCTAGATTATTCTCCATCTATTTTTGATGGTCTTTTCTCAAAGAAAATATATTTAAGTGAAAAGGGAGTATCAAGTGAAAATACAGCAGCTCAAAATACTGCAATTATTCAAGGTATCATTGATGCTATAGATTCAAGTACAGTTATTTATGTTGATGGTAACTATAAGATTATTTCTTTGGAGTTAAAGAGTAAAACAACTATTATCATTGATGAAGATTGTTCTTTAATTGGTCCTACATACGATGATGGCCAATCAATTAGTTCAGTTTTATGGGCTAAAGATGCAAAGAACATTTCAATCTACGGACCTGGTACGGTTGTTGGTAGTGGCACATCATATACAAATGAATCAGAAAATCCAACAGTTTTTGAACCTCTTGAACAATTCAATGTAAGAGATAGAGTTTTGGAAGCAAGAGATAGAATTCGTCCAGCAAAAGATAAAAACGCCGTTCGTCCACATATCATATATTTAGATAATTGTTCAGACGTTAAAATCCAAAATGTTAGATTGTACGATTCTGCTTTTTGGACTTTGAAAGTTATAGATTCAAACAACATAAATATTAAAGATGTTGTTATAGATAATAATGTTCACGTTGCAAACGCAGATGGAATAGATATCGTATCTTCTCAAAAAGTAAAGGTTTCTCATTGCTTTATAGCAACAGCCGATGATGGTATTTGTATTAAAGCTTTTGGAAATGAAAACGTTGATGATGTAGACATAGATAGATGTTCTGTTATGTCTATGGCAAACAATGTTAAAATCGGAACAGAAACATCAAAAGATGTAGAAAGAGTAGATATTACAAATTGCTATTTCTTTATGCCAACGAATGTAGTTGGTGGATATGCAGGAATTGCGGTTGAAAGCGCAGACGGATCTAATGTAAGAAGAGTTTATGTAGATAATATCTATATGAAAGGTATCTCAGCTCCAGCCTTGATTTGGTTAGGGGATAGACTAGATAGAAAGAATGGGAGCGATG
Source organism: uncultured Clostridia bacterium (assembly GCA_946623205.1). GTDB lineage: Bacteria > Bacillota > Clostridia > Christensenellales > UBA3700 > UBA3700. Next base: position 1,463 of record CAMOQV010000076.1, read on the forward strand.
GAAAAACTGTTGGCTCAATAGAAGGTGTTACAATATCTAACATCACAGCAATCGATGCAGAATTAGCATCTGCAGTTACTGGATGTGTAAGAGGAAGTAAAACTTATTATGTAAAAAAAGTTGAGATTGCTAATTTCAACATAACATATAGAAATACAGGTGAAAAGTTGGATGTAGGTAAGCCAGATCATGAAGATTCAATGAGTGGTTATCCAGAAATAACAAGAATTTTGCATACATACTTCGTTTCACATGAATCAAGTGTTTATAAAGACATGCCAGTATATGGACTATTTGCTAGACACGTAGATGGATTAAAAGTATATAATTTAAACGTTCAATCAAGAAGTTGTAATACTTTGCCAAGAGATAATATAACCCAAGCAAAGGATAGATATGATGTATTAAACGTATCTGTAAATTAAAGAGGAAGAATATGAAGAAGTACAGTAAATTAATAGCTTTAGCAACAATAATTGTATTAGCGGTTGGTATAACTGTTTTAGTTGTTGCATTGAATTCTATTCAAAAGGATGCTGAGTTTGCACTTGGTGATTACACAGTAGTTGCACAAGGCGCAGGCGTTGCTATCGTTAATTACACAGGAGATGAAACTGCAGTAACTATTCCAAGTACAATTGATAAAAAGAAGATAGTTGCTATAAAAGCAGAAGCATTTAAGGGTACAAAAGTTGTTTCTGTAAAGTTTGAAAATGGATCTATTGATTTAGAAGATAGTGTATTTAATGGAAATACAACAATTCAAGAAGTTACACTTCCTCAAAATATTACATATGTTCCAAAGAACTGTTTTATGAACTGTACTGCATTAGTAAAAGTTACAATGCCAGATACAATTACATATATTGGTGAATTTGCTTTCTATGGTTGTACAAACCTTACAAAGCTACCAAGTGATGTTGAACTAGATGGACTTTTAGCTTTACCAAAATCTCTAAAAGAAGTTTGCAATAATGCATTCTATGAATGTAAAGAAATTGAAACAGTTAAGGTTTCAGATAAGTTAGAAAGAATTGGAGACAATGCTTTTAGAAGCAGTGGTATTAGTAAGCTTGAATTGTATGATAGCGAAACAAGATTCGCTATTAAAGAACTTGGAAAGAATGCTTTCTATAACACAATATTGAAATCTGATTCAACAAGCAATATATTAGATTTCCCAGCTCTACAAACAATTGGGGATTATGCATTTGGTTCAATTTCAAGCAACTTTAAGACATTCAAGATTTCTCCTACAGTTACAACTGTTGGTGAATATGCATTTGCTAAAACATCTTCTTTAGAATCTATAACTTTCGAAAAGGAAGAAGGTGAGCAATTAGATATTGCAGTTGGTAAATATGCGTTCTCAGATTGTACTGCTTTAACAAAAGTAGAATTTAATAGAGACATTAATAAAATCCCAGAAGGTATGTTTATGGGATGTATTAACCTTCTAAAGACAAATGATTTAGTTTTATCTGAAAATGTTGACGAAATAGGCGATGGAGCATTTGCTTTATTTGTAGGATCTGGTACAAAAAACTGCAATAGATTAATTAAGTTTAAATATACAGATGCTCAAGGCGAAGTTTCATCCGTTCCATATAATGAAACATTTAGAATTACTCAACTTCAATTGTTTAAAACATCATCAAAGAGTGAATGTGTACACTTTGTTTTAACAGATTATAATATTACAGAATTGTATGCATACGTTGGTCTATATGATACAAATTCTAATTGGACATATGATGGAGATCCAGACGCTTCTGCATTCAAATTCTTAATCGCAGATGGATTTGTTCCTGGCACAACAGATGTAAAGCACTTTGATACATTGAATATTATTCATTCAAAGGCATTTGCTGGTGCACTATTTGATAAGCTTTGCTTACAAGGAAAGACTTGCGTAATTCAAAAGGAAGCTTTCTATAAATCAGCAATTGATACATTCTATATTGATAGCTCTTGTATGAATTATACTTGCTCAATTAACGTAGATGCTTTTGATAATATGAATACAGATATTGATACAAAAGAAAAAGAAAGTGGAAGTTACGTAGTTAACTTCTTTGTAAAAGGTGCTCCAGAGAGAGATAAATTCGAAAATAGCGATATTAAAAAGCAATTATTAGCTATTCGTGAAGATTTCGGAGATTTAACAGGTGATGAGTGGCCTAGATAACAAAACCACCATTAATTGAAATAACTTGGCCGTTTATGAAACTTGCGTCATCAGATGCGATAAAGTAAGCGGCCTTTGCTATATCTTGAGGTACCCCAATTCTAGAAGCTGGGGTATTTTCTATTAAAGAAGCAATATCTTCTTTAGATAAATCTTTATTCATATCTGTATCAATAACGCCAGGACTTATGGTATTAACAGTAATACCGTTATAGCCAAGTTCTTTTGCAAGAGCTTTAGTAAATGCAATAACTCCACCTTTTGATGCAGAATATACGCTTTCTAAACATGCACCAACTTCTCCCCAAATAGAAGAGATATTGATGATTCTGCCATAATGGTTTAATAGCATATTTTCACTTACTGCTTTGCAAGCATATATTGTTCCTAGAAGGTTAGTGTTAATTACATCATTGATTTCGTCAATTGGCGCATCGATAATTAAATTCTTTTTAGATATACCAGAAGATACAATAGCTACATCAATTGAACCACGTAAAGTAACTACCTTATCTACAAGAGATTTTACTTCATCGTAATTTGAGATGTCTGCTTTTATGGCAATGGCATTTTTTAATTCTTGTTGAAGCTCCTCAGCGGCCGATTTAGATGTATTGTAATTGATTACAACAAAATATCCGCCCTTAGCAAACTCTCTTGCTATTTGCGCTCCTATGCCTTTAGATCCACCAAATATAATTGCAGTCTTCATCTTATGTTCTATTATATCTAACAAAAATGAATTAGAAAAGATTTTATAAATACTTTTCGATATGTTATAATCCATAGCATGAGTAATTTTAGTGATTTTAACATCAATAGCCTAGTTCTAAAGGCGCTTAACGAACAAAATATTCTTGAGCCAACAGAAGTGCAAGAGAAGGTTATTCCTTTGGCGCTTGAGGGAAAAGAGGTTGTTGCGAAAGCTCCAACTGGGACAGGTAAAACACTTAGCTATGTTTTGCCAATTATAGAAAAGGTAGATAGAGAAAACAATAAAGTTCAAGCTTTAATTGTTTGTCCAACAAGAGAATTAGTTATCCAAATATGCGATGTATTTAAAATGGCTGTTAAGTATTATGAGTCATTTAGAGTAGCGGGAGTATATGGAGGACAAAATCTTGAAAGACAATTAATGTTTTTAAGAAAAAAGCCACAAGTTATAGTTGGAACTCCAGGTAGAATTATTGATCATTTAAATAGACATACAATAAAGCTTCAAGAAAACAAAATGCTTATTTTGGATGAAGGCGACGAAATGTTCGATATGGGATTTAGAGACGATATAGATAAGATTATGTCAGCTACTCCTCAATTGACAACACAAAAGATGTTGTTTTCAGCTACCATTCCAAATGCTATAAAAAAGGTTATTGATGAGAAGTTTAATAATCCTGAATATATTGAAACAACTATTAAGGGCGAAACTATTCCGCAAATAAAGCAATACTACACAATGGTTAAAGATAGCCAAAGAGTAGCAGCGCTTCTATATATTAAAAAAGAGAACAATTTTGAAAGATGTATTGTTTTTTGCAATACAAAATCTAGAGCAGATAAGTTATATCAGGCACTTGTAAAGGCAAAACAAAACGTTGCTGTAATTCATAGTGATATTCGTCAAAATGAAAGAACTAAGATTATGAAGGCTTTCAAAGAGGGCAAAGTTGAAATGCTTGTTGCTACTGACGTTGCTGCAAGAGGAATTGACGTTGAAGCAATTAACGTTATATTCAATTTCGACCCACCTTCAGATTCGGATTTCTACGTTCACAGAATTGGAAGAACAGCAAGAGCCAATAAAACAGGCGCTGCATATACAATTATAGATTCATCTCAAGTTGGATTTGTACAAGCTTACCAAAGCGCTACACAAAACGCACTTGAATATATAGAGCTTCCAGAATTCAAAGAAAACTTCACACTTCCAAAAGATGGTTCAAATAAGTTCCATAAAGTTGAAAGGGGCGCATCTTCAAAGAGATTCTTCTTAAATGTTGGTAAGGTAGACATGCTAGATAAGGATTCTCTTGCAAAGCTTGTATGTGCTAAGTGCAAAGTTCAATTACATGAAATTGTAGATATAAAGGTATCTAATACTTATTCGTTTGTAGAACTCGGGAACGACTCAGCACAAAGAATCTTTAATCTTGGTGGATTGGTTTTAGGAAAGAGAAAGATTGTAGTTGAAGAAGCTAAAGCCGAAGAGCCAAAAGAGAAGAGTTCTAAAAAAGATTTCAAGAAAGATTTTGCGAAAAAGGATTTCAAAAAGAAAGAT
>CAMOQV010000077.1 GCA_946623205.1 uncultured Clostridia bacterium
CAATACTACCAAAGATAAATCTTTAAGTTGATTCAGAGAAGTCGACAAGGTTGCAAAAATAATTAGGTTTTAATGTAAGTCTTGTCGTATACGCAAGACTTATTTTTCTTTAACAGGTACAGAGAGACCTAAAGGAGAGAAGATGGATATAAAAGCAAAATACTGTATACCAACTGAATATCAAAAAACTATATTAGATAGTTTTTCAAAGAATGATTCGCTTAAAGAATTCAATAATGATAAATATACAATCTTACCTGGTTTTTGTGACGTACATGTCCATTTTAGAGAACCAGGTTTTTCATATAAAGAGACAATAAAGAGCGGCGCTATGGCTGCAGCTCGTGGTGGATACACTGCAGTTTGCACAATGCCAAATCTAAATCCAGTCCCAGACTCAGTAGAGTCATTAAAGATTCAACAAGACATAATAGATAGAGATGCATGTATTAATGTTCTTCCATATGGCGCTATAACTGTTGGCGAAAAAGGTGAAGAATTATCTGATATGGAAAACATGAAAGATAATGTTGTTGCTTTTTCAGATGATGGAAGAGGATTACAAAGATACGAAATGATGGAAAGAGCCATGGATGAAGCTAAGCGTCTTAATAAAATTGTAGTAGCACATTGTGAAGTTAACGAACTTCTAAAAGGTGGATATATTCACGATGGAGAATATGCAAAGGCACATAACCACAAAGGTATTTGTTCAGCTTCTGAATATGAACAAATCGCTAGAGATTGCGAAATTGCTAAAAAGACAGGTGCTAAATACCATGTATGTCATATCTCAACTAAAGAGAGCGTAGAGATTATTCGTCAAGCTAAAAAAGATGGCGTTGATGTAACATGCGAAACAGCTCCACATTATTTAATATTAGATGATTCTAATTTAAAAGAAGAAGGCAAGTGGAAGATGAATCCACCACTTCGTTCTAAAGAAGATAAAAAAGCTCTAATTCAAGGCATTAAAGATGGCACAATCGATTGCATCGCAACAGATCATGCACCACATTCTCAAGAAGAAAAAGCAAAGGGACTTGAAAAGAGCCCATTTGGAATTGTTGGTATTGAAACAGCATTCCAAGAGTTATATACAAACCTAGTTTTGACGGGAGTTATAAGCCTAGAGAAACTAATCAACCTACTGGTTGTGAATCCTAGAAAGAGATTCTCAATTCCACTTGGCGAAGATTTCAGCATTTGGGATTTAAACAAGAAAGTAGTTATTGATCCTAAAGATTTCTTATCTATGGGAAAAGCAACTCCATTTGAGGGCGATGAAGTTGTAGGTGAAAACGAGATAACTGTATATAACGGAAAAATAGTTTACAAAAAGTAGAAAAAATTAATTAGCTTAGGAGGCTAAAGGTATATGGCAAAGAGAAAGGATATCAAAAAGATTTTAATCATCGGTTCAGGTCCAATCGTTATTGGACAAGCTGCAGAATTTGACTATGCAGGAACACAAGCATGTCTTGCTTTGAAAGAAGAAGGTTATGAAGTTGTATTGGTTAACTCAAACCCAGCAACAATCATGACAGATACAACAATAGCAGACAAGGTTTATATGGAACCTCTAACACTTGAATACGTTGCAAAGATTTTACGTTATGAAAGACCAGACGCAATCGTTCCAGGTATTGGTGGACAAACTGGATTAAACTTAGCTATGCAATTGGAAAAGAAGGGCGTTTTGAAAGAATGTAATGTAGAACTTTTAGGAACACCATCTTCATCAATTGAAAGAGCTGAAGATAGAGAATTATTCAAAGAGATGTGCCAACAAATCGGCGAACCAGTTATCCCATCAGAAATCACATATTCTGTAGAAGAAGCTATAAAGGCTGCTGATGACATCGGTTACCCAGTTGTTTTAAGACCAGCTTTCACTCTAGGTGGAACAGGTGGCGGTTTTGCTAACAACAAGGAAGAATTAATCGAAGTTGCTACAAATGGTTTCCAATTATCTCCAGTACATCAAGTATTAGTTGAAAAGTCAGTTAAAGGATATAAGGAAATTGAGTTCGAAGTTATGAGAGACTCAAATGACAAGGCTATAACAATTTGCGGTATGGAAAACGTTGACCCAGTTGGCGTACATACAGGAGATTCAATAGTTGTTGCTCCAATCATGTCTTTAAATGACCACGACTTAAAAATGCTAAACGATTCTGCCATAAAGATTATTAAGGAGTTAAAGATTGAAGGTGGATGTAACGTTCAATTCGCATTGAATCCAAATTCATCTGAATATTACCTAATCGAAGTTAACCCAAGAGTTTCAAGATCTTCAGCCTTAGCTTCAAAAGCTTCAGGATATCCAATCGCTAGAGTAACAGCAAAGATCGCTGTAGGTATGGCTCTAGAAGATATACAAGTAGGTGGAACAACAGCTGACCACGAACCATCTTTAGATTACGTAGTTGCTAAGTTCCCAAGATTCCCATTTGATAAGTTCTCAACAGCTTCAAATATGTTAGGAACACAAATGAAGGCAACAGGTGAAGTTATGTCAATTGGTAGCAACCTTGAAGAATGTTTCTTAAAGGCTACAAGATCACTAGAAGTTGGCGTTACTCACATCTACGTTTCTAAGTTCGATAATATGTCTAAAGAAGAATTAATGGCATATGTATCTGAATTTAGAGCAGATAACATCTTTGCTATTGCAGAGTTAGTAGCTAGAGGCGCTACAGTTGAAGAGATGTCAAAAGTTACTATGATTACTCCATTATTCTTAGAAGCAATTAAGAGAATCGTAGATAAAGAATTCGAATTAAAAGACAACATCAAAAATGTAGAAGTATTAAAATCAGCTAAGAAGCTAGGCTTCTCAGATAAGTTCATCGCAAAACTTTGGAATATGAAAGAAATCGATGTTACAAACTTCAGAAAAGAAAACAACATCAAGCCAATCTTCAAGATGGTAGATACACTTCATTCTGGAGCATACATCCCATACTTCTACTCAACATACACAGGTGAAAAGAGTGATTCAATCGTTACAGATAAAAAGAAGATTATAGTTCTAGGTGCTGGTCCAATCAGAATTGGTCAAGGTGTAGAATTCGACTACTCAACAGTACACGCTGTAACAACAATCAAAAAGTCTGGTTATGAAGCTATTATTATCAACAATAACCCAGAAACAGTTTCTACAGACTACACAACATCAGATAAGTTATACTTTGAACCACTAACACCAGAAGATGTTATGAACATTATAGATTACGAAAACCCAGAAGGCGCTATCGCAACACTTGGTGGACAAACAGCTATTAACCTTGCTCAACCTTTAACTGATAGAGGAGTTAAGATTATCGGTACAGATTGCGAAGCTATCGATAGAGCAGAAAATAGAGATCTATTTGAAAAGTTATTAGTTAAATTAAATATCCCACAACCAGAAGGCTGTGCAGTTACAAAGATTGAAGATGGTGTAGCAGCTGCAGCTAGAATCGGATACCCAGTATTGGTTAGACCATCATTCGTATTAGGTGGTAGAGCTATGCAAATCGTATCAGATGAAAAGCAACTACGTCACTATCTAAAGACAGCCGTTGAAATCGACGAAGATAAGCCAGTATTGGTAGATAAATATATCGTTGGTAAAGAAGTTGAAGTTGATGCAATTTGCGATGGAAGAGATGTATTCGTTCCAGGTATTATGGAACTTGTTGAAAGAACAGGTATCCACTCTGGTGACTCTATCTCTGTATATCCAGCATTCTCAATCTCAAATAAGGTTAAGGGAATCATCCTACAATATGCTAAGAAGTTAGGACTTGGAATTGGTATCAAGGGATTATACAATATCCAATTCATCGTAGATAAAGATGAAAAGGTATATATCATCGAAGTTAACCCAAGATCATCAAGAACAGTTCCATTCTTATCTAAAGCTACAGGATACTCATTAGCTGATATCGCTACAGAAGTTATCATGGGCAAGACTTTAAAAGAACAAGGTATCTTTGATATCTACCCAGAAGAGAAAAAGAGATGGTATGTAAAAGTTCCAGTATTCTCATTCAACAAATTAAGAGGATTGGACGCATATCTATCACCAGAAATGAAATCTACAGGTGAAGCTATCGGTTATGACGATAAGCTAAATAGAGCTCTATATAAGGCACTTCAAGCATCTGGCATGAAGCTAAGAAATTATGGTACAGTATTTGTAACAGTAGCTGATGCAGATAAGGAAGAAGTTCTACCACTTATCAAGCGTTTCTACAACCTTGGATTCAACATCATGGCAACAAAGGGAACAGCAAACTTCTTAATCGAACATGGTATTAGAACTCACATCTTAAAGAAGATTTCAGAAAATAGTGATGATATTAAAAACGCTATTAGATCTGGATTTATTAACTATGTAATTAACACATCAGATGTTTCAGCACTAAATCAACAAAATGATGGTTATACAATTAGAAAATATGCAATTGAAAGTAACGTAACAATGTTTACATCTTTAGATACAGTAAGAGTTCTTTTAGATGTTCTTGACGAAACAACAATTCGTATCTCTACAATCGATGCATAAAGGGGCATAATGAAGCAAAGTATATTTGAAATAAGCGAGAATATCCCACTAACAAAAAGCGTCTACAAAATGACGCTTTTAGGGGATACAAGCGAAATTAAAAAACCAGGCCAATTCGTAAACATAAAATTAGATGGACTATTTTTGCGTCGTCCAATATCTGTAAACGATGTAGAAAATGACAAATTAACTTTAATCTACAAAGTTGTAGGTAAGGGCACAGAACAAATGTCAAATATGGTATGCGGCGAAACATTAGATATTCTAACAGGCCTTGGTAACGGATATGATATATCTAAATCAGGAAATAAGCCATTATTAATAGGAGGAGGCGTAGGTGTTCCTCCTTTATATATGCTTGCAAAGAAGCTTATTGCTGATAAAAAGGATGTAACAGTAATCTTAGGATTCAATACCAAAGATGAAATCTTCTATGAGGACGAATTTAAGGCCTTAGGCGCAAAAGTATATGTAACGACGGTTGATGGCTCATATGGTCAAAAAGGATTTGTTACAACGCCTATGGAGGGCTTAGATTATACATACACTTATACATGCGGACCAGAGCCAATGCTAAAAGCTGTATATAAGACATCTAAAACGACAGGTCAGTATTCATTTGAAGAGAGAATGGGATGTGGATTTGGTGCTTGTATGGGATGTAGTTGTAAGACGCTTTATGGCAACAAGAGAATTTGTAAAGATGGACCAGTATTAGTTAAGGAGGAAATTATATGGGAAAAATGAATGTAAACCTTTTAGGTATTGAATTAGATAACCCTGTTATTCCTGCTTCTGGAACATTTGGATTTGGATATGAGTTCAATGAACTATATGATATAAACATTTTAGGAACATTCTCATTCAAGGGAACAACTAAAGATCCAAGATTTGGAAACCCAACACCAAGAATTGCAGAATGTACATCAGGTATGATTAACGCAGTAGGTTTACAAAACCCAGGCGTTGAAAAAGTTATATCTGAAGAATTACCAAAATTACAAAAAGTATTCCATAAAAAAGTAATGGCAAATGTTAGCGGATTTTCAGTTGAGGATTATGCTTACACTTGCGAAAAGATAGACAAATGCGATTGTGTAGGTTGGATAGAAGTTAACGTTTCTTGTCCAAATGTGCACGGTGGCGGTATGAGCTTTGGAACATCTCCAGAGGCTGCGGCGGAAGTTGTTAGAGCAGTAAAGAAGGTAACAACAAAGCCTATAATTGTTAAGCTATCTCCAAACGTTACAGATATAGTAGCAATAGCAAAAGCTTGTGAAGAAGCTGGTGCTGATGGAATAAGTTTAGTAAATACATTCTTAGGTATGAGAATAGAT
>CAMOQV010000078.1 GCA_946623205.1 uncultured Clostridia bacterium
GAAGATCAAAAGCAAGCAGTTGTTGATAAGATTAATGCAATCATTACTTCTAATGAAGGTAGTGTAGACAATTTAGACAAGTGGGGAACACGTAAATTGGCTTACTCTATTAACTTCAAGCAAGAAGGATACTATGTATTAGTTGAGTTTACAGCTCCAGCTCAAGTTCCAGCATTGATCGAAAGACAAATTCGTATCATGGATGAAACTTACAGATGCATGATCATTAGAAAATAAGGAGAAAATTTATGAACAAGGTATTTTTAATAGGCAATTTATCTAGCGACGTAGAAAAAAAGACAACATCAACAGGTGTTTCTTATTGTAGATTTTCTATCGCAGTAAATCGTAGATTTGCAAAGACAAGTGATGAAGTAGATTTCTTTAACATTCTTTGCTGGAGAGGTTTAGCTGATACATGTGCTAACAATCTAGTTAAGGGAAGAAAAGTTGCTATCGCTGGTTCTATCCAAATCAACAAATACCAAGCACAAGATGGATCAACTCGTCAAACTATTGAGATTACAGCAGACGATGTTGAGTTCTTATCACCAAAGGATGGCGCTAAAGCTTCATCTGACGGCGAGAGCAATGAACCAGTAGCTCCGGAAGAAGATACTACTGTAGCTGAAGGCGATTTGCCATTTTAATAAAGGAGATTTAAAAAATGGAAGATAAGGAAAAGGTTGTTACAGCTGCTCAAGCAGCTCCTGCAAAGGAAGGAAAGAGACCATTCAACGCAAAGAGAGCTCCTCGTAGAAAGGTTTGCACATTCTGTGTAGACAAGGCTGAATACATCGATTACAAAGATGTTGCTAAACTACGTAAGTTCGTTACAGAAAATGGTAAGATTTTACCAAGAAGAATGAGTGGCGTATGTGCTAAGCACCAAAGAATGTTAACAACAGCTATCAAGAGAGCTAGAGAAATGGCTCTTCTACCATATGTAGCTGACTAATTAACAATTACATATAAAGAAATAGGATCACCAATAAAATGATATGCACCTCCTTGTTGTCCAACAATTGGGGTGCATATCAAAATGGTGGTCCTTTTTTTGTGGCTAGTTTTGTCGGTTATTAGTCAAGTAACGCCCTTGATAAAACTACTATTGCTAGTTACAATTTAATTAAGGGGGTATTTGTTATGAAGAAGATATTTACTGTTCTAATTCTTACCATTTTGATATTAACTTGTATTTGTTTTGCGGGATGCGGATCAAAAGCATCGGAACCAGAAGAAACGGGTCCTGAAATAATAAAATTTGGAAAATACATTCAAACATCCACAGACATTGCTATAGATATCGAGTGGATTGTATTAGAAAAAGATGGAAATAAAGCGTTAATACTTTCACGTTATATTTTAGATACGATGAAGTATGATGATTCTTCTAGCATTTACGCAAACAGTTATATAAGAGAATGGTTAAACGATACTTTTTATAATGCAGCATTTACAGAAGAAGAAAAGTCAAAGATATTAACCACTTCAGTAGATAATAGCGTAGCATCTACAGGTGCAGAAAGTAATCCATATGCTACGGTTAATACAGAGGATAAGATATTCTTGTTGTCTCAAAAGGAAGCAACAGAGTATTTCCCAACAGAGAACGAGAGAAAGGCATCGGGCACAGTAAAAGCTAAGCAAAGAGGTTTATATGAATATTTGGGTTATTCTAGTTGGTGGCTACGTTCGCCACATTCGGAGAGAGCGAGTTACGCAAGAATTATTAACTACGCCGGTCGTAATGACACCAGTAAACCAGTATCAGAGTCTACTCAGGCGGGTGCTCGTCCAGCTTGTTGGGTTGAGCTATAAAGCAAATTGAAGTTTAACGAAAAGGGATATTTAATAGAGACTTGTTTATATGGACAAGACTTAATGAAAAAAGTGTTAGATAAATATCATATTAGTTATTGAAAATACAACATTTGTTGATAGAGTTCAACAACAAATCAAAGAACAGGGATTACAAATAAAAGGTGGACCTTATTTTAATAAACGAGTAGTGTCGTTTTGAGTATGCCTGCAAAACAATATAGATTATAATAGAATTAATTAAGATTAAATGAAAAGGAACTATATGGCAAAGAATTGGAAAAGATTTACCATCATGAATAAAAATAGAAGGGTTGCATCTGTAAGAGAAGATGGAACATGTACTATTTATTTGCCAGGAATGTTGCCCTATAATATTTGCTTAGAAAAAGTAGAAGACACAGATATTGATACTAGATTGAATAATTTAGAGAATTTTTATCACTGGTGTTCATCTAGAGTTTTAACATTAGATAGAAAATATGCAAAAGAAATATTAAATAGTTTGGGGCAAAAACAATCAACCACAGATAGAGAAAGGGCAAACATAGCAATTTCTTATCATGGCGTTTCTTTTATAGACACATATTGGATTAAAAGCAACAGAGAGCGAGTAAAATTTTCTAATATCAATTTATTCACGCATTCTCTATCTAATGCTTTTGTTGATGTTTCGCTAAGAGGCAAACAATTGGCTGCGCAAGATACAGAATTAATTGACCCATCTGATGCTGCAGGAGATGTTTCTACTGTAGGCGTAGCACCAAAAGCTTGGATTCGAGAAGGGAACACATTCTATCTATTAAAAGCTGGATCCCCAAAAGAAGTAGAATCAGAATTATTGGCAAGTAAAATAGTAGATTGTTTCAAGATTAATCATGTTGATTATCAGCCAGATGTATATTGTGGAGAAAAGGTGTCAAAAAGTCGCATTATTACATCAATGTCGACTAGCATCGTAGCAATAGAATATATTCAAATATATGCGCAAAACAAAGGCTTTGATTGGTTGGAATATGTATTAAAGAAAGACAAATACAACTACTACATGATGAACATAGTTGATTATTTAATTGGGAACACAGATAGACATTGGGGCAATTGGGGTTTTGAAATAGATAATGTTAACAATAAGCCAGGAAGATTATACGACTTAATGGATTTCAATAAGGCATTTAATTCGTACGATACAATCGATGGATCATATTGTCAAACAACAAAAAATAAGATTTCTCAAAAAGAAGCTGCAATAGAAGCTGTCAAAGCAGTTGGATTAAATCAAATTGCAGAGATTCAAGAAAATTGGTTTAGCAAAAAAAGCGATTGGGAAATGTTCAACAATAGATTAAATATATTAAAGGCCATAGAAGAATAGATAGCTGCACAGCGCTAATTTTACTTGTGCTGTAACAATTACTTATAAAGAAATAGGATCACCAATAAAATGGTGGTCATTATTTTTGTAATCTATCGGCAAAATATTATTTACTTAAATTGTAATAGAAATAATAATAATCAACTATTTTTTCAGAATATAGATTATCTAAATCTTTATAATCAGATTTCTTTAAAGCATAGGCATATACTTTAACTCGAGGTTTAATTACCTCAGAGTCGCTTATAACACGTCTTAGAGGATATATTATGTTTTTCTTAAATAAAAGGTCTATAGTAGCGAGTGTATCTGTTGCTTGGTAATCAATGACTACAAATAAGAATGTTTTGTCAAAAGCTTCTTCTGTACAATATGCTTCATATTCTGTTCCTGGAATAACTAAGTTATATGATGCTTGAATATCCGCACTGCTAGATAAGAAAGAATCAAGTTCTTCTTTTGTTTTAATAATATGACAACTAGATTCTGTAATAGAACCATCAGAAAAAGATTGCTTGAAAGATTTCTCTACATTTATAAAAGAAAAACCTTTTTTCTCTTCAATAGTTTTTGCTGAACAACAGCATAATAATAAGCATAAAGCGACACAAATAAATACAATTACTTTTTTCATAAGACAACCCTCTCTATTAAAATTATGCAATATGTGTTGATTTGTTGTCAATACGAGGGAGGGGGTATAAATAGGGAAAAAGGGCTCTTGCGAGCCCTTAAAATATTAGTCGACTAAAATCCCACTTAAGTTATCACAATTAGCAACGAGCGTTTCGAAATCTTCTTGCGTGCCGTTGTAATGAATTGTTGTAATGTTACATCCCAAGAATGCATCCTCTCCTAAAGATGTTAAGTTTGTAGATAATGTGATTTCTTTAACACTTGAAGAAGCAAAAGCTGCTTCGCCAATAGATGTAGCAGTAGACAAATCTACTGAGGTAAATGCACAGTATGTAAAGGCCTCTTCTCCAATTGTTTTTACGTTAGATAAATCAACATTTGCAAGGTTCTTGCAGCGCTTGAATGCGGCATTTCCAACTTCAGTTATGAATGTAGTGTCTACGGTTACAATGTTATTGTTCTTAGCAAATACGTTATCTGCTATAGCAGTTATTTCTTCGCCATTCCAAACTCTTGGAATAATTACGTGTGAAGCAGATCCTGTATAAGCTGTTACTGTGTTATCAACTATAGTTAACGCAACCGGTTTAACAATAGCATATACATCAATATCACCTTGTGTTGTATCGCTAAATGTTGTTATAGGAGTAAATGAAGTAATGCTTGGATCATTTACGTCTTCTTCATACCAATTATCAAATACGTATTCGCCACCATTTGTATAAGCATCTAGGTTAACAGAATGTTCAATATCGTAAGTGAATGTTACTACACAATCGTTACCAACATAACCATAAACATGGTAAGGTGTTAAACTCCACTTAGCATAGATATTTGTATCTGCTAATATGTTAACTTGAGATGTGCTTGTAATTAATTTGTTATCTGAGCAAGCGCTATCTAAATACCAACCTTCAAATGTGTAGCCGTGCTTAGATGGAACATCTAATGCACCATATGTTTGATCATATGTAACTTCTTTTGATATATTAGCAATAACGGCTTCGTCTTTTTGTGTCTTATAAGTAATAGTATAAGTGTTTGCTTCGAAGACTGCTTCTATTTGCAAATTCTTATGAGCGATTGGAATAGAAGTAATGATTTCGTCATCAAGTTTCCATCCTTGTAATGTGTAGCCGTCTTTTGTTGAATCCAAAGCTAAAGCTAAATCAGAAGCTTGAGATTCAACTGTATAGAATGTATTGTTTGATGTATTGCTACCGCCATTTAAGATATATTCAACATAATATACAACAGGAGTCCATATAGCTGTGAATGTTTTGTCAGCATCACCCATCTTTGATGGAACTGGCGTATTCCAACCAACGAAAATATAATAATCTCTTTGTGGAGCAACAGGAGCTGAGATATCTGTATTGTATCCAGCTACAATATCAGGAACAGGAGTTGCATCTTCGCCTACATCAAATGTATATGTATGTTGAACAGGGATTTCGCTGTATTTAGCATAGAAATCGATGTTGCCTTGAATTACAACGCTTTCGCCAACAGGATCACCAGTAAATTCGCTATCTAAATACCAACCAGCAAATTCATATGTATATTGATTTGCAATAGTAGCTTTTGTTGGAATATCAATTGTTGATACATCTAACTCAGAACCATATGTTAAAGAACCTGTTCTAAATTCGTCTGATCCGTTGTAGAACTTATATGTGTAACTTCTTAGAGTTTCATCAAATGTTGCTATATAAGAAACATCTGCAACCAAAGCTTGTGCATCAACATATGCAACGCCATCTAATGTTTCCCATCCACTAAATGTATATTCATATTGTGCTGTTGAAGCTTTTGTTGGATCTGGTGTTGGTTGATTAACAATAGTTCCATAATCTGCTTCTACTTGAGTAATAACTGTTTCGCCATCCTCTTTATAGAATGTGTATGTATAATGATTAACGGTTGCGTTGAATTTAGCATAATATATTACAT
>CAMOQV010000079.1 GCA_946623205.1 uncultured Clostridia bacterium
CAAAAGATGGTCCAAAAGTTATCGAATATAACTGTAGATTTGGAGATCCTGAAACACAAGTTGTGTTACCACTTTTAGAAAGTGATTTATTAACAATTATGAAAGCTACAACCTATGGTACACTTGAAAACACAGAAGTTAAGTTTATGGATAAGAGTGCTTGTTGTGTTGTTATGGCATCAAATGGATACCCACTACATTATGAAAAAGGATTCAAGATAGATATTCCAAGTGATATTAAGGATAAAGTATATGTAGCAGGTGCTGGATTAAATGATAAAGGCGAGATGGTAACATCTGGCGGTAGAGTTTTAGGCGCTGTAGATATAGCCGAAACGCTTTCGGAGGCAATCAATAAGGCATATAAGTTAGTTGAGAGAATTCATTTTGATAACGCATATTATAGAAAAGACATTGGTGCGCGTGCACTAAAGGCAGGTAAATAATGGTATATAGAGTTTATGTAGAGAAGAAAGAAGAACTAGCAAATGAGGCTAAGGCTTTATATTCAGAATTAAAAAATCTATTAAACATAAAGGGACTAACAGGAGTTAGAGTATTAAATAGATACGACCTTGAAAATATTGAAAAGGATTTATTTGATACAGCCAAAACTACTGTTTTGTCTGAACCACAATTAGACATCTTATCTTATGATTTACCAAAAGGAGATGTTGTATTTGCTGTAGAATATCTTCCAGGCCAATATGACCAAAGAGCAGATTCAGCAGCTCAATGTATCCAAATCATATCTTGTGGCGAAAGACCATTAATTAGAACTGCACGTGTTTATGTATTAAATGGTAAGTTGTCTAACGAAGATATTTTAGCAATTAAGAAATTCGTTATTAACCCAGTTGAAGCAAGAGAAGCAGCATTAGATATGCCATCTACTTTGAAAGTTGAATACAAGATCCCAACTGAAGTAGCAACATTAACTGGATTTATTAAATATGGCGATGAGGAATTAAAAGAATTCATGACTAAGCAAGGCTTAGCAATGGATTTAGACGATATTAGATTCTGTAGAGATTATTTCATTTCTGAACATAGAGATCCAACTATTACAGAAATTAAGATGATTGATACATATTGGTCAGATCACTGCAGACATACAACATTCTTAACTACAATCGATTCAGTTGAATTCGAAGATAAGTTATTACAAAAGGCTTACGATGAATATATTCAAACAAGAAAAGATTTGAATAGAACAAAGCCAATCAACCTAATGGATATTGGTACACTTGCTGCGAAATATCTAAAGAAAGTTGGTAAGTTAACAAAACTTGATGAATCTGAAGAAATCAACGCATGTACTGTTAAGATGGAAATTGAAGTTGATGGTAAAAAAGAACCATGGCTTTTGTTATTTAAAAACGAAACACACAATCACCCAACAGAAATTGAACCATTCGGTGGTGCAGCTACTTGTATCGGTGGTGCTATTAGAGACCCATTATCTGGTCGTTCTTATGTATATTCAGCTATGCGTGTAACAGGTGCAGCTGATCCAACAGTTCCAGTATCTGAGACAATCCCAGGAAAACTTCCTCAAAGAAAGATTGTTCAAACAGCTGCTGCAGGTTATTCGTCATATGGTAACCAAATTGGTCTAGCTACAGGTATGGTAGATGAAATCTATCACCCAGGTTATGCTGCAAAGAGAATGGAAATTGGTGCAGTTATGGCTGCAACTCCTCAAGAAAATGTTAGACGTGAAGTTCCTCAAGATGGAGATATAGTTATTCTTCTTGGCGGTAGAACTGGACGTGATGGTATTGGTGGTGCTACAGGTTCTTCTAAAGCTCACAATGCTCATTCAGTTGAAACATGTGGAGCAGAAGTTCAAAAAGGTAATGCTCCAGAAGAAAGAAAATTACAAAGACTATTTAGAAACGCTGAAGCTTGCAAGATGATTAAGCGTTGTAATGACTTTGGTGCAGGTGGTGTATCTGTTGCTGTTGGTGAACTTGCCGATGGATTGGATATTAACCTTGATGCAGTTCCAAAGAAATATGATGGTCTTGATGGAACAGAACTTGCTATTTCTGAATCTCAAGAAAGAATGGCAGTTGTTATAGAAAAAGAAAATATTGATGCATTCATGAAGATTGCAAAGAGAGAGAATCTTGAAGCAACAGTTGTAGCAACAGTTACAAAAGAGCCAAGATTGAGAATGCATTGGAACGGAAAGACAATTGTAGATATTTCTAGAGAGTTCTTGAATTCTAATGGTGCAGAAAAGCACATCAATATTAAAGCTAATAAGATTAATGATATCTCAAAGACAATTAAGGGCGATTTCAAGACAAACTACGAAGAATTAATGCAAGATTTGAACGTTTGCTCAAAGAGAGGATTATCCGAGCGTTTTGACTCTACAATCGGCGCAGGAACAGTTTTGATGCCATTTGGTGGAAAGAACCAATTAACTCCTATTCAAGCAATGGTTCATAAGATCTCAGTTGAAAAGAAGCATACAAATGCTTGTTCATATATGTCTTGGGGATACAATCCATTTATAACATCTTCATCTCCATATCATGGAGCATATTTAGCAGTTGTAGAATCACTTGCGAAACTAATTGCTACAGGTGCTTCTTATGAAGATGTATATTTAACATTCCAAGAATATTTTGAAAAACCAGGAAAGGATGCAAATAGATGGGGAAAACCTCTATCTGCTTTACTTGGCGCATTCATGGCTCAAAAGGAATTCGGAGTTGGTGCTATCGGTGGTAAGGATTCAATGAGTGGTTCATTTGAAAAGTTAGATGTTCCTCCAACACTTGTATCTTTTGCTGTAACTACTGGTAAGGTTGATGAAGTTATTACAAATGATTTCAAGAAGGCTGGACACAAGGTTGTATTACTTGCACCAGCTTATACAAAAGATAATTTACCTGATGCTCAATCAACAATTGAACTATTCAATAAAGTAACAGCTTTGATGAGAGCAGGAAAGGTATATGCTGCATATACATTAGGATACGGCGGCATTGCTGAAGCTGTAGCAAAGATGTGTATGGGTAACGGCTTTGGATTCAAGTATTCAGATGCATTATCTTTAGATGAAATCTTTGGATATAAATATGGTGCATTTGTTCTAGAAATGGATGACGATAAAGAAGGAACATTAGTTGGTGAAATCATCGATGATAAGAAGATTATTTATAGAGACAACGATTTAGATTTCAATGCATTGTGCTCTTTGTATGAGGCAAAATTAGATGATGTATATCCAATGTTAACAAATAAAGAAGCCAAAACATATGAGGCATTTACATATAACGCAGATAAGATTTATGCTCCAAACATCAAGGTTGCAAAGCCAAGAGTATTAATCCCAGTATTCCCAGGAACAAACTGCGAATATGATTCTGCAAAGGTTATGTTAGATGCTGGTGCTGACGTTAAAACATTTATTATTAACAACTTAACAAAAGAAGGTATTTCAAGAAGTGTTGATCATTTCGTTGATGAACTAAAAGAATCTCAAATGGTATTTATCCCAGGCGGATTTAGTGGTGGTGACGAACCAGATGGTTCAGCTAAGTTCATTATGTCATTCTTCAAGAACGCAGCTATTAAAGAAGAAGTTCATAACTTGTTAAATAATAGAGATGGTTTGATGTGTGGTATTTGTAATGGTTTCCAAGCATTAATCAAATTAGGCTTAGTTCCATATGGAAAGATTATAGATACAGATAGCACTTGTCCAACATTAACATTCAATACAATTGCTCGTCACCAATCAAAGCTAGTTAGAATTAGAATTGCTTCTAATAAATCTCCATGGTTACGCGGTACAAATGTTGGAGATGTTTATACAGTTCCAATATCTCACGGTGAAGGAAGATTCTTAAGCGATGAAAAACTAATTAAAGAATTGGCAGCAAACGGACAAATCGCCACACAATATGTTGATCTAAATGGTGTACCAACATCTGACATTCAATATAATCCAAATAATTCTATGTATGCTATTGAAGGTATTACTTCTCCAGATGGTAGAGTATTTGGTAAGATGGGACACAGCGAAAGAATTGGCTATGGACTATATAAGAACGTATATGGTATATATGATATGAAGATGTTTGAAAGCGCAGTTAAATATTTTAAAGGGGAATAATTATGGCATTTTTATCTGACATTGAAATAGCACAACAAGCAAAGATGCAAAAGATTACTGAAATAGCAAAGGTTGCTGGCATCGATGAAAAGTATGTTGAGCAATATGGTAACTACAAAGCAAAGATAGATTATTCATTATTGAAAGAATCTACAAGAAAAGACGGAAAGCTAATTTTAGTTACAGCTATTACTCCAACTCCAGCAGGAGAAGGAAAGACAACTACAACAATTGGACTTGCAGATGGATTAAAGAAGATTGGCAAGAACGTAGTAGTAGCACTTCGTGAACCATCACTAGGACCAGTATTTGGTGTGAAGGGTGGAGCTGCAGGCGGTGGCTATGCTCAAGTTGTTCCAATGGAAGATATTAATTTACACTTTACAGGTGATTTCCATGCTATCGGTGCTGCAAACAATTTATTGGCAGCAATGTTAGATAACCATATCCATCAAGGGAACGCATTGAATATTGATCCAAGAAAGATTACTTGGAAAAGATGCGTAGATATGAACGATAGACAATTACGTTTTGTTGTTGACGGTTTGGGAGGAAGCAAAAATGGTGTGCCAAGAGAAGATGGTTACGATATTACCGTTGCTTCTGAAATCATGGCAGTATTTTGCTTAGCAGATGGAATTAAAGATTTAAAAGAAAGACTATCTAGAATTGTTGTTGCATATACATATGATGATAAGCCAGTTACAGCTGGAGATTTAAAGGCAGTTGGTGCTATGGCAGCATTGTTAAAAGATGCTCTAAAGCCAAATCTTGTTCAAACACTTGAAGGAACACCAACATTCGTACATGGTGGGCCATTTGCAAACATTGCTCATGGATGTAATTCAGTAACAGCAACAAGAATGGCACTAAAGCTTGGCGACTATGTCGTAACAGAAGCGGGATTTGGTGCAGATCTTGGCGCAGAAAAGTTCTTGGACATTAAGTGCAGAATGGCAGGGCTAAAACCAAGTGCTGTAGTTGTTGTAGCAACTGTTAGAGCTTTAAAGATGCATGGCGGTATGGCAAAGAGTGATTTAGGAAACGAAAATCTAGTTGCTCTTGAAAAGGGCATTCCAAATCTTCTTCGTCACGTATCTAATATGACTAATGTTTACAAACTACCTTGCGTAGTTGCTGTAAATAGATTCCCAACAGATACTGATGCTGAAATAAATTTAGTTATTGAAAAGTGTAAAGAACTAGGCGTTAACGTTAGATTATCTACAGTTTGGGCAGACGGCGGAAAAGGTGGTGTTGAACTCGCTAAAGAAGTTGTAGAACTTGTAGAAAAGCCTAATAACTTCACATTCTCTTATGATTTAAATCAACCAATCGAAAAGAAGATTGAGGATATTGTTACAAAAATCTATGGCGGTAAGGGTGTAACATTTACACAAAACGCAAAAGAGCAAATCGCTAAACTAACAGAGCTAGGATATGGCAACATGCCAATTTGTATGGCAAAGACGCAATATAGCTTTTCGGATAATGCAGCACTATTAGGGGCTCCAGAAGGATTTATTGTAACAGTTAGAAATATTAAAGTTTCAGCAGGCGCTGGATTTATAGTAGCTTTAACTGGAGATATTATGACAATGCCAGGACTTCCAAAATC
>CAMOQV010000080.1 GCA_946623205.1 uncultured Clostridia bacterium
AATACAAACAATTAATTCATGCTCTATTTTCTTCATACTAATTACCTTCCTTTACAGCATCTTTGTTGTTAGATAAAAATGTATATACGGCTACACCTATTACGCTAGATAGAGGAATTGTATAAGCAATTCCGCCTCCGTTTTTGATTGTTCTAAATCTCTTTGTTAGTTGATACATAATATCTGAAACTCTAGATTCTTGAACAATGCTAAAAATAACAGTCTTGTCTACATCAACTAATCCTAAAAGTTTTCTCATGTCAGGAGTGGCTGTTCCTTGTGCTTGACAAGCCATTTGCATATTTGCTTCATAAGATTGAATCAAATCCATATAGAACTCTGCTTTTTGTCTATTGACAATAGTAACCAAAAGCTCAAGCTTATTAGACTCAACTTTACTTCTTTGAGCTACCTTTTTCTTAGCAGGCTTTTGTTGTGTTACTTTTGCTTGTTTTGTTGCAGCCATTTTGCCTCCTACATAAAATCTATGATTTGCTCGTCGTCAGCCTCAAGAATTCTTCTCATTGTTAGCTTAGCACGAACGGTCTTTGCCATAATTGCTCTAAAACCTAGAATTTGAATTGTGATAAGTGGAGTCATTGCTACCATCGCAACAATACCAAATCCTAAAGATAATACACTTTCTTCTCCATTTAGAGTCGAACAAACGCCAATAGCTAATGGCAATATAAAGCTTGATGTTAATGGACCTGATGCAACGCCACCGGAGTCAAACGCGATAGCTGTATACATCTTTGGAACAAAGAAAGATAATACTAGCGAGATAATATATCCTGGTATTAGATAATACAAAATTGAAAACTTAAAGATAATTCTTAACATTGAAAGTCCAATAGAAATTCCAACACCTAAAGATAATGCTATAAGCATTGACTTTTTAGTTACTGTCCCTTCTGTAATATCCTGAACTTGCTTATTTAATACGTGCACTGCAGGCTCGGCCAAAACGACAACGGCTCCTAATACAACGCCTGATACAACAATGACCCATGTATCTAATTGAGCTAATTCTTGTCCTAGTTTGAAACCAATTGGCATAAAGCCAATTTCAACAGCCATTAAAAAGATAATTAAGCCAACAAATGTAAAGCCTACACCAATGCCGATATTTATCAATCTTGTCTTTGGCAATTTCAAAATCGTAAATTGCAAAATAAAGAAAAATACAACTATAAGTCCTAGCGCTTTTAATACATCCAAAAATGTCTTTAAAAGTATGTGTCCAAAGTTTGCTAGATTTAGAGAATAGTCCGAAAGCGAATATACTAAAGTTCCTTCAGAGCCTAAAGCTAAGAACATAACCGCAATCATTGGACCAACTGAGCAAAGTGCTATTAAACCGAAGCTGTTTTCATTTGCATGCTTACCGCCGATAACTGTAGCAACACCAACGCCAAGTGCCATTATAAATGGAACAGTTATTGGTCCAGTTGTAACGCCACCAGAATCAAAAGCTAGAGCTATCATATCTCCCTTGCCTCTTTCTATTAATAACGCTGCTAAAGCAAATGTTAATAGATACGAGAAAAACAAAAGTGATGCTAAATCTTTTTTGAATACAACTTTAATTACAGCAATAACCAAAAATAAACCAACGCTTATTCCAACCAAAACAATTAAGATTGTTTCATTGATTACCGCTTGAACTTGATTCGCAAGAACAGACAAATCTGGTTCTGCCATTGTGATTAATAGTCCCATCACAAATGCAACCGTTAAAAGAACCATCACTTTTCTAGATTTAGTTAATCCAGAACCAATTTGTTCTCCCATTGGCGTCATAGCCATATCGGCACCCAAATTAAACAAAGTAATTCCGATAATCATGAATACTGCGCAAATGGCAAATGTAATTATTTCTGCTGCTGAAAAATCTGTAATTGGAGTTAACGCTAAGATAAACACAATGATAGCAACTGGTGCTACAGAAATTGCTGATTCTTTAAATTTCCCAAGTATTCCCTTAAACATTGTGCTCCTCAAAACCACCTAAAATATAACACACGCGAAAAACGAAATCAAGGTGCGCGCGTTTTATATTGAATTTTTGGCGATAATTCTATAAAATTATTTTAGCTAAGAGGTGAAATTATGTGTTTAGATATTGTAGTTTTTAAAGCTATCGACTATGGATTCAATCCATTTCAAAATCGTCTTTCAATGATGAGATCATTCAAAGGTAAGGTAAATATTGAAAAAGACATCATTTATGATGAAACAAATCCAAAGGTTTGCACGCTAAACACTTATTTATCTAAAGATGCAAAAAACGAAAAGCACCCTGTTATTTTTGTAGTTCACGGAGGAGGATTCGTTGCCGGAGATAAAAAATACAGAAGATGTTTATCTTCTTGGTTAGCATTAAATACAAATGCTTTTGTTGTAAATGTAAATTATGGTCTTGGGCCAAAATATTTATTCCCAACCCCACTTCAACATTTAGTTAAGGCTTTAAATTGGGTTTATGAAAATGCAGAAAAATACAATTTAGATTTATCTAAAGTAATCGCAACAGGAGACTCGTCTGGGGGATATTATGTATCTGAGCTGGCAGCGCTTCAACAAAGCGCATTAATGCAAGAAAAACTAAATCTTAAAGCAAAGGTAGATATTTGTGCATTAATGTTAAATTGCGGTATCTATGATATAGATAAAGCTTTATCTGCAAAAGTACTATTCAATTTATCTGGAAAGGTATGCAAGCATTTCACTGGATCTAAGATTGAAGACATAAAGAATAATCCATACTTTGATGTCATTTCATCACTTCCAAATATTGGAAAGAACTTCCCTAAATCTTGCGTAGTTTACGCTCAACAAGATTTCTTCTGTGGAGGCCAAGGTGAAGCACTAGTTGATAAGCTAAATGAGCTAGGAATTTACAACGAAGTCTATTATTCAACTCGATTTATGGCAAACCATACTTTCCAAAGCACATGGAAAGGCGTTGAAGCAGAAACTGCGAATCAGTTATTCTTAGATTTTGCTAATAAAGTAATAAAAGGCGAAGTTTAAAAAATAATTAGACAACCATATTTTTCTATGCTAATATAGTTATGCTTTTAATGGCTCTGTGGTCAAGCGGTTAAGACTCAGCCCTCTCACGGCTGCTACTCGGGTTCGAATCCCGACAGAGTCACCAAAATCTATCATTTACATTAGCTATCTTATATGTTAATATAAATGAGCATATAACTTCGGTTTGGAGAGTTACCCAAGAGGCCGAAGGGGCGCCCCTGCTAAGGGTGTAGTACGGGAAACCGTAGCGCGAGTTCAAATCTCGCACTCTCCGCCAAATAAAAACCCAGGCGAACTATCTTATTTACGAATAGTTTTGCCTGGTTTTTTTATCATTCAAATATTTGACAAATGCAAAATAATATTTATAATATTTAAGAAATTAAAAATAAATACAGGAGGTGCGAGTCATGGATAAACCGCGAAGTAGTTTCGGAATTAACAAATTGGCTCGCCCTTTTTAGTTATATTCCTATCTAATTCCCAGTTAGACTCATTCAATTATGAATAAGATTTTAGAACTATTAAAGAATGATCAATTCTTCGACGCTGTAAATGTTGCTCAAGAATTATCTCCAAATGAATTAGCTGAAATATTCCCTTTAATCGAAGAGAGTAAACTTATTCCATTTTGCCGTGAGCTACCAAGCGACTTTTTAGCAGATGTAATCCTTGAACTAGAACCTGATTTACAACAAAGAATTATCGAAGGGTTAAAGGAAGAAGAACTTGAGAATGTCTTAGAAGAAATGACTCCCCAAGAAACAGTAGGACTTATTGAAGATCTTCCAGAAAACACTGCCCTAAAGATTGCCGAAGAAGAAGAAATTCAAGTTTTAATTAATAACAAAAACTTTGCAGTATTAAAGCCTTTGCTTGCAGCAGAAAACCCAACGGATTTAGCTGAGATTGTTTCTAATCTTCCTGATGACGATTTACCATTAGTATTTCGATTAATGCCAAAAGACTTGGCTGCAGATACTTTCGTTGAGCTAGATCCAGATAAGCAAGAACTTTTAATTTCAAAATTTAACAATGTCGAATTAAAAGGCTTAATGGATGAATTGTTCGTCGATGATATGGTTGATCTTGTCGAAGAAATGCCATCTAATATCGTAAAAAGAATCTTAGCGCAAAGCGATGAAGAAACACGAAAATATGTAAATGAAATTCTAAAGTACCCTGCCGATTCTGCAGGCTCTATCATGACTGTCGAATATGTATATCTTCGTCCAGATATGAGTGTAGAAAAAGCATTCGCAAAGATTAAGAAAAATGCTATCAATAAAGAAACAATCTATAACTGCTATGTTGTAGATAGAGATAATAAACTATTAGGCCTTGTTACTGCTAAAGATTTAATGCTTGCAGAAAAAGACACTCTAATTAAAGACATAATGACAGACAATGTTATTTATGCTCAAACAACTGATGACAAAGAAGCTGTAGCAAGAAAGATTGCTGATTACGGTTTTATCGCGATTCCAATCGTTGATGATGAAAAACGTTTAGTTGGTATCGTAACAGTAGACGACGCTATGGACGTCTTGAAATCAGAAAACTCAGAAGATATCGCTAAGATGTCTGGTATCCAAGCTTCAGATAAGCCATATCTAAAGAGAAGCATATTTGAGATTTGGAGAAATAGAATTCCATGGCTTTTAGTTTTAATGGTAAGTGCAACATTTACTGGATTAATTATTAATTCTTTCGAATCAAGACTAAATGCTATATCAACTGTTTTATTCGCATGTGTGCCAATGATTATGGACACAGGTGGTAATGCGGGATCTCAAGCATCTGTTACTGTTATTCGTTCGCTTGCATTAAATGAATTATCTACAAAAGATGTCTTTAAGGTAATGTGGAAAGAAATAAGAGTTTCTATATTAATTGGTGTAACACTTGGCATAGCTTGTTTTGGCAAATTAATGTTAATAGACAATTTGCTATTTGGATATGAGGGATACACTGCATTTAGAAGCTTTATTGTTTCTCTTGCTTTAGCTTTAACGGTTGTTATTGCTAAATTCGTAGGCTGTTCACTACCTCTTTTAGCAAAGAAAGTTAAATTAGACCCAGCTGTAGTTGCATCTCCATTTATCACAACTATTGTTGATGCTTTATCTTTGATATTATATTGCTTACTTGCAGTTGCAATGCTTTCATAATGAAGGCATTGCAATGCAAATTGCATTTATTAGTTTCCTAATCTTTCTTTGAAATCTGAATAATCAAATGATTTAATTAAACTTATTGTTTTATTTTGAATTTTATAAATTGCAGGTAATGGCATTCCATTGAATGTATTATTCTTACACATTGAATATATTGCCATATCTCCAAATACTAACATGTCATTTTCTTTTAATTCGTTGTCAAATGAATAATCACCTATAACATCGCCGGCCAAACAAGTTGGTCCAGTTAGTCTATATGTATATTTACCCTCGCCTTTTTCTGCCTTATAGATAGGTGGCATATATGGCATTTCAATAACGTCTGGCATATGACAAGCAGCTGAAGCATCTAGAATAACATTCTTAACGTTATTGTTCTCTACTATATCCAAAACTTTAGTTAAAAGATATCCAGCATTTAAAGCTACTGCTTCGCCCGGTTCTAAATATACCTCAACTTTGTATGTGTCTATAATACGATTAACAATCTTGATTAATCTTTCAACATCATAATC
>CAMOQV010000081.1 GCA_946623205.1 uncultured Clostridia bacterium
CAAAAAGTTAGTCCAACAGGATTGAGAATCGGTGTTATTAAAGATTGGGACGCTAGATGGTTCGCTGAAAAGAAGAACTTCTCTACATTCTTAGTTGAAGATAACAAGATTAGAAAAGCTATTAAGACAAGATATTATGAAGACAGCATTTCATCAATCAAAATTGATAGAAAGATTTCTTCAGCACAAAACAATGATTATAGTATTAATATAACAATATTTACATCTAAAGCCGGCGTTCTAATTGGTAACAATGGTTCAGGTGTTACAGAAATTCAAAATTATTTAGGAAAGGTAGTTCCAGGGAAGAAGATTTCTGTTACTATCCAATCTATCAATAAGCCAGATATCGATGCACAATTAGCATCAGAATTCATCGCTAAGCAACTTGAACAAAGAGTTCAATTCAGAAGAGCTATGAAGCAAGTTATTTCAAGAGCTATGAAGGGTGGCGCTAAGGGTATCAAGACTATGGTTTCAGGAAGATTAGATGGTGCTGAAATCGCTAGATCAGAAAGCTACCATGAAGGTTCAATTCCTCTACAAACATTAAGAGCTGATATCGACTATGGATTTGCTGAAGCAAATACAACATTCGGTAAGATTGGTGTTAAGGTTTGGATTTACAAGGGCGAAAAGCTAGGTAAATTCAATTCTGTAGAGAATGAAAAAGGAGGTAACTCAAATGTTAATGCCTAAGAGAGTTAAGAGACGTCGTGTATTCCGTGGAAGAATGACAGGTAAGGCTAATAAGGGTAACCAAATCGCTTACGGTGAATTTGGTCTACAAGCATTAGAACCAGCTTGGATTACATCAAACCAAATCGAAGCTGCCCGTATCGCGATGACTCGTTATATCAAGAGAGGTGGTCAAGTATGGATCGACATCTTCCCACACAAGCCAGTTACAAAGAAGCCAGCTGAAACTCGTATGGGTTCTGGTAAAGGTAGCGTAGAATATTGGGTTGCCGTTGTTAAACCAGGTAGAGTTTTATTCGAAATGGCCGGCATCTCAGAAGAGCAAGCTCGTGAAGCTTTAAGATTAGCTGCTAACAAGCTTCCTCTAAAGTGCAAATTTATAAAGAAAGATGCGGAGGTAACAGATGAGAACAAGTAGTTTTTTCGAAATGACAAATGAAGAATTAAATATTAAGTTAGCTTCTTTAAAAGAAGAACTATTTAACCTTCGTTTCCAAAATAAAGCAGGACAATTGGAAAATCCAAAGCAAATCACAAACTGCAAGAAAGATATTGCTAAGGTAAATACAATTATTCATCAAAGAGAACTTGGCATCTCTCAAGAACCAGCTAAGGCTGCTTCAAAGAAAGCTGCAAAGTAAGGAGGATTAAAAGATGGTAGAAAGAAATCTTAGAAAGAGCAGAACTGGTATAGTTGTTAGCGATAAGATGGACAAAACTGTTGTCGTTGCAATTAGAGAGCGTGTTCAACATCCTCTATACGGCAAGATCGTTAACAGAACTGTTAAGTTAAAAGCTCATGATGAAAAGAATGAATGTGGCATTGGCGATACAGTACGTATTGCTGAAACTAGACCTCTAAGCAAAGATAAGTGCTGGAGAGTTGTAGAAATTATAGAAAAGGCTAAATAGTAGGAGGACAAATAACATGATACAAGCAGAATCAAGACTAGTAGTTGCAGATAATTCTGGCGCTAAAGAGTTAAAGTGTATTAGAGTTATGGGTGGTTCTTTCAGAAGAAGCGCTAACATCGGAGATGTTATCGTAGCCGCTGTTGAATCAGCTATTCCTGGTGGCATTGTTAAGAAAGGTGACGTTGTTAAAGCTGTTGTAGTTAGAACAACATACGGTATCAACAGAGCTGATGGTTCTTATATCAGATTTGATGATAACGCAGCCGTTATTATTGATAACCAAAAGCAACCAAAGGGAACTCGTATTTTTGGACCTATCGCAAGAGAACTTAGAGATAAAGATTATATGAAGATCATTTCTCTAGCTCCAGAAGTTATATAGGAGGAAACGATAATGAATAGCATTAAAAAGAACGATGCGGTTAAGATTATCGCAGGAAATGATAAAGGTAAGACAGGAACAATTATCGCTGTAGACGCTAAGGCTGGTAAGGTAGCAGTTAAAGGCGAAGGCATCACAATGGCTAAGAACTTTGTTAAGCCACGTAATGCTCAAGAAAAGGGCGGTATCATTGATAAAGAAAGATTTATCGATGCTTCAAATGTTGCTGTAATTTGCCCAGCTTGCAATAAGACAACTAAGGTTGCATTCAAAGTTGAAGGCGACAAGAAGATTAGAATCTGCAAGCACTGTGGTGCTTCTTTAGATGAAGTTAAAGCATCAACAGCTAAGAAAGTTGCAAAGAAAACAACAGCTAAGAAAAAGACAGCTACAGCTGAAAATAAAGATTAATGGAGGATTTAAAAATGGCAGATAGAGTTTATAGAATCGCAGAATTATATAAGAACACAGCCGTTCCTGCATTAAAGGAAAAATTCGGCTACAAGAACATCAACGAAATTCCAAAGTTGGAAAAGATCGTATTAAATATGCGTCTTGGTGATGTTAAAGATAATAGCAAGAGCTTACAACTTGCTGTTGAAGAATTAAAGGCTATCGCTGGACAAGCTCCAATTTTAACAAAGGCTAAGAACAGCGTTGCTACATTCAAGTTAAGAGAAGGTATGGCAATCGGCGCTAAGGTAACTCTTCGTGGAAAGAAGATGCTTGATTTCTATGACAAGTTAGTTTCAGTTGCTCTTCCTCGTGTACGTGATTTTAAGGGTGTTTCTTCTAAATCATTCGATGGACGTGGTTGCTATGCACTAGGTATTAAGGAACAAATTATCTTCCCTGAAATTCAATACGATAAGATTGAAAAAGTAAGAGGATTTGATATTTGTATCGTTACAACTGCAAAGACAGATGAAGAGGCTAAAGAGTTATTAACTCTTCTTGGTATGCCTTTTGCAAAATAATAGGAGGATTTAAGTATTATGGCAAAAAAAGCAATGATTAATAAGCAACAAAAGACTCCAAAGTATTCTACAAGAGCATACACAAGATGCCAAATTTGTGGCAGACCACATGCGGTTCTACAAAAGTATGGTATTTGCAGAATTTGCTTCAGAGAATTAGCATACAAAGGCGAAATTCCTGGAGTTAAGAAGTCTAGTTGGTAGGAGGATATAGAAATGACAGATCCAATAGCAGATATGTTAACACGTATTCGTAATGCTCTTGTTGCAAGACATGACGAAGTAGAAGTTCCAAAGTCAAAGATTAAAGAAGAAATCGCTAGAATCTTAACAGAGGAAGGATATATTAATGGCTATAAAGTAAATGATAATAATATTGTTATTACATTAAAGTATGGTCCAAAGAATCAAAAAGTTATTTCAGGAATTAAGCGTATTTCTAAGCCAGGTCTTAGAGTTTATGCACCTACAGAAAATATGCCAGTTGTTTTAGGCGGAATGGGAATTGCTATTCTTTCTACAAACAAGGGTATCATGACAAATAAGCAAGCTAAAGCTGCTAACGTTGGTGGCGAAGTTTTAGCATACGTTTGGTAAGGAGGAGATAAGATATGTCAAGAATCGGAAGACAACCTGTTCAAATCCCTGCAGGCGTAGAAGTTAAGGTAGGAGCAGATAACCTAGTTACAGTTAAAGGACCAAAGGGCGAATTATCAAAAGCTGTTAATCCAGTTATCACTGTAAAGATCGAAAACAACGAAGTTGTTTGCACAAGAGCTAATGATGAAGCTCAAACAAAAGCTATGCACGGTCTATACAGAAAGTTAATCGCTAACATGGTTGAAGGTGTTACAAACGGTTATTCTAAGACATTAGTAGTAAACGGTGTTGGTTACAGAGCATTCAAAGAAGGCAATAAAGTTTTGTTAGACGTTGGATTCTCTCACAACGTTCCACTTGAAGATATTCCAGGTATTACTTACGAAGTTGCTAATGGTAACGAAGTTACAGTAAAGGGAATCGATAAGGAACTTGTAGGCCAAATCGCAGCAAACATCAGATCTATTCGTATACCTGATCCATATCACGCATATGGTGTATCTTACAAGGATGAAGTTATCCCACGTAAGGAAGGTAAGAAAGGTAAGAAATAAGGAGTGAAATAAGGTTTTATGATTACTAAGATTAATAAAAATGCAGTAAGACAAAAGAGACATTTAAGAGTAAGAAATAAGATTTCAGGAACAGCTGAAAGACCTCGTTTCAATGTTTTCAGATCAACAAATCATATCAATGTTCAAATCATTGATGACGTAAAACAAGTTACTCTAGTTTCTTGCTCTACTCTAGATAAAGATATGGCAAAGAAAGTTGCAAAATTAACAAAGACTGAAGCAGCTAAATTAGTAGGCGAAACAGCAGCTAAGAAAGCTCTTAAAGCAGGTATCGAAGAAGTAGTTTTCGATAGAGGCGGTTACTTATACACAGGTCGTGTATTAGCAGTTGCTGAAGGTGCCAGAGAAGCTGGCTTAAAATTCTAGGAGGTTTCTATAATGGCAAGAAATGAAAAGAAATTTCAAAAAGAAGAAAACGAATTACTAAACAAACTAGTTTGCATTAACCGTGTAACAAAGGTTGTTAAGGGTGGTAAGAACATGAAGTTCTCAGCTCTTATCGTTGTTGGTGATGGAAACGGTATGGTAGGTATCGGTATGGGTAAGGCTGCAGAAGTTCCAGAAGCTATCAAAAAGGCTACTGCTGCTGCTAAGAACAGTATGGTTAAGATCTCTATGGTTGGAACTACAATTCCTCACGAAATCGTTGGCGAATTCGGTTCTGGTAAGGTTATTCTTATCCCAGCTAGCGAAGGTACTGGTGTTATCGCTGGTGGTCCAGTTAGACAAATTCTTGAAGTTGCAGGAATTAAGAATATCCGTACAAAGTCTTTAGGAAGTAGCAATCCAATTAACTGCGTAAAAGCTACATTTAATGGATTGGTTAACCTAAGAACAGCTGAAGAAATCGCTGCATTACGTGGAAAAGACGTTGCAGAAGTTAAAGCTTAAGGAGGCAAAGTATGTTGAAAGTTACATTAATGAAGAGCACTATTGCTTGTACACAAAAACAAAAAGATACTGTTGCAGCTCTAGGTTTAAAGAAGCCAGGCGATACAAATAATCTTCCAGATAACGCTTGTACAAAGGGAATGATTAAAGTTGTTAGCCATATGGTTAAAGTTGAGCAAGCATAGTAGGAGGGCCATATGAGTGAATTAGAATTACACAATATGAAACCTGCAGAAGGTTCAAAGAAGAGCGTTAAGAGACTTGGTAGAGGTATCGGTTCTGGTTTAGGTAAGACATCTGGTAAAGGTCACAAAGGTCAATGGGCTAGAAGTGGCGGCGGTGTAAGACCAGGATTCGAAGGTGGTCAAATGCCATTAACAAGACGTCTTCCAAAGAGAGGATTCAAGAATCGTTTCTTAAAGGTTTATACAATCGTTAACGTTTGCGAATTAGAAAAATTCGAAAACGGAACAGAAATTACTCCAGAAGTTTTATTATCTAACGGAGTTATCAGCAAGGTAGAAGCAAACGGCGTTAAGGTACTTGGAAATGGTACATTAACAAAGAAACTAGTTGTTAAAGCTAGCAAATTTTCTAAGTCAGCTGTTGAAGCAATCGAAAAAGCAGGTGGCACAGTAGAGGTACTATAATGTGGCAAAGATTAATTAACGCATTCAGCGA
>CAMOQV010000082.1 GCA_946623205.1 uncultured Clostridia bacterium
AATGGGATAAAGCTCAAACACACGAATCTATTAGAGCTAACATTATTGAAGAAGCCTATGAATTAGTAGAAGCTATTAACAATGAAGATATAGACAATATGATTGAAGAAAGTGGCGATTTGTTACTACAAGGCATATTCCATTGTGTAATAGGTGAAGACTTGGGCGAATATAACGTTGAAGATGCAGTATCTGAAATATGTAAGAAGTTAATATATAGACATCCACATGTATTTGGCGATGTAAAGGCAGAAAATATTGATGGAGCTCTTGCTGCTTGGGATCAAGCAAAAGCAAAAGAAAAGAAGTATACTTCTTTATCTTCAAAAATAGATAGTATCGCAAAGGCTCTTCCTTCATTGATGAAGACAGATAAATTAATCAGTGTATTAAAGAAAGCAAATATCAATTTTGATACAATAGACCAAGCAAAAGCCTTTTTCGAAAAGAAAGTGCAAGCGTTTAGCGAATTAGACAAGGAAGAAAAGGCCGGGGATTTATTGCTTGCAACAATATGGCTAATTAAAACATGCGGAATTGATCCAGAAATCGCTTTAGATAGAGCAAATAAAAAATTCATTGATAATTTCAAGAAGATAGAGAAAGATTCTTTGTTAGATAAACTAACAAAAGCAGAGCTTCTTGAAAAATTGGAACAAGACAATGAAGATTAAAAACCTAGAGATTTTAGGAGATGTTGCGCTTGCGCCAATAGCTGGATATACAGATGTTGGTTTTAGAGCCATTTGTGCAAAGCAAGGCGCAGGTATTACTTATACTGAAATGGCATCTGCTAAAGGTCTCTATTATGATAAAGCCGCAAAAACACAAGAATTATTAAATACTACAGACGACGAAAGAATAAAGGCTGTTCAATTATTTGGTTCTGAACCATTTTTTATGTCTTATGCAGTAAAACACGAATCAATTCAAAAGTTTGATTTAATAGATATTAACATGGGATGCCCGGTTCCAAAGATAGTTAATAATGGAGAGGGTAGCGCTTTATTAAAAAACATTCCACTTGCACAAGATATTTTAAAAGCTGCAAAAGATAATACAGAAAAACCTGTAACAATAAAGATGAGAATTGGCTTTAATGATATCAATGCTGTTGAGTTTGCTCTTGCTATGCAAGAGGCTGGCGCAGATGCAATAACA
Organism: uncultured Clostridia bacterium; assembly: GCA_946623205.1. GTDB lineage: Bacteria > Bacillota > Clostridia > Christensenellales > UBA3700 > UBA3700. Next base: position 1,162 of record CAMOQV010000082.1, read on the forward strand.
GTTCATGGAAGAACAAGAAAGGAAATGTACACAGGACATAGTCATTGGGATGTTATAAAACAAGTTGTTGATGCTGTTAATATTCCGGTTTTTGCAAATGGAGATGTTGAATCATATCAAGATTTTATAGATATTAAAGCTCAAACTGGAGCCCAAGGCGTTATGATTGCAAGAGGCGCACTAGGAAATCCTAACATTTTTTCTCAAATTGTTGGTAAAAGTGATAGACCTTTAAAAGAAATGATGCTAGAACATATAGAGATTATGAAAAGATTTCATAATGAGCATTATGTTCACGCTAATTTTAAAAAGCATATGGCATGTTATTGTAAGGGGAAAAGAGGAAATAAAGAAATAAAGGTGAAAGCGTTCGAATCTAAGACATTAGACGAGATGATAGCTATAATAAAGGACAGCGATTTATGATAAACATTATATTAGTTAACCCAGATATACCAAATAACACAGGAAATATTATAAGAACTTGTGCCGTTTCTGGAGCAAAGTTACACGTAATAGAGCCATGTGGCTTTAGTTGGGATGATAAATATCTAAAAAGAAGCGGATTAGATTACTGGGAGTTCGCTGTTTGTACAAGATATTCTTCTATGGAAGATTTTCTTGAAAAGAACTTTAAAGAGAATGCTGTTATCACAGATAACACTGCAGAATCTGTTAAATTGACTAAAGAAAAATCAAAAGCACAATTTGTTTTTGCCTCATCAAAGGCACAACATAATCATGTTGAAGTTCAATATAAAGATGATACTTGGATCTTCTTTGGCTGCGAGACAAAGGGCTTAGACGAAGAGTTATTATTTAAAAACTACGAAGATTGCGCAAGAATTCCAATGCTTGCAGATAGACGTTGCTTGAATTTGGCTAACAGCGTTTGCGTATTTTTATATGAAGCTTTAAGACAAAAGAATTTTGAAGGATTAGAACAAATCGGACACTTAACAAAATACTAATTTATTTTATATTTAAAATAATATATAATATAAGTACTATGTTGAGCATCGAGGTAGAACTATTTCAAGGGTTTAGTAAGTTAGTATTCGCAATTAGTGGTGGTAAGGATTCAATGGCCTTATTACACTGGGCTATCAATAACTTAAATCATGATAATTTTTCTGTAGTAACCATCCATCATAATTTAAGAGGACAAGAAGGGGAAAGAGATAGAGACTTCGTTGTTGATTATTGCGCTAAAAACGGAATAAAATGTGAAGTTTTCGAAGAACAAATAAAACCTTTTTGCAAAGAGCATGGTTACACAATAGAGCAAGGCGCAAGAATTAGAAGAAGAGAAATCTTTAAAGAGTTAGTTTTATCGAAAAAGGCAGATAGAGTAGTAACAGCTCATCAAAAAGATGATCAAATAGAAAGCATCCTGATGCATATATTTAGAGGAAGTGGCATAAAAGGTCTTTGTGGAATGGAAAAAGACGACGGAATTTTATTAAGACCTATGCTAAATGTATCTTCTGAAGAAATAAAAGATTATCTTAAGGATAATAATGTACCTTTTGTACAAGACAGCACGAATTTTGAATTAGAATATTCAAGAAACAAGATAAGAAACGTAGTTCTAAAAGAAATTCAAGAGGTATATCCAAACGCAGGAGACAATATCCTAAGGTTATCTGATATCTCAATAAAAACTCAAGCGTACATAGATGCGCATACACCTAAATACACAAAAGAAGTGGATGGAGTATCTTTGAAGATAGATGATTTAAAAAACAAAGATATTCTATCTAGCCAGGCAATAATTAATGCAGTTGATGCAGTTTCTACTAGAGTAGATTTAGAAAAAGGACATATTGAAGATATATTCTCTTTAACAAAAAAGGAAAGCGGAAAACAAGTAGACCTTCCGTTTAATACAATGGCAACAAGAGAATATGACAAAATCGTATTTTGTAAGAAAGAGCAAAAGCCTTTTGAAAGCATTCCTTTTTCAATAGGCAATTTTGTTCTAGGAGATTGGTTGGTAGAGATCTCTAAAGATAATAATGGTGGCCTTAGAGCTGATTTAGATAAGATAAAAGATTCTATTATTTGTCAAAGAACAAAAGGTATGACATTTAAAAGATATAAGGGTGGAACAAAGAGTTTAGGTGATTATCTAACAGATATTAAAGCACCCAAAAGAATACGAGATTATTTGCCTATAATTGCAAAAAATCAAGACGTGTTTGCAGTTTTGCCATATGAAATAGCCGATTGTGTGGCTATAAATGATGGCACAAAAGAAGTAGTTTATATAAAAACGGAGAGGATTAAATGATAGATATAGCAAGCTTTATCCCAGAAGAACTAAAAGAGTTGGCACAGTTATTTCCAAAGCAAGCCCCACTATATGTAGTTGGAGGATTTGTTAGAGATGCTATTGAGTATAATAAAGCATCTCAAGATATAGATGTTGCTTCTGCACTTACGCCTCCAGAATTAGCTTATGTATTAAAAAACTCAAAATTCGGATTAAAGGCAGCATCTTTAAGATTGGGCACAATGATAATTAAAGGTGCAAGATCATATGAATACACTGCATTTAGAATAGATAGTTATCCAGAAGGTGCAGGAAATCATTCTCCACAAGAAATAACATTTACAAGAAAGCTTGAAAAAGATGCTAATAGACGTGATTTTAAATGTAATGCGGTTTATTACGACATTAGAGAAGATAAAATTGTTGATCCACTTAATGGAATTCAAGATATCCAAGACAAAGTACTATCAACAACAATAGATCCATATCAAGTTCTATCTCAAGATGGTCTTAGAATCATGAGACTTGCTCGTATGATAGCAACTCATGGATATTCTGTTGAAAAAACAACAAAAGAAGCTGCATCAAGATTGGTTTCAAGACTAAGAGATATATCAATAGAGAGAATTTCAACAGAATTAGTTAAGATTTTGTTGTCAGATAACTGTTATGCAGGACTATCTTTCTTAAGAGAGATAGGAGCTTGGAACTTTATCATTCCAGAAATCGCAAAATGCGATGGAGTAGAGCAAAATCCTAAATATCATAAATACGATGTGCTTGAGCACACATTTAGAACAGTTGAGTTTGCTCCAAAGAAGATCAGAGTAGCAGCACTTTTGCACGATGTAGCAAAGCCAGTTTGCCAAGAAAAGGACGGTAATACATATAAGCACGATGTTATTGGAGCAGAAATGTCTAAAAAGATTCTAAAGAGAATGAAATTCCCTAACGAAGTTATCGCTCAAACAGAAGAATTGGTAGCCGCTCATATGTTTGATGTTACAGGAACAGCAAAACAAGCAACAATTAGACGCTTTATTGCGGCACATCCAGATAGAGTTTTAGATATAGTTGCTTTGCAAACTGCTGACGGAAAGGCAACAGGTTTAGTATCTGGGCCATTAAAAGAAAATAGAATTCTTCTAGAATACAACAAGATGAAAGAAGAGAATATTCCAATCAAAATCAGCGATATGAAATATAGTGGTCATAAATTAGCAGCTTTAGGTTTTAGAGGAAAAGAGATTGGTGATGTATTAGACGAAATGTTTGATAACGTTATTATTGGATGTATTAAAAACGACGCAGAAGTTTTAGATAGATACGCAAGAAAGAAGATGGAGAAGTTACATGGAAATAGCAATAGTAATAATTAGTTCACTTGCTTTAATTGCAGGTATCGTTGTTATTTGTCTTTTGGTTACAAAAAAGAACCAAAATGTTAGCAACGTACAAGAAGATATCCAAGATATGTTAGACAATGCTCAAGAAATGATACAAAAGGATATCGAAGAAACCAAAAAGGAGCTAGATAGAGCAAGAGTTGAATTAAAAACAGCAGTAGATTCTTCAACTAAAACATATTCTGATGTGCTTGGCCCATATATGGATGGCTTTAATAAGCGCTTAGAAAAATTAACAGACGAGAATAACCATAATCTAAACACAATAAGAGATAGATTAAGTTCAACATCTGGCGAGATATCTAAAACATTGATAGAAGGAATGGATAAGATTGTTCAATCTAACGAAAAGAAGTTAGACGAAATGAGAACGACTGTTGATGAAAAGCTTCAAACAACACTTGAAAAGAGAATCAATTCTGCTTTTGAACAAGTAACAACATCTCTTGCCGAAGTACAAAAGAGATTTGGTGAGATGACGGAGCTTTCAAATCAAGTATCTAATCTAAACAAATCGTTTATGAATGTTAAGACTAGAGGTACTTGGGGAGAGGTTGCACTTGAGAATCTTTTATCTCAAATGCTAGCCC
>CAMOQV010000083.1 GCA_946623205.1 uncultured Clostridia bacterium
ATGGAGCTGGCGACGGGATTCGAACCTGCGACCTACGCGTTACGAGTGCGTTGCTCTACCAGCTGAGCTACGCCAGCAATTGGAAAGCAGAATATTAGAATTCTGCTGATCCTGTTGTTCTCGGGAATGGAATTACGTCTCTAATATTTTGCATACCTGTTAGATACATAATTAATCTTTCAAATCCTAGACCAAAGCCTGAGTGTTTAACTCCGCCATACTTTCTAAGATCTAGATACCACCAGTAATCCTTTTCTTGAAGACCTAACTCTGCCATTCTTGCAGTTAGAAGATCCATTCTTTCTTCTCTTTGGCTGCCGCCACAAATTTCACCTACACCTGGAACTAATAAGTCAGCTGCAGCAACAGTCTTTCCATCTGCGTTTTGTCTCATATAGAAAGCCTTGATTTCTTTTGGATAATCTGTAACAAATGTTGGCTTTTTAAATACTTCTTCTGTGATGAATCTTTCGTGTTCTGTTTGAAGATCAGCGCCCCAGAATACTGGATATTGGAACTTATCTTTATGCTTTTCAAGAATCTCTACAGCTTCTGTATATGTAATTCTAGCGAAATCTGAATTTACAATATGGTTCAATCTATCTAAAAGTCCCTTATCTACAAAGTTATTGAAGAATTCTAATTCTTCTGGACATTTTTCAAGAACATCTTTGATTACGTATTTAATCATATCTTGTTGGATATCCATATCATCTTTCAAATCTGCAAATGCCATTTCAGGCTCAATCATCCAGAATTCTGCAGCATGTCTATTTGTATAGCTCTTTTCTGCTCTGAATGTTGGTCCAAATGTATAAACATTTCTAAATGCAAGCGCATAGCATTCTGCACTTAATTGCCCAGATACTGTAAGGTTTACTCTCTTTCCAAAGAAATCTTGCTTGAAATCTACCTTTCCATCTTCTGTTTTAGGTAGGTTATCCATATCTAGAGTTGTTAATTCAAACATTTCTCCAGCGCCCTCACAGTCAGAACCTGTGATGATTGGAGTGTTTACATATATAAACCCACGAGAAGCGAAGAATGCGTGAATAGCTTGAGCTGCTACACTTCTTACTCTAAATACAGCTTGGAATGTGTTTGCTCTTGGTCTTAAGTGAGCGATTTCTCTTAAGTACTCAAGTGTATGACGCTTCTTTTGAAGTGGATAATCTGGTGTTGAAGTTGCTTCAACTGTAATTTCTGTTGCATGAATTTCAAATGGTTGCTTCATTTCTGGAGTAACTACAACTTCACCAATTACTTTTAAACCAGCACCAACGTTTTGAGATACGATATTCTTGTAATCTGCAAATGTAGCATCTAAAACGATTTGTGTTGTTTTGAAGTAAGTACCATCGTGTAATTCGATGAAAGCAAAGTTCTTGCTGTCTCTAATTGTTCTTACCCAACCATAAACTTCTACTTGTTGTCCGCTTAACTCTGAATAACGGCTGTTCAATTCTTTAAGTGATAATTTTTCCATATTTCGCCTTCTTTATTAAATACGCATTATATTATATATCAAATAGCCTTATAGCGCAAAAGAAAATTTCTTTTCTTTTTGCAATCTTTATATTTGTCACACTAAATTTGATTGTCACACCAAAAGTCACACATAACGGCAAAAATCGAATTTTCTCGTGTTTATCGGCAGTTGCATATGTGTCACACTCGATTTTTGAATGTAAAATTTTGCATTTTAGTATTGAATTTAATCTTTATTATGCTTATACTAATAATGAACCTTATGGGTGTACAAGTACCCCCAATTCTTAAAAGGGACATGAGATGGATGGCAGCTGGCGCGCCCCTTTACGAAATATCGTTCAGAGGATTACAAAAACCATCACATAGTGGACCCACCCTGCACAAAACGCGGGTTTTAACGTCGCCTATAAGGACTTTGAAAATCCGGCCAATATAATAGCCGGAAATTTTTTGCAAAAAAATACGAGGCTTGCCTCGTATTTTATCCTTTCAATATAAATTATAGTTTGAAGTTTTCTTCGTCTAAAACTGCATCTCTATACACTTTAGTTGGATCTACAACTGTTTGTTCATCAATATAATACTTCATACCATTAATGTGATAGAAAGCAACCATATCTCTAATTTGCATATAAAGCCAAATTGCGCTGAACATAAATATTGTAGCAACTCCAAATGTTAATATAGTTGATCCAATAAACAATACGATGCCAATTATATACAACACAAAATATGCACCAAATGTTTTCCAGAATCTACCCTTTAATTGCTCGATATTCTTATAGAATGCATCTTTGCAAGATAAATCCTTTGAAACCATTGCAGGCAACCAGAATGGCGTTAAAGCACGTCTTAGGGCCAATGTTGCCATCGCCAACAAATACATTACAAATAGGCCTAATAATGCGCTTAATCTTCCTATTAACAAGCCAAGTGCAATTGATACTGTAAACCCAATTACATATACACCTACTATATACAATGTATACCATAGAGCAAATACTATGCTCTTTTTCATATTAGCAACGTGGTTAGCTCCAAATCCATATTCACTATTTGAAGACATAAAGTTATTTAAAATATCGCTAACTGTATAATATGACATGAAATATGCTACTGCATATAAAAGCGCTAATATTATAAATATTACAACCGCAGCTATAACCTCTCCGCTCCATGTAGACATAATATCATCAATTTGCTCAAGAGCTTCAACTAGCACTAAACGAGCTTCTTCTGTATCATGTCCCGTTAACGATGCTTCTACATAATTAGCAAACTTATATCCTATTCCTAATTCTTCAATATCTGCTCTTAATCCCTTTGAAATAGGCATTATAATTGAAAATCCAATGATACCAAATATTAATACAATGATTAATAAATATAGGACCATTTTGAAAGATAATGTAGCCTTAGATAAGAATATACTATTAATATTTTTAGTAATCATTATATCCTCCACTTATTTTGCACATTTAAATCTTCTCTTTCGATTTCATTAACATCAAAGAAGACTACATACATCAAGATAATGTAATATGCAAAACTAAATACATAGAATAAGAATATAAATGCATATCTAACAATAGTTAAAATGATATGATCATAAACAATATCAAATCCAGATAATACAAGTAGTGGGATGAAGCATACAACTATTGGAATAGCAAAGTTTCCAAAAATTTTAATTTGCTTTTCTTTAACCATACTCATAGAACGTTTAATGCTCTTAAATAATCCTTCGTTTCTCATTGTCATATTTGGTATTACACAAGTAACCCATGCAGCTCCATAGAACATAGCAATAATGATGCCACCACCTATTAAACTTACTAATATAATTCTTAATGCTGCTATTGCAGTTACTTTAATAATGAAATAGATTACAACGCTCATTATAAGAGCATAAAATTCCATAGCTACAATTAGTGCTATACCTGCACGTAAAGTAGCAAAGAAGTTTTCATTAGTTCTTATAAATACACCCTTAAAGCCTTCGTAAACAGTTTTTCCGTATCTCATTTTATTTTGGATATTTCCAATAAATGAACTAAATACAATTAAAGTTACAGCTGCCATTAAAAAATAGAACAATATATATTCCCAGCTTGCCCATTTAGAACCATCATTAATTGTTAAAAATATTTGATATGCATGTTGCGCATCAAGTTCTTTAATATTTGTCATAATATAGTCAAATGAACTCGTTGGATTAATAAATACTGTATATAAAATCGCAGGAATTAGAATGTGTAATAATACTGACACCCAATTATTCTTTGCGTATTCGTATGTTTGTACAAAATACTTTCTCATATTATTCCTCAATATACTTTTCGACCTCGTATGGATCTTTTGCCCTAAATACTACATTTTGGTTCTTTATGGCATCATAATCACCAAAGCCCCACAAACATAATATACAATCCATTCCGATTTCTTCTGCGCCCTCTACGTCAAATCTTGTATCCCCTATCATGACACAATCTTTGATATCTGCCTTAAGTTCATTTACGGCATACTCAAGCACAGCTCTCTTTGTTTCTCTAACATTATAGCATAGGCCCGAAACGAATTCTACATACTCAAAAAGTCCAAATCTCTTTAGAAGCATTATTGCTTCCTCATGTTTTTTACAAGAAGCTATACACACTTTATAGCCCTTTTCATACAAACTTTTGAATGTTTCTTTTATTCCATCATATGCTACAGTCTTATCGATGCAGCCATTATCGTTATAATATTGTCTAAATAGATAAGCTGCTTCGTAGCCTTTTTCTTTGCTCCCCAAATATGATGCAAACGTATCATTTATTGGTGGACCAATATATTTTGGATATAAAGCTTTGTCTACGTTTAGATTGTACGCATTAAACACCATTTCCATAGCTTCTGCTACGCCGTCATATGTGTTTGCAATCGTGCCATCAAAATCGTAGAACAAATATTTATATTTACCCATATTACATACTCTCTATTTGAGCCTTTAGTTTATTGTACTTTTCAGTATTAGCTTTAAGCTTTTCTTCTTCCTTTTCAATTAAGGCCTTTGGAGCTTTAGAAACGAATCCTGGATTTGCAAGCATTCCTTTGCTTCTTGCAATTTCCTTTTCCATTACCTTTAATTCTTGCTCTAATCTAGCCTTTTCTTGTGCTAAATCAACTAATTCACCAAGTGGAACGATAATTTCACCGTATGAACCAAATAGAGATACAGAATTCTTATCTAAACCTTCTTTAGAATCAATGAAGTTAACATCAGAAACGCCTGCAAGCTTTTGAATGTAGCTAACATTCTTTGCCTTAATTTGCGAATTGTATAAAGAAATTGAAACTTTCTTAGATGGAGCAACATTTCTTTCTGCCTTCATATTTCTGATGGCTTTAATTACTTCCATTACGCACTCAAATTCTTTTCTTTCTTTTGCATATGCATATTTCTTTTCAGCTTCTGGCCATTTAGCTAATACAATTGTTCCCTTTGTTGTAGGAAGATTTTGATAAATTTCTTCTGTTACAAATGGAATGTATGGATGCATTAACTTTAAGATGTTTTCAAGAACATAGATTAATACGCTTAGAGTGTTAATCTTAGCTTCTTCGTCTTCGCCATATAACGTTGTCTTAGAAAGTTCAATATACCAATCGCAGAAATCACTCCATACGAAATCATATAATTTAGCTGAAGCTAAACCTAATTCGTATTTTGTTAAATTCTTTGTTACATCTTTAATTGTTGCGTTCAACTTAGATAGAATCCACTTATCTGAATCGTTCAATCTAAATTCGCCCATCTTCTTGATTTGCTTACCTTCAGCGTTCATTAATACGAATCTTGAAGCATTCCAAATCTTGTTGATGAAGTTTCTAGCTGATTCTGTCTTTTCGTCGATATATC
>CAMOQV010000084.1 GCA_946623205.1 uncultured Clostridia bacterium
AACTGTTAGGATGATTTTCATCTTGATTTGTCTTTGCTCTGCAGCAATTTGTCTAGAAAAATCATATCCTGCTTGTTGTAGTGTTACGCAATAATATTTATCCCCATGCTTTTCTGTCTCTATCATTTCGAAGTATCCTTCGTTAGCTAAAGACTTCATTGATGGTTCTAGATCTTCTTGTGAAAACTCCATTGAATATGGAATATCCTTTAAAAGCTCTAAATAGCTAACCAAACAAACACCATCTTTTTGAATGGCTTTGTTATAAACAACTTTCATTAAAGCTTTTGTCTTCTTGGTTAGCATATTATGCTCCTAGTGATTGAATCAAATACATTATAGCACATATAATTCCGCCACCCAAAACGCCACCTAGAATGCCGTATAAGAATGACGCAACTTTAAAAGATAATGTCTTTTTCTTTACTTCTACAACTTCTTTTGAAGTTTTTGGCAAAACTATTACAGAATTTCCAGCATCGTCAGTTTTTATAACTTTCTCTTTCTTTTTCTCTGCCTTCTCTAAAATTTCATAGTCTTGCTTTATAAGACGAGCTTTATCTGTCATACAAAAACAAACTTCGTCATCGTCTTTATATTTTTGGTTAATGCAAAGATTTAATCTTGCTTCTTCAAATATGCTTTTAACGTCTTCAAGTGCTGCATTTTCATCATAATAAGACTTAACTTCGTCCCAAGTATATATCTTATACTCGTTTCCTTTTGTCTTTTCGCATAAAGCCATGACTAGTTTTGTAGCACTTTCAGTTAGCATATTATTCCTCTACTCTAATTACGTTCTCAACTTTGATAATGTTCTTCAAAGCTGAAATTTCTTCGATTGCTTTGTTCATAGCGTTTTCAGAAGTCTTTCTTGTTACGAAGATAATTGGAATGATGTCATCTTTCTTATCTTGCTTAATTTGAGAAATAGAAATATTGTACTTCTTTAGAACTGTTGTTACATCAGCTAAAACGCCTGGTGCATCATGAACTGTCATTCTTACATAGTAAGCACTTTCAAAATCTTGAATGATGTCATCTTTTGTCATTTCAGTGAACATTTCAGAATATCTAGCATGCTCAACTTGTCTTGCACAATAAACGATATCTGATACGATAGCACTACCTGTAGGAAGATCGCCGGCTCCTCTACCATAAATCATGATATCTCCAACTGCATCACCAACGACAAACACTGCGTTGAATGAATTAGAAACTGAAGATAGTGGATGATCTTGTGGTAAAAATACTGGATGAACTCTTGCTTCAATCTTACCATTCTTTTGCTTAGCAATAGCCAAAAGCTTAACGATATAGCCAAGTTCTTTACCAATTTTAATATCTTCTGCAGTAATTTTTGTAATACCTTCTCTAAAGATTAAATCAACAGGAAGACGCTTGTTGAATGCCAAAGATGAAAGGATAGATAACTTATATGAAGAATCGTATCCTTCAACGTCTGCAACTGGATTAGCTTCCGCATAACCTAAAGCTTGAGCATCCTTTAGAACTGCTTGGTAATCAGCGTTTTCATTTGTCATTCTTGTTAGAATGTAGTTTGTTGTTCCGTTGATAATAGCTTTAATCTCTAAGATATTGTTAGCTTGCATAGCTGTTGTCATTGTTCTGATGATTGGCATACCGCCACCTGTTGTAGCTTCATAGTAAAGACCAGCACCTGTCTTTTGAGCTGCTCTTTCTAGATCTGGCCAAGACTTTGCAAACATTTCTTTGTTAGATGTTACAATGCTCTTTCCAGCTTCTAATGCCTTTGTTAAGAATGTCTTAGCTGGCTCAAGTCCGCCCATACATTCAACAACGATATCTACATTTGGATTTTGGCAAATCTCATCAATTGATTTTGCTAGGATGCTTAAATCTAAGCCTAGTGCTGTTACTCTTTCTGGACGCAAATCTAATACAGCTGCGATTTCTACATCTACACCATATTCTTCTTTGATTGCTTCACGTCTATTCATTAAGATTTTGCAAGTACCACCACCTACAACTCCTAGTCCTAATACTGCTACGCCAACTTTTTTCATCTCAATACCTCGTTATTCTTTATTCATGTCGTATATCAATTTTAACCCTTTTAGCGTTAAATATCTATCTATTTTATATATTTTTAAAGATTTATCTACGCCACATACAAGTTCGCTCAATCCTCCAGTTACTACAACCTTGGCATCTGGAAGATTAGAATCTTCTTTCATTTTTTCAATTAGATATTTAACTAAACCAGTCATTCCATATACTATTCCTGATTGTAAATTTGTCATCATTGTCTTTCCAACAGATGATTCTGGTTTTTGGATTTCAACGTTTGTTAATTTAGATGCATTTGAAACTAAAGCTTCTAGTGATGTCTTAATACCAGGAGCAATTGAACCGCCCAAAAATTCACCCTTTTCAGAAATGACATTAAATGTTGTTGCAGTACCAAAATCTACAACGATAACTGGGCCTCCATATAGCTTATAAGCAGCAACCGAATTAACTATTCTATCTGCACCAAGTTCATGTGGATTTAAATACTTAATATTTAATCCGGTCTTAATTCCAGGCCCAACCATGATAGGTGTCTTGTGCATATAATATTGACAAGCGTGCTCAACTGTATAGTTTAGAGTTGGTTGAACTGATGACATAATAATACCATCAATATCCTTAAATCCAAGTCCTTTTGTCTTGAATAAAGAGTCCAATGAAATACCAAATTCATCGGCAGTTCTTGCAACCTTAACAGATAATCTCCAAGATTGAACTAATTTGTCTTTGTCATAAACACCAAGTTTAATGTTTGTGTTTCCTACGTCTACTACTAAAAGCATACTATCCCCTTTTATTGTTGTATTTCATTTGCAGGTTGCGTATCTACAACATCTGCATCTAATATATCTTTTTTATTTAAGCTCTTATCTTCTACTAAATGTGCTTTCTTTAGAGCAAACACAATTGGTGGTGTGATAATAGCGAATGTTATAAATTCAATTACAAAATTCAACGAAAACCAAGCCAAAATATACTTAATATCTATGGCTGTTCCTGTAGATAATGTTTTTCCATTAAAGAACAATAATGTAAATGCGCCAACAAACAAAGTGTTTGTTATTGTACCTAATGCTGCGGATGTGAAGTAAATTGCTTGCTCTGCTGCAATCTTTTTTCCGCCCTCTAACTTACTCTTTGATAAAAGTTTTTCTAGCCCTACTCTAATTAACCATGCATTAACACCAATCATAACTCTTGATACTACGCATACAAAGAAGTTTTGGAATACTGGAGCCAAAGGTGATGCGGCTTTTGTTGTAAACCACGCAATGTAGTTTATAAGCCCCATGATTAAAGATAATGCAAATGTTGTTTTAAAGTCCTCAACTTGAGCAACTATTAAAACTGGCAATATCATAAGTGCTAAGGAAATTGTTCCGAATGTGATTGGCACAAAACAGAAAATAATAATTAGTGCCGTCATTAGCGCCAAAAGCGCAATTTTTTGTGTGTAAGATTTTTTCATTTTCAACCTCGCTTGAGTTCCTAACGGATACCCATCTAATTGTGACATTTAATTTTCGGTTATATAGCCTTGGTGCCATTAACCAAAATGAGTATATCATCTATAGATGCTTTTAAGCAAATGAAACGACATGCCTCACATTATAAAAAGTAGACCCAAGGTCGCCCTTAGGTCTACAAATATGTATTTAGATAATTACTTATTGCTTTACATCTTCTGCTTCTTTGTATTCTTCTTTTGGGGCTCTTTTTGCTTTTGCTTTAGCTTTTCTCTTGCCAACATCTCTATATGCATATGCACCACAAATTAGAATAGCTAAGATGAAAGATGCTATTGATGCTCCACATGGATCTACACATATAGCAACAAGCGCTAAGATAAATACTACTCCTGCTACTACTAATCCAATAGTCCACAATAAATCTAATTTTTTGTATAACTTATTTAATTTAAGCTTAGTAATTAATTTATCTAATAAGCGATATCTCAATATGATATAGAAACAAGCACATAATATTTCTAGCATTACAAATATGAATGCTACCCAACCAATACAGAATCCATGCGTAGCTGGAGTTACTAATACAAATTGAGAAAAACTTGCTACTTCAACTGAAGCTACACCATTAGAAATGGCAACATTATTTATTTCATTAATTGTACCATCGTTATGTACATGAAGAATTCTTAAGCCTTTTGCTTTGATTTCTTTTGGTAGTTGAATTTCAACTTTAACCTTCATTCCTTCTTTAATTTCTGATGGTTGAATATCTGTTTCAATTCCACCTTCTATCTTTACTAATCTAACGTCATATACATTAGCTATCTTTTCTTTTTTAGAAAGCTTTTCTTGAACCTTCGCAGGATCAACCTTTCCTTCAACTTTAGTAATCTCTGCCTTTACTACAACCTTTAGAATAATTTCTTGTGGGATTTCTGTTCCATCTGAAGTTTCAACAGTTACACCTGAATCTGCGTCAGTTCTAGAACTACCTGAAGATGGAGTTGGTGTAGGAGTTGGATTATATTCCCAGCCCGTGCCAGACAAATGGGCAGAAGTGACTTCTGTGTCGCCAACATATAAACCTGTCCACTCCTCCGCATATGCTTCATGCTTAATCTCTATCGAAAAAACGCTTATACATAATGTTAATAACAAAATTGAAACTAACACTAAAGAAAATAAATAATTTGAAAATTTCTTAGATGTTCCCATTTAGTTTTCCCCCTAACCAAATAGATTTTTGCATTATGTGCTAATTTAATTATACCAAAGCATAAAAAACGTATACACATACGCGAAATATAATGTGTGCCATAAAATAATCTATATTAGCCAATCAACAAAAATAAACAACCATAATTAGGTTTGGTCCCTAAAATGACAAAACATCATTGATAAAAATTAATCGAAGATAAACAAAAGCCTTAAATAATGCCAACCGCCATAGTGCAGTCGTTGAATAGTATAATTTATACCTTATCGGGTGTATTTTGCAACTGCAATGTATTGTTTATACCTTTTCGGGTGTAAAATATGTAAAACGCATTGAATTTGTACCTTATCGGGTGTAAAATAATGCCATGAATAAAATAGCTGAGTTTATTAAAACCGAAAGAAAAAGAGCTGGGTTAACACAACCAGAGTTTGCTTTGAGGTCCGGATTGGGGCTAAGGTTTGTTCGCGAATTAGAACAAGGAAAAGAAACTGTTAGAATGGATAAAGTAAATATCGCTCTATCTATGTTTAACGCTACAGCAATCCCTGGTCCAATAGAAAAGGATAAATAAT
>CAMOQV010000085.1 GCA_946623205.1 uncultured Clostridia bacterium
TCTTAATATTATTCCCGTTATCCCATAGCTCATCAAATTGATAAGTTTGTCTTGTTTCCTCATGGAATATATGAACAATAACGTCGCCAAAGTCAGCAACAGCCCACTTGCCTTCTTGCTTTCCTTCTTGACGAATCATATTAACTCCAAGCTTTTCCATCTCTTCGTCTAAATAGTCCAAAAGAGCTTTTACTTGAGTTGTTGAACGACCAGATGCAACAACGAAATAATCTGCAAGAGTAGATAATCCTTCCAAATCGATGACCTTAATATTTGTTGCCTTTTTGTTATCCAAAATATTTGTAATATTTTTAACTAATTCTTTCTCGTTCATTTTTATACTCCTAAATAATATTTTGCACAATCAATAGTTAATGGATATATATCATCGCCTTTTGAAGCTTTTAGATAATCATATTGTTGTCTAACTATTGTTAAAAATCCTTTTTCAAAATCTTCGTCCATAGCTTTTCTTAATGGCACGATAAATTCTTCACTTCTTCCTTCTTCCAACAAATCTGCAGAATATATAAGCTTTTCAAATGTTGTCATATCAGGTTTTCCTGTTGTATGTGACCTAATTGCACTTAATATTTCTTCATCGTCAATTCCAAATTCTTTTTTAGCAACTATAGCTCCTAGGAATTGATGTTCAACTGGAGTGCCAATTGAATCTTTTGGTACTCCATCTTTTGGATATGTTGGATCCTTCTCTATTTTCTTAGCACAATCATGTAACAACCCTGCTAAAACCACTTTATTATTGTCCAACCTTAGGTTGTGTCTAGCATTTAGATATAAGGCATATTTGGCTACGCCAAGTACATGATAAAATCTCTTTTGATCAAGCATTTTAGATAGCTTTTGAATGATTGGCATATAATCCATATATAAACCATTATCTTCAATGTATCTCATAACTTTTGGAGCTACATCTACCTCATATCCTAACGCAATATAATATCTAATTAAAGAAGATGAAACATCTTTTGGCTCATAATCTAAAACTTTGATAGTTGCGCCCATATCTTCCCAGTATTTTTTAGCAGCGAAGAATTCTTCGTCTCTATCTCCTCTTTTAAATACCCAAAGTGGGCACATCTTTATTATCTCTTGAGGATTCTTCCAAGTATGGAAATCTATTAAAGAATCGCCACCCATTATAAATACAACATCACCATATTTTTCAATCAATTTTGGCAACGTCTGATAAGTATAATGAATGTTATCATCTCTATCTTCAATATTATCTATGATAATATTCTTTTGTCCCAAAAGCGCAATATTTAACATATCACATCTTGCTTGGAACGATGTTTGGCAAGTTGATTTATGAGGTGGATTTTTTGATGGGACAACAACTATTTCGCTAAGCCCTTCGCTTAGTGCCTTTTTCATCATCTCAATATGCTCGATATGAGGAGGATTAAATGCCCCGCCAAAAATTCCTATCATTATAGTAAATGCTTAATCTTGTCTTTTTTAGAAACTCTATATAATGTAATTTTAAATCCTAATACTTGTACAACTTCTGCGTTTGTTTCTGAAGCTATATCGTTTGCTACAGCTTTTGCATCAAGATCAGAATTTTGAAGCACAGAAACTTTTATCATTTCTCTTGCTTCTAATTGTTCATCGATTTGTTTAATCAAGGTATCTGTAATACCATTTTTGCCAACTTGTGCTGTTGGCTCCATTTTCATTGCTAATCCTCTTAGGTATGCTCTATCTTTACTTGTCATATACTACTCCACGAAATCGAATTCAATATCTGAAATTCTTACAGTATCTCCTTCTTCACATCCTTCATCTTTTAAGGCTTGAATAACGCCTTTTTCTTGTAATTGCTTTTGGAAATATCTATTAGATTCAAAATCGCTTAAAACTACGTTTCTTACCAATGAATCAACAAGTGGTCCTACAACCTCAAAGAATCCTTCGCCATCTGTAACAATTTCAAATGAAGAATAATCCTTTTGCTTTGCAACTCTTTCAATATGAACTGGTTCAATCTCTGGTAATAAATCTAATTCTTTTGAAATCTCGTTTAATAAATCCTCAAGACCTTTATGCGCTACGGCTGAAAGTCTAAATACTTTCTTGCCAATCTTTCTCTCAAATTCATCTATTTGCTTTTCATCTTCTACTAAATCGCACTTATTTGCACATACAATTTGTGGCAATTCAGATAATGATTTAGAATATTTTTTCAATTCACGATTAATAATTTGATAATCTTCATATGGATCTCTTCCCTCACATCCAGAAATATCTACAACGTGAACAATTAATCTTACACGCTCTACGTGTCTTAAGAAGCTATGTCCAAGTCCAGCGCCTTCTGATGCGCCTTCAATTAATCCTGGGATATCTGCCATAACGAAAGATTTATCATAATGTTTAACAACGCCAAGTATTGGAGATAAAGTTGTGAAATGATAATTAGCAATCTTTGGCTTTGCTGCAGACACTACAGATAAAAGCGTAGATTTACCAACATTTGGGAATCCAACTAAACCAACATCAGCAATTGTCTTTAATTCCAATGTTAATGGAATTTCAACTGTCTTTTCGCCCTTTTGTGAGAACTTTGGAGCTTTTCTTTGTGGTGTTGCAAATCTTGCATTACCCTTTCCTCCAAGACCACCTGCTTGAGCTACGAATCTAGAATCTTTATAGAACATATCTGCGATAATCTCGCCAGATGTCTTATCTCTAATAATTGTGCCTCTAGGAACCTTGATAATTAAATCCTTACCATTTTTACCTCTACAGTTTTTAGAAGCCCCATTTGCGCCATTTTCGGCCCTAAAGTGCTTTGCATATTGGAAGTCAACAAGCGTTGATGAACCCTCATCTACAACAAAGATGATTGAACCGCCATTTCCGCCATCGCCACCATCTGGGCCACCCATATCTACATATTTTTCTGTATGGAAAGAAACGATGCCATCGCCACCGTCACCAGCTTTTATAAAAATTGAAGCTATATCTAAAAACATCTTATCTCCTAGATTTGCATAAATCGTTTAGCAAACATTCTTCGCAATTTGGTTTTATTGCTTTACAAGTGTATCTCCCCAAGAAGATTAGAAGATGATGCATTCTTGACCACTTCTCTTTTGGGAAAATCTTTTTAAGAGCCATTTCAACATCATAAGGATCATCAGATTTAACGAATCCTAACCTATTTGAAACTCTCTTCACGTGAGTATCTACAGCAATTGCATCTTCATGGAATATTTCTGCACAAATGACATTTGCCGTCTTTCTTCCAACGCCAGCAAGTGAGGTCAATTCTTCAATAGTTGATGGCACTTCACCATTAAATTTATCTATGATTTGCTCAGCACAAGCTTTGATGTTTTTTGCTTTGTTCTTATAGAACCCACATGGTTTTATCAAGATTTCAAGATTTTCTTGCTCGATTTTTGCAAAATCTTGAGGTGTCTTGAGTTTTTTGAATAAATCTTTAGTAACAAGATTTACTCTCTTATCTGTACATTGAGCAGATAATATTACTGCTACCAATGCCTCAAAAGGAGTCTCGAAATTAAGCTCGCAATGTGCTTCTGGATGCATTTTCTCGAGTCTTTTGATAATTTCGTTGACTTCTTCTTGAGTAAATTTTGGCATTATAAAATCTCTGTAATTCTCTTAACTGCTTCGATAGTTGTTTCTCTATCTCCAAATGCAGTTAATCTAAAGAATCCTTCTCCGTTTTCACCAAAGCCAGCGCCTGGAGTACCAACAACGCCCTTTTCGTTTAAAAGCTTATCGAAGAATTCCCAAGACTTCATACCATTTGGACACTTTAACCAAATATATGGAGAGTTTTCGCCACCTACACAGTAGATACCTTTTTCTACTAAAGCGTTTTTGATAATCTTAGCGTTTTCTCTATAATATTCAAGGTTAGCTTGGATTTGCTTTTGTCCTTCTTCAGTAAATACGGCTTCAGCAGCTCTTTGAATGATATATGGAGTTCCGTTAAACTTTGTAGATTGACGTCTATTCCATAAAGCATTTGCTTTGATTCCGTTAAATTCTAATTCTTTTGGAACAACTGTATAACCACATCTTGTACCTGTAAATCCAGCTGTCTTTGAGAATGAACAGATTTCAATAGCACAAGTTCTTGCTCCATCAATTTCAAAAATAGAATGAGGAAGTGATTTGTCTTGTACGAAAGCTTCATATGCAGCATCAAAGATGATTAATGCTTTTTGTTTATTAGCATAATCTACCCATACCTTCAATTCTTCTTTTGTATAAACAGCGCCTGTAGGATTGTTTGGAGAACAAATATAGATAACGTCTGCTTTATAAGAATCGTCTGGCATTGGCTTGAATCCGTTTTCTGCACAGCCTTTGCATGTATCAATCTTTCTTCCTGCCATGATGTTAACATCAACATATGCAGGATATACTGGATCTGGGATTAGAACCTTATTGTTTAGTGACATAATATCTAGAATATTACCTAAATCAGATTTAGCACCATCAGATACAATGATTTCATCTAATTCCAAATCAACTGGAAGTCTCTTATAGTATGCTTGAATCTTTTCTCTTAAAAAGTCATATCCAAGTTCTGGGCCATATCCACGGAATGTTTCTTTCTTGCCCATTTCGTCTACAGCTTTATGCATTGCTTCAATTACAACTGGAGCTAGAGGTAGCGTTACATCACCGATAGATAATTTGTATACCTTCACGCCTGGATTAGCAGCTTGGTATTCTCTAACCTTTCTTGCTACAGTTGAAAACAAATAACTGTCTTTTAAATCTAAAAAATGATTATTTAATTCCATCTTACATCACCAAATAAGCATCTCTGTCTGCACCAACAGAAACATATGTAATCTTGCATTCTGTAGCCTTTTCAATAAACTTAACATAGTCATAAGCTTCCTTTGGAAGATCTTCTGGCTTTCTGCAACCTGAGATATCACATTTCCAACCTGGAAGATATTCAATTACTGGAGTAGCAATTCTTAATTCTTCACCACGTGGGAAATCTGTAGTGATCTTGTCACCAATTTTATAAGCTGTACATACTGGAATCTTATCCATATAAGATAGAACGTCCATCTTTGTAAGAGCGATTTCGTCTGCTCCTTGGCACATACAACCATACTTTGAAGCTACAACGTCAAATCCACCAACTCTTCTTGGTCTACCTGTAGCTGCTCCGTATTCGCCACCAGCATCACGAAGTTCTTTAGCTTCATCGCCAAACATTTCAA
>CAMOQV010000086.1 GCA_946623205.1 uncultured Clostridia bacterium
TTAAAGGAATTTGAAAGCAATGATTTGCTGGTAGATTCTATGCTTTTTAGATTAATTCAAGTTGCTGAGAACAACGAGAAACTTTCTGAAAAATTTAGAAATGACAATAAAAACATTCCATGGAGAGACATAAAGGGGATGCGAAATAGAATTGTTCATGACTATGGAGTTATAGATTTGGAATTAGTATATTTGACACTAACAAAATCGGTTCCGGAATTGTTGGATCATCTAAAAAGTTTTCTATAAATAATACAGGCGACTCAAATAAGAGCCGCCTGAGTTTTTGTTTAGGTTATTGATTACTCAGATAACTTCTTGTAGCCTGCGTATCTAGCCTTTGCTTGTTCTTCGTTTAATGCGAATAACTTTTCAGCAACTTCTGGCTTAGCCTTAGCTAATTGAGCATATCTGTTTTCACCCATTAAGAATGCCTTGTAATCGCCTGTTGGTTCTTTGCTATCTAGATAGAACTTACCGCCTTCAGCAGGGTTGAATCTATATAATTGCCAGTAACCTGTTTCAACAGCTTTCTTCATTTCTAATTGAGAAGCACCCATATCTTTCAAACCGTGGTTGATACATGGAGCATAACCGATGATTAGAGATGGACCATCGTAAGCTTCAGCTTCTTTAATAGCCTTTAAGAATTGAGCTGGAGAAGCACCCATAGATACTTGAGCAACATATACATAGCCATAAGACATAGCAATCTTACCAAGATCCTTCTTCTTTGTCATCTTACCACCAGCAGCAAACTTAGCGATTGCACCTGTTGGAGAAGACTTAGAAGCTTGACCACCAGTATTTGAGTAAACTTCTGTATCTAGAACCATAACGTTAACATTTCTGTTCATAGCTAGAACGTGATCTAGACCACCGAAACCGATATCGTAAGCCCAGCCGTCACCACCGAAGATCCATACAGACTTCTTAACTAAGCAATCTTGATTCTTGCAGATATCTGTGTATAGAGCCTTCTTTGTAGCGTCTGCTTCTTTAGCAGCTAAATCAGCAATGATTCCCTTAACAGCTTCTGAAGCAACTTTGTTTTCTTCTGTGTTTTGAGCTGTTTCCATCCACTTTTCGAAGATACCCTTAACGCCATCGTCGATACCCATTTCAATTAGGGCAGACATATCTTCAGCTAGTTTCTTTCTTCTTTGCTCAACAGCGATTTCCATACCATAACCAAATTCAGCGTTATCTTCGAATAAGCTGTTTGCCCAAGCAGGACCATGTCCCTTAGCATTCTTTGTATATGGACATGTTGGAGCAGAACCACCATAGATTGATGAACAACCTGTTGCGTTAGCAATGATCATTCTGTCACCGAACATTTGAGAAATAACCTTTAGGTAAGGTGTTTCACCACAACCAGCACAAGCTCCAGAGAACTCGAATAATGGTTGACGGAATTGAGAACCCTTTACGTCGTCCTTAGAAATAGGAGCATCTGTTTCTGGAAGAGCAACTGCATATTCCCAGTTCTTATCTTCGCCATCTTCTAAAGCCTTAGCAAGAGGAACCATTCTTAATGGCTTATCTTCTTCGTTTTGAGCCTTTTGACCAACTGGACAAACCTTAGCACAGCTTCCGCATCCTAGACAGTCTAGAGCTGAAACTTGCATTCTATATTGATATCCCTTAGCGCCGCCTACTTTAACTTCAGCTGTCTTGAATGTAGCAGGAGCTCCTACGAATTCCTTTTGCATTACAGGACGGATTGTAGCGTGTGGACATACGAAAGCACATTGGTTACATTGGATACACTTTTCTGGATTCCATTCTGGAACTAGAACAGCAACACCACGCTTTTCGAACTTTGTTGTTCCTGTTGGAACAGCACCATCTGGATTGTTAACGAATGCAGATACAGGAAGTTTGTCACCTTCTTGAGCTAACATTGGAGCGATGATTTCTGTGAAGTACTTATCATCTGTTACTGGAGTAACAACTGCGCCTTCTGTTGTTGTAGCCCATGATGCAGGGTATTTGATTTCCTTTAGATTTGCAATAGCGTTATCAATAGCAGCATTGTTCATATCAACAATTGCTTGACCTTTCTTAGAGAATGACTTCAAAACGAAATCCTTCATATGCTTATCAGCTTCTTCATATGGCATGATGTTAGCTAGTTTGAAGAAACAAGCTTGCATTGTTGTAGAAATACGTCCCTTTAGACCAATCTTGTTTACAACGTCGATAGCATCGATGTTATAGAACTTAGCATGCTTCTTAGCGATTAGATTCTTCATAGAAGCAGGTAATTGAGTTTCCATTTCTTCTAATGTCCAAGGAGAGTTTAGTAAGAATGTACCGCCATCCTTTAAGTCAGATAGCATATCATACTTCAAAACGTATGCTGGGTTGTGACAAGCGATGAAGTCAGCTTGGTCGATTAGGTAAGAAGACTTAATTGGGTTATCACCAAATCTTAAGTGAGAAATTGTGATACCACCAGACTTCTTAGAGTCATATGCGAAATATGCTTGAGCATACTTGTTTGTATAGTTACCGATGATCTTAATAGAGTTCTTGTTAGAACCAACAGTACCATCAGATCCTAAACCATAGAACTTACAAGAAATAGCACCAGCTGGAGCAGCGTCGATCTTTTCTTTAACTTCTAGGTAGTTACCTGTAACGTCATCTACGATACCAACAGCGAAGTGGTTCTTTGGTTGCTTAGCGTCCATGTTTTCATAAACAGCATTAACCATAGATGGGTTGAATTCCTTAGAACCTAAACCATATCTACCACCAACAATCTTAATATCTGATCTGCCAGCTTCTAGAAGAGAAGTAGCAACATCTAGGTATAGAGGTTCAGCTAAGCTTCCGCTTTCCTTAACTCTATCTAGAACAGTGATGTTCTTACATGTAGATGGAATAGCATTGATGAACTTAGCGCCAACGAATGGTCTGAATAATCTAACTTTGATTAAACCAACCTTTTGTCCTCTAGCGTTTAGATAATCAACTGTTTCTTCAATAGCTTCAGCACCGCTACCCATGATTACGATAACCTTAGTAGCATCTTTAGCTCCATAATATTGATATAGTTCATAATGTCTTCCTGTAATCTTTTCTTGATCAGCCATAGCTTCTTCAACAATAGCTGGAACTGCTTGATAATACTTATTAGCAGCTTCACGTCCTTGGAAGTATACATCTGGGTTTTGAGCTGTACCTTTTTGAACTGGATGTTCTGGGTTTAAAGCTCTCTTCTTGAATGCATCTACATATTGCATGTATTTGCTTTCGAAAATTGGTTTAATATCTTCATAATCGATACCATCAATCTTAGAAACTTCGTGAGATGTTCTGAATCCATCGAAGAAGTGTAGGAATGGTACTGAAGATTTTAATGTTGCAAAGTGAGCAACTAATGCTAAATCCATAACTTCTTGAACTGAGTTAGAGCATAGCATTGCAAAACCTGTTTGACGACATGCCATAACGTCTGAGTGATCACCAAAGATGTTAAGAGCATGGTATGCAAGTGCACGAGCACTTACGTGGAAAACGCAAGGTGTTAATTCACCTGCAATTTTGTACATGTTTGGAATCATTAATAACAAACCTTGGCTGGCTGTGAATGTTGTTGTTAATGCACCGGCTTGTAATGAACCGTGAACAGCACCAGCAGCACCTGCTTCTGATTCCATTTCAGCTAATGATAGGACTTGACCAAATAAATTCTTTCTTCCAGCTGTAGCCCACTCATCGCAGTTTTCAGCCATTGGAGAAGATGGTGTGATAGGATAAATAGCAGCTACTTCACTAAAAGCATACGCGATATGCGCTGCAGCTGTATTTCCATCAATAGTCATTTTACCCATATTTTATACCTCCGTATTTAATTGTAAATTTTTTTATGACCGCTTAATATTATATATATAATTTACTTTTGTAGTCAATAATAATTGCGCGCGCATTTTGTTTTATTTGCAGCACGCTTGTGCTATAATAAGCATAATTTTGAGGACAAAATGAACGCGATAGAATTAGAAAATGTATATTTTTCATATGTTCTTAGTGAAGACAACATAATTAAGGCTGTCAGAGGGGTTTCTTTAAATATTGAAGAGGGATCCTTTGTTTCTATTGTCGGACATAATGGTTCAGGTAAAAGTACAATTGCAAAGCTTTTAAATGGTTTATTAATTCCAGACTATGGCAAAGTAAGAGTCTTTGGTATGGATACTCAAGATAAAGATAAGAGTTTTGAAGTTAGAAAGAGTGTTGGAATGGTATTCCAAAATCCAGATAACCAAATGGTCGCATCAATTATTGAAGATGATATAGCTTTTGGCCCAGAGAATTTGGGAATAGAAAGAGAAGAAATTATAAAAAGAGTTGATTGGGCACTAGATAAGGTCCATATGCTTGAGTACAAAAAGGGAACTCCATTTAAATTATCTGGTGGACAAAAACAAAGATTGGCCATCGCTGGTATTATTGCAATGAAACCAAAGGTTATTGTTTTTGATGAGTCAACGGCTATGCTTGATCCTCAAGGCAGAAAAGAAGTTATGGATGTAGCCCACGAGTTAAATAAAGAAGGCATGACGGTTATATGTATAACTCATTATATGGAAGAAGCTTTGGGAGCAGATAGATTAATAGTTTTAAACGATGGAAAGATCGCACTTGATGGTAAGCCAAAAGAAGTGTTTGCTCAATATGAAAAGATAAAGGCAAACAAAATACATGTTCCACTAGTAACACAAATTGCAATAGCGCTTGATGATGTAGGTGTTAAAGTGGGCAAAGAAATAATGGAAAAGGATGAACTTGTAGATAAACTATGTCAATTGTTGTAAAGGATTTAGCATTTACATATTCACAAGGAACGCCTTACGAAAAGAAGGCAATTTCTAACATTAATTTAACGATTAATGAAGGGGATTTTTTAGGCATAGTTGGACATACTGGTTCAGGTAAAAGTACATTCATTCAACATCTTAATGGACTTATTAAAGTCCAAGAGGGCGAAATTGAAGTATTTGATATAAAGCTTACAAACGCTAAAAAGCCAAAGCCAGATTTGAGAAAATTAAGATCAAATGTTGGAATGGTGTTCCAATATCCTGAATATCAATTATTTGAAGATACAGTATATAAAGATGTTGCTTTTGG
>CAMOQV010000087.1 GCA_946623205.1 uncultured Clostridia bacterium
ATACAGTAAGTTCACAAGAATTTATGATCATGCCAGTTGGAGCTCCAAACTTTACTGAAGCTTTAAGATGGTGTGCAGAAATATATGCTGCATTAAAATCTATATTAAAAGAAAAAGGATTAGTTACAGCTGTTGGAGACGAGGGAGGATTTGCACCAAACTTATCATCTGATGAAGAAGCATTAGAGTTATTAGTAGAGGCAATTACAAAAGCAGGATATAAACCTGGAGAAGAAGTATGCTTAGCAACTGATATAGCATCTACAGAAATGTATGAAGAAGCTAAAAAGATTGGTGAAGACGGAAAATATTATTTCTGGAAAACTAAAGAATTAAAAACAGCTGAAGAAATGATTGATTGGATAGCATATCTTACAGAAAAATATCCATTAATTTCAATCGAAGATGGATTAGCTGAAGAAGATTGGGAAAACTGGAAAAAACTTACTGATAGACTTGGAAATAAAGTTCAATTAGTAGGAGATGACTTATTTGTAACAAACATTAAGAGACTTCAAAAAGGATTAGACATGGGAGTTGCAAACAGCATTTTAATTAAGTTAAATCAAATTGGAACATTAACAGAAACATTAGCTGCAATTAACTTAGCAAAAGAAAATGGATACACAGCAGTTGTATCTCATAGATCAGGTGAAACAGAAGATGTATGCTTAGCAGATGTTGCAGTTGCTACAAATGCTGGACAAATCAAGACTGGAGCTCCTTGCAGAACTGATAGAGTTGCTAAATATAATAGACTATTAAACATTGAAAATGACTTAGGAGATAAATCAAAATATTTAGGACAAGATGCGTTCTAATTTTTGAATAAAACAATGAACCTAAAAGGCTGATTTCCGTAATGGGAAAAGGCCTTTATTTTTTGCAAAAAATATCGTTTTTTACTTGCTATTTTTACGAAACTAGTGTATTATATAATAGACATATAATTTGGGAGGATAGTATGAAAAAGTTCGCTAAGATAATACTAATTACATTTGTCGCTACAATCCTAGGAATAAGCCAAGTTGCAGCTGCTGAAATTGCAATGCCACAAGCTAACGAAAATATCGATAGCACAATTGCAAGAGGAACAACTGAAATGGTAAATAACGTCAAGGACGGAACAGTAAGTGCAGCAAACACAGTTCAAAATGCAATTACAAATGGCGAAATTATAGGAAGCAAAACAAAGAGTCAATTAGTAGAGCAAAAAGAAGCACAACTAAAGACTATCGAAGACTATAAAGCAATATATGGAAATAGTACATATGGAATCATAGCTTATATTCTAAACATTGTTAGAATATACAGTATACCATTAGGATTCTTAGGAATCGCAGTTAGTGCTATTTACCAATTTGTAATAGGAAATAGACATTTAGAGAATCAAAGGAAAGGCTTCAACTCAATGATAGCTATAGTAACACTATTTATCATATGCCAAGTGTTACCATTATTATTTGCAATAATCGTCAAGGGTTGGAGGGGTTAAACAAATGAAAGTTCTATTTGGAGTAAGTAACGAGAATATCACATCATTAGTTGTAAATAATTATCAACAAAAATATAAAGAGATAATTACTAGCAGAAATGTTTATTATTTCAATGCGATAATTAAAGAGTTACAAAGAGATAAGAGTTATGATGCAATAGTTATTGGAGAAGATCTAGAACCATTATCTAATAACAACTATGATGCTATTGATAAATTCTTATTTGAGAAATTAGATAGCATAAGCGATGAAGCATCAAAACCAACAGGGGAAGATATCCCTATTATCTTCATATGCTCAGATAGAAGAACTAAATCAGACGGACTTTTAGTTAAGTTATTTGGTATAGGAGTATACGATGCATTAATTGGAAACGATAGAAGCATTAACATGGTATGCTCTTTAATAAACAAACCAAGAAACAAAAAAGAAGCTAAAAAGTATTATAAAATTGATACAGAGGAAGTAGATTATAAGCCTGAAACAGAACAAGAAGTTGGAGAAAACGAGATTAAGAATATCTTATCTTACTACAAGAAGATAGGAAACAATGAAAAGAAATGTGTTGAAGCGTTTGATAACATTGCAAATCAATATGATGAAACACAATTACGTATCATAATCAAGTTCTTACCACTAGAAGTTAAAGCAGTACTAGAACAAAATTCTAGTAGATATCAAAAGCTTATGCTTAATGGTACGGTTTTATCAAATGGACAATACAAACCATATGGAAAGCCAAACAATCCAACAAAACCAGCTAACTTAGAGTTCATGGTAAAAGATATAGGCGAGACAAAGATGTCAGAGCCAGTAATAATACCATCTACAATGAGTGTAAATCATGCACAAGTTGTAGTAAACGATAAGGTTAGTCCTCAAATGCCAGTAATGGAAAGACCTCAAGTAAATGAGCCAGTAGCTACACCAGTTACAATGCCAGAAATACAAACACCTACTGTTGAAACTCCAGTTATGCCAGAACTACCTAGTATGGATGACAAAGTAACTGAAAACGATGTAGTAGAGCCAGCAAAGAGAGGAAGAGGCAGACCAAAGAAAGAAAGAACTCCAGAAGAATTAGCAAAAATGAATATGCCTAAGAGAGGAAGAGGCAGACCTAGAAAAATAGATCAAGTAATGGCAGAGTTAGAAGCAAAAGAAGGTCCAGTATCTGCAATGAATATTGCAAGTGCAGAACCAGAAACAATGCCAGTACAAGAAGAACCAAAAGTTCCAGAAGTTCCAGAGGCTCCAGAAATCCCTGCTATGGAGAAAAATCCATATGATGAAATGGGACAAATGGTAACAAATAATCCTTATGAATTATCAGGAGTAGATCCATTTGCACCAATTACACCGGCAGTAGAGCCAGAACCATTCTACCAAGAACCACAAGTTCAAGAAGAAATAGCAGTAGAACCAATTAGTGTAGTAAATGAACCAGAAAAAATAGATATAGAACCACAAGTAGATCAAATATCTATGGAAGCTGTAAGTAATCCAGAACCAGCACCAAAGGCAAGTAATCCAATTGCTGGAAACGGAAAGATTGCAGCATTCGTTGGAACAACAAAAAATGGAACATCATTTGTAGTAAATAACTTAGCACAATTATTAGCACAATCAGGTGTTAGAACAGCAGTTATTGACTTAACACAAAATAAGAATGCTTATTACATGTTTACAAATAATGATCCAGAGCTAATGAAACTAGCAACAGATAGTTTAACAAACTTATCAAACGGAAATCCAAAGGGAATAGAAGTTAATAAAAACTTAACAGTATTTACAGGACTTCCAGGAGATATAACATTAGATATAAATGCAGAAAGCTTATTAAAAACAGCATCAAATAGTTTTGAAATTATATTATTAGATTGTGATTACAAAACTGATTCTAAGTACTTCGTTCTATCAAACGAAATATACTTAGTACAAACAATGGATGCATTTACAATTCAACCACTTACACAATTCTTAAGTGACTTGAAATTAAAGAATTTATTAGATGAATCAAAGCTAAGAGTTGTTATTAACAAATATGTTAAGATGAAACGCTTAGATGACAAGATGATTATTGGTGGAATGAGCAAATACAATGAACCATCAATGACACTTCAAAGAGATTTGTTTAATAGCAATACAATTCAATATGTAAGAATACCATTTGAAGAAGCAACATATGCAAGATACTTAGAGTCAATTGCTATGTGTCAATTAAGTTTAAATGGATATTCTAAAAATCTAATTACAGCATTAGAAGACTTAAAGAGTTTAGTATATCCATTAGTTGCAGGAGCAAGAACAGTTTCTGGAGTAGGATATTCAAGCTATGGAAGTACAAAAAAGAAATTCTTTGGAGGAAAACCTTTAAAGAATACAACAGATTTTTCAAGTGATGTAAATGACACACTTAATAAAATGAGACTAAATCAATAAAGAAGGGGTGATATGTTTTGGCACTTGCGTGTATCATATTGTTAGTAATAGCAGCATTAGCATTGCTAGCCTATAACTATTCAATTCATAAAAAAATAGACACCTTTTCTAACTTAAACCAAAGAGTAACGAGCTTAAACGTATTACAAGACTTTATGAATACGCTTGGAGAAAGCTCAACAATTGATGAAAAGTTAGAAAGTATCAATGATATACTAATAAATAAATATTCTATTAAATATTCAACAATAGTTGTATTTGATGGAGCAGAATATGTTGTTAAGGCTTCAAATGTTGATCAAAAGCATTGGCCAACATTAAAAAACTTACAATCTGATCCTGCGTTTGGTGACAGTATTAAAACTGCAAGACCAAAGTATATATCAGTTGACAATGATAGTGAAAAATTACCATATCAAAAAATGGAATTTGGTAGAGCTAAATGTGCAATGTTCTTCCCACTATATGTAGACAATGTATACATAGGATATTGGATTATAGAAGGAAGCAAGGCACACGAATTTGATAAGTTAGACACAACAATCTTAGAGGTTGTTAGAAATAACATAGTAACAATTTTAAAGACAGTTGAAAAACAAGCAACAATAGAAAACATTGTAAGAGATGACTTATATTCAGGATTAAAATCAGCAGAATACTTATATGGTGAAGGAAAGAAGATTATTGATAAATATACAACATCAGCTGTATGTTTATTCAAGATAACAAATCTTTTAGATATTGACCAAGAAGTTTCAAGAAAAACTGGAGATAATGTAATTACAGCAATTTCAAACTATGTAAAATCAAACTTAGCAAAAGAGTATATCTTTGTTAGATATATGGGACCAAAGTTTGCAATTTGTTTCTCTGGAATAGATGTAAATGGTGTTATGAACTTTATGACTGATTTAAAAGCAAAAGTAGAAGCTATTAAAGTTCCATATGCACCAGATGCATACACAGATGAACAATTAGAAAAGCAAAAATTATTACAAGATAAAATAGATGAATTGAAAGAAAGAGAAGCAGAAGGCGAAGATGTTGGCGAAATTCCAGAAATGCCAATTGAGACAGTTAGTCCAACAATTCGTGTAGCAATCTCAACATATTATAAAGGAACATCATTAGATGGTACTTTGAAAAAATTAGAGGAATTTGTTGATTCTTCAGACGACAACACACTAAACAATTTATAGACA
>CAMOQV010000088.1 GCA_946623205.1 uncultured Clostridia bacterium
GAATTTTCTACATTAGAGCCAATTTATTTAAGAAAGTCTCAAGCAGAAAGGGATAGAGATGGAGATTAACATAGTTAATGTTCAAGAAAATTATATAGATGATATCTTTGCAATAGAGAGCAAAGAGATAATCGTTCCTTGGTCAAAAGACGCACTTTTATCTTTGATTCGTAAGCAGAATATAATCTTTCGTGTAATGCTTCTAGATGATGAAGTAATTGGTTATTATTCATTCCAAAAAGTATTTGATGAAGGATATATAAACAACATCGCCATAAAGAGAGAATATCAATCAAAAGGATACGGCACAAAGCTTTTTGAAGATTTGATAGAAAGGGCTCATAAGTTTGAAGTAAACGCACTAACTC
Organism: uncultured Clostridia bacterium; assembly: GCA_946623205.1. Lineage (GTDB taxonomy): Bacteria > Bacillota > Clostridia > Christensenellales > UBA3700 > UBA3700. The sequence goes on from CAMOQV010000088.1 coordinate 369, forward strand.
TTGAAGTAGAAGTAGATAACGAAAAAGCTTTTAAACTATATAAGAAATTTGGCTTTCAAGAAGAAGGCAGAAGAAAGAATTTTTATTTAAATAAAAAAGATGCCATTATAATGTGGTTAAGATAATTATCATTTTTTAGTAATTCATTGAATAAATCACGCATATTTACTATAATAGTAAAGAATATAATTTTTAGGAGCAAACTCATGGCAAAAATTAAAATGGTTACACCTATCGTAGAAATGGATGGGGATGAAATGACAAGAATTATATGGAAGTGGATTAAAGATATCCTTATTCTTCCATATGTGGATTTAAAGACAATTTATTTTGATTTAGGACTTCAAAACAGAGAAGCAACAAAAGATCAAGTAACAATAGATTCAGCAAACGCTGCAAACGAATATGGCGTTGCTGTTAAGTGCGCAACAATTACACCAAATGCTCAACGTGTTCAAGAATACAACCTATCAACAATGTGGAAGAGCCCAAATGGTACAATCAGAGCTATTATGGATGGTACTGTATTTAGAGAACCAATCATGGTTAAGGGTATTGTTCCATATATTCCAACTTGGACAAAGCCAATCGTTATTGCTCGTCATGCATATGGAGATATCTACAAAGATGTAGAAGGATATGTTAAAAAGGGCGGTAAAGCAAAGCTAGTTTTGGAAGATGAAGATGGTACACGTGAAATAGAAATCTTTGATTTCAAGAAATCTGCTGGTATTGTTATGGGTATGCACAACGTTGATGCATCTATTTCATCTTTTGCTAGAGCATGTTTCAATTATGCTTTAGATTCTAAAAAAGATTTGTGGTTCAACGCAAAAGATACAATTTCTAAGACATATGACCATAGATTCAAAGATATCTTCAATGAAATCTATGAAAATGAATATAAGGCTAAATTTGAAGCTGCAGGAATTACATACTTCTACACATTAATCGATGATGCTGTAGCAAGAATCGTAAGATCTAATGGCGGTATGATTTGGGCTTGTAAAAACTACGATGGAGACGTTATGAGTGATATGGTAGCAACAGCTTTTGGTTCACTTGCTATGATGAGCTCAGTTTTAGTATCTCCAACAGGAAAGTATGAATATGAAGCTGCTCACGGAACAGTTACAAGACACTATTATAAATATCTAAAGGGTGAACAAACATCTACAAACCCAGTAGCTACTATTTACGCTTGGAGCGGTGCTTTAAGAAAGAGAGGAGAATTCGATAATCTTCCAGAATTACAAGCATTTGCAGATAAGTTAGAAAAGGCCACAATTCAAACTATTGAAGATGGCTACATGACAGGCGATTTAGCAGCTTTATATAAAGGCGAAAATGAAGTTCATAAGTTATTAACAGAGGACTTCTTAAAGAAAATAGCAGAGAAGCTTTAATGGGAAAGATATTAGTTTTAGATTCCAATTCTTTAATTAACAGAGCATTTTATGCTCTTCCTAATTTCTCGAATAGAAAGGGTCAATTCACAGGCGCTATATTTGGGTATATGAACATGCTTATTAAATTAATAGGCGAATATACACCAGATTATATTATTGCAACTTTTGATAGACATGCTCCAACATTTAGAAAACAAATGTATGAGGGCTATAAGGCTCAAAGAAAGGGAATGCCAGATGAATTAAGAATGCAAATCGAACCAATGAAAAAGGTTCTATCTACAATGGGTATTCCAATTTTAGAGATGGATGGATTCGAGGCGGATGATTTAATTGGAACTATTGCTAAATCATATAATGATCAAACATATATCGTAACGGGAGATAGAGACTCTCTTCAATTAGTAGATAACACAACAACAGTTCTTCTTACTAAAAAGGGTGTTTCTGAAATAGAAGTATTTACTCCTGAATATTTAAAAGAAACTTGGAATATGGTTCCATCTCAAATCATAGATTTAAAATCTTTGATGGGTGATACTTCAGATAACATTCCAGGCGTTCCAGGCATTGGCGAAAAGACAGCAAAAGATCTTTTAGAAAAATATACAACGCTAGATGGCGTATATGCTCATATCGACGAGATAAAGGGTAAATTAAAGGAAAAACTAGAACAAAATAAAGACTTGGCTTATTTGAGCTATAAGTTAGCCACAATCAAGATTGACGTTCCAATTTCTTTTAATTTAGAATCAGCAAGATTTACTGGTGAATATACTCAAGAATTCTACGATACGTTAAAAGATTTAGAATTAAATAAGATAATTGATAAGCTTTCATTTAAAGAAGAAGCAATTGAAATTAAAAAGCTTGAAGGGGAAAACATTATCGTAGATAATATGGGAGCTCTTCAAGATGTAAAGATGGCTATTAAGAAATCTGGTATATTTACATTCAATGTTGGAGCAGATATTGAAATAGCTGTAAGTAAAGATAAATCTTTCACAATTAAGCTTTCTGATAATTTATTAGACGGAATCTTCTTTGATAACTTCCTATATGAATTTAAAGATATATTTGAAGATGCATCAATAAAAAAGATTATTTATGATGTGAAAAACTTCATGTATGATTTAAAGCGTTTTGATGCTACAATTCAAAACTTTGAAGATATCTTAGTTATGGCATACATTTTAGATGCAAATAGAAACTATAAGAATCTAACGGATATGTTAGAAAAATTCAATCTAAATGCAGATAATAGTGCACTTGGTGCTATGTATCTATATGAAGATATTTTAGGACTTATAAAAGAAAAGAAATTAGATCATCTTTATTTTGATATGGAAAAGCCACTAATTAGTGTTCTATACGATATGGAACAATGCGGATTTTCTATAGATAAAGATATCCTTCATGAAGTTGCAACTGAAATAAAGGCAGAGCTTGCAAAATTAACTCAAGAAATATATGACATAGTTGGAGAAGAGTTCAATATTAATTCAACAAAACAACTTGCTCATATCTTATTTGAAGTATTGAATCTAAATTCAAAAGGCGCAAAGACAAAAACGGGTTATTCAACTAATGTTGAAGTTCTTCAAGATTTAGTTAATGATCACCCAGTTATTCCGCTTCTTTTGCGCTATAGAGAGCTTGAGAAATTAAGATCAACATATTTAGATGGTATGGAGCCTTTAATAGATAGTGAAGGAAAGATTCATACAATCTTTAAACAAACAGTTACCGCAACGGGAAGATTATCTTCAACCGAACCAAACCTTCAAAATATTCCAGTTAGAAAAGAAGAAGGAAGACAAATAAGAAAAATGTTTATAGCATCTAAAGGTTGCGAACTTGTTTGCGCCGACTATTCTCAAATCGAATTAAGATTAATGGCAGCATTTTCTAAAGATGAGGGTATGGTTGAAGACTTCAAATCAGGCAAAGATATTCACGCAGCAACTGCCGCAAAGATATTCAATATTCCAATTGATTTTGTAACAAAGGATTTGAGAAGACAAGCAAAGGCAGTAAACTTTGGAATCATATATGGAATTACAGATTTTGGTCTATCTCAAGATTTAGGAATACCTGTATATAAGGCAAAAGAATTCACAACAAATTATTTTAAAACATATCCAAGAGTTCATGAATATATGAATGAGCTAGTTGCTGAAGCAACTAAAAACGGATATGCAAAGACAATGATGGGAAGAATTAGATCTATTCCAGAACTTACTATGTCAAATAGAAATATGCAAGGATTTGGAAAGAGAGTTGCCATGAATATGCCACTTCAAGGAAGCGCATCAGATATTATGAAACTTGCCATGATAAAAGTGCACGATGAGCTAAAAGCTCAAGGATTAAAAGCAAAACTTATTATGCAAGTTCACGACGAACTTATTATAGATACTCCAAAAGATGAAGTAGAAAAAGTTTCTACGCTATTAAAGCAAGCAATGGAAAATGTAGTTAAATTAGATGTTCCACTAATTGCTGAAGTTGGAGTTGGCCATAACTGGCTAGAGGCTAAATAATGAAGATAGCAATAATTGGCGGAATTGGAAGCGGGAAAAGTGCAGCAGCCCAAATTATAAAAGAGATGGGCTATCCTGTTTATGATGCCGATGAAATCTATAGAGAGATATCTACAAGAAAAGAATATCTAGATAAAGTTAATGCTACATGGCCAGGCGCTGTTAAAGATAACGCGTTAGATAGAGCCTATTTAGGAAAGATTGTATTTTCAGATAAAAAAGAATTAGAAAAATTAAATGCAATTGCTCATCCTTTAGTTAAACAAGAAATAGATGTTTTATCTAAAGATAAAGAAGTTGTATATTTTGAAGTTCCTGTATTTGTTGGAAGCATTTTACAAGATTATTTTGATAGAGTGATTCTAGTTGAAGCAGAAGTAAAATTTAGAATTTCAAGAATAATGAAAAGAAGTGGTTATGATAAAGAATATGCAAAAAAGATTATTGCATCTCAACCTACCGATGAAGAGCTAGAAAAATACGCAGATGTAATTGTTGAGAATAATAAAGACCACATTCATTTAAGACAGCAATTAGCAAAAGTTTTATAATTTCCAACATTATTAGTCATTTTTAAGATTAAGTATTTATCCTTTATGTAGAAGGGTTATTTACTATGGGATTAATCAAAAAATCATTAAAATATGTTATTGCAACTGTGCTTTTTGTAGCCATTATTGTAGGCTTAATATTTGTTATGAATTATTTGGAAGAGAATCCTATTTTTCATAAACATCAAAAAGAAAACCAATATGAAAGCAACAAAAAACAACCTCATTCTGCTGAATATGATTTTCGTAGTCAG
>CAMOQV010000089.1 GCA_946623205.1 uncultured Clostridia bacterium
TACTGAAAAAAAGTGTGGAAATACACAAAAAATTTCAATACATTTGTTTGTTACTGCATTTGTTGATTGATTTTTGCATAATCTAATTCTATATATTCTTTTGCTTCTCCGAGCCACTCTGTCTGATCGTCTAGAATATATAACTCGGGATATAAAGGTAACAAAGCTTTAACAACTTTTTGAGCCATTTGATCTTTATGATAGTCTAAAACTGTACAATAAGGATTTTTGACAGGAATTTTGTTTGCTAACGCCTCATCTAATGGATCAAGAGAGTCTTGGTCTCTTTCGTATTCAAAATCGAAATTAAAACTCTTTGGTGGTTTCCCGTAAAAGCATTGTATTTCGTTGATAGTGATTCCGGGGAATACTGGTTCTAACACTTTAGAACATTCTTTATAGTCTAATGGATTATTAGTAAACATTATAATTGATTTCATTTTTGGCTCCTCCTAATAAGGGTTATAAGTTCATATTTGTCGGTCGCTATATTAATTCCCATTTTATTATATGCGAAAAATAAGCGCTTCGAAAGGATTGAAGCGCTTCTTGATTCTAATAATAAATAATAATTATTAATCAATACTATTATAGTTTTGAATCTTAGGAGATTCTGTGAATTCTTTTGGTGAAACTCCTGTAATTTTTTTGAATACTCTTGAGAAATACAATTGATCTGTAAAACCACACATTTCTGCTATTTCATAAATCTTGTAGTTGTTTACGTCTTTAGATAGAAGTAATTTTTGTGCAAAATTGATTCTTGTGTTGCTTAAGAATTGAAGAGGAGAAATACCTTTTTCTTTAATAAATTGACGTCTGATGTAATCCTTAGACAAATCGAATTGAGAATATACATCTTCGAGGTCAAACTGTGGATCAGAGAAGTTCTCAAGAATTATATTTGCTATAGCTTCAATATGGTGTGACGCTTGTATAGAATCACTAAATGCCATCAGCATAGACAATATCAACTCTGTAAATGACATAATTATATCTGAATGTCCCATATCTTCTAAGTTGAAATATCTTAGACACATATTTAATATAGAGAACAAATCGCATTTTTCGTTATCATTTATAAGAACAGCATTTTTAAATGCTGGGTTCCAATTTGCGACTGTCATATGGATATTCTTAAAACCGTTTTGTGATGTATTTGAGTGAACAGTTTTTGGTGGAATTATAACAACTTGATTCTTTGCATATTGAATATCTGGACCGCCTTTAATCTTTATAGTTCCGTTACCGTTTGTGCAATAAATGATTTCCCAGTAGTCGTGTTGGTGTACTGAGACATCATAAGTTTTCATGTTTCTTCCGATATAATTAATGATTGGCATATTAAACCCCTTTAATTTTTGTAAACCCATTATACAAAATCTATATCCGTTTTGTCCATAATATTATTAAAAATAGCATTGTAAAATTTTTTATCAAGAATTATACTTAAATACATAAGGGGCGCAACTTATATTTTAAAAATATTATAAGGACCCCGATAACGTGAATATAATTTAGGAGTTTCTATATGAAGAAGTTTGAAATTTATCAAGCAGTTAAACAAGAAGGCGTTGTAGTCGTAATTAGAGGCGATAGCGTAGATCAAGCAATAAAGACAGTTGAAGCATGTTATGCAGGTGGAATTAAAATCATGGAAGTTACTTTCACAGTTCCAAATGCAGACCAAATTATAAAGACGTTAGTTGAAAAGTATAAGGGCACAGACATGATTGTTGGTGCAGGTACAGTTTTAGATCCAGAAACAGCAAGAGCTGCAATTTTAGCAGGTGCTCAATTTGTTGTTTCTCCAGCATTAAATGTTGAAACAATTAAGCTTTGCAATAGATATGGGGTTGCTGTTATGAGTGGTATCTTTACTCCAACAGAAGCAATCACAGCACTAGAATATGGTGTAGATATTTTGAAATTATTCCCAGGCGATGTAGCAACACCAAAGGGATTAAAGGCTCTTAAAGGACCTCTTCCTCAAGCAAACATTATGCCAACAGGCGGCGTTAGCTTAGAGAATGTAGAAGAATGGTTTAAGGCTGGAGCTTATGCTGTTGGCGCTGGTTCATTCATCACTAAGGGAGCAAAGAGTGGAGATTACAAAGCTGTTGAAGATATTTCAAGAGAATTCGTAAATAAAGTTAAGCAAGTTAAGGGGAATAAATAAGATGGGCAAGATTTTAACAGTTGGCGAAATAATGATGAGATTGCAACCTCTTGGATATAAGAGATTGATGCAAGCTGACACACTAGAAGTTGTATTTGGTGGCGGTGAAGCAAATGTAGCAGTATCTTTAGCACAATTTGGCGAAGATGCTGTTTATTTTACAAAGCTTCCTAAAAATGCTCTTGCAGATAAGTGTGTAAATCAACTAAGAGGATTTGGCGTTGATACAACAAGAATTATCCGTGGCGGAGATAGAATGGGAATTTATTTCTGTGAAAAGGGATGTTCTCAAAGAGGTTCAAATGTAATTTATGATAGAGCCAATTCAGCAATTGCTCAAATGAATGCAGATGAAGTAGATGTTGATGCTTTATTTAAAGATGTAACATGGTTGCACTGGACAGGTATTACACCAGCTTTATCAGATAACGCAGTTGAATATATGAGAAAGATTCTAAGAGCTGCAAAACTAAAAGGTATTACAGTTTCTTGCGATCTTAACTTTAGAAAGAAATTGTGGACAAGAGAAAAAGCCAATGAAGTTATGAGCGAACTTGTAAATTATGTTGATGTTCTAATTTCAAATGAAGAAGATTCTAAAGACGTATTTGGAATCGAAGCAAGTGGTTCAAACATTACAGGTGGTGTTCTATCTGCTGATGGATATGAAGAAATCGGCCACAAGCTAATGGCTAAATTCCCAAATGTTAAATATGTTGCATTCACTTTAAGAGAAAGTATTTCTGCATCAGTAAACAACTGGTCAGGTATTTTAATCACAAAAGAAAAATCATTCAAATCTAAAAAGTACACAATTCAAATCGTAGATAGAGTAGGCGGTGGAGATAGCTTTGGCGCAGGCCTTATCTATGGTTTAGTAAATAATCTTGGCGAACAACAAACAATTGAATATGCAATTGCAGCTTCTTGTCTAAAGCATACAATTGAAGGCGATTTCAATATTACAAGTGTTGATGAAGTAATGAAACTAGTAGGAGGAGACGGCAGTGGCAGAGTTCAAAGATAGACCAGTAAACCTTCTAAAGAGCAAATTCGCTGAAGATTTATATAAGCAAGTTAAGGACTTGCCAATTATCGATTACCATTGTCATCTATCTCCAAAAGAGATTTATGAGGATAAGGTTTTTGATAACATCGGTGAGATGTGGCTTGCAGGAGATCACTATAAATGGCGTTTGATGAGAGCAAACGGCGTAGAAGAAAGATTTATTACAGGCGGAAGCACTTGGGAAGAAAAATTCACAAAATTCATTGAAACAGTATCTACAGCTTATGGTAATCCAATTCAAGATTGGGTAGCTTTGGAACTTGAGATGTTCTTTGATATAACACTTCCTCTAAAACCAGAAAATGCTAAAGCTATTTGGGATAAAGCAAATAAGAAGATTAAAGATGAATCTCTATCTCCAAGAAAGCTTATCAAAATGGCTAACGTTGAATATATTGCAACAACAGATGATCCAACAGATTCTCTTGAATATCATAAGCTATTACAAGAAGATAAATCTTTTGGTGTAAAAGTTGTTCCTTCATTTAGAGTAGACAACATCTTGTTAGCACTAGATAAAAACTTCCCAGTATATATGGCAACACTAAGCCATGCTAGTGGAGTTAAGATTGTAGATATTGAATCACTTGAAAAGGCAATACTTGCTCGTATGAACTTCTTCGTATCTATGGGATGTAAATTCTCAGATGTAGGTATTCAAGGATTCCCAACAAGAATTGCTGAAAAAGATGAGGCAGATGCTACATTCAAAAAATTATTACAAGGCAAAGAAGTTACACAAGAAGAATACAATGGCTATTTAGGCTTTATGTATTTATTCTTAGGAAAAGCATATACAGATAGAAAGATGGTTATGCAATTGCACTTAGCAGTAACTAGAAATTCAAATTCAGAAATGTTTGAGATTTTAGGAAAGGATGCAGGTTTTGACTGCGTTGGCGATGTTATTCCTATTGCATACATCAGAAATATTATCGACAAATTAAATTCAAATAAGGCACTTCCAGAGACAATTATTTACACTCTAAATCCAAGTATGTATTACACTCTAATCACAATGATTGGTGCATTTAGAGGTGTTCACTTAGGTATAAGCTGGTGGTTCTGCGACCATAAGCGCGGCATGTATGAAACATTGGAAAAGTTAACTGAGTTGTCTCACATTAAGGCTTTGGTTGGTATGCTTACAGATTCTAGAAGTTTCTTATCTTATGTAAGACATGACTACTATAGACAAATTGTATGTGATTTCTTAGGTGGAATCATTAAAGAGGCAGATGATTTAGCAATCGATGTTGCTAAGGCACTTTGCTACACAAATGCTAAAAAGATTATAGAGGAGAGATAGTATGAGTTTTAAGATGACATTCCGTTGGTACGGAGAAAATGACAAAATCACTTTAGACTACATTAGACAAATCCCAGCAGTTCAAGGAATCGTTTCTGCTATATACGATGTTCCTGTTGGTGAAGTTTGGCCAATGGAAAGTATTCTAAAGATGAAAAAGCAATGCAATGATGCAGGATTAACATTTGAGGTTGTTGAATCAGTTCCAGTACACGAAGATATTAAACTTGGAAACGCTAACGCTCCAAAATTAATCGAAGTATACAAAGAAAATATTAGAAGACTAGGCAAGGCTGGTGTTAAGTGTATTTGCTATAACTTCATGCCTGTATTTGACTGGTTAAGAAGTAATCTTGCAAAAGAATTAACAGATGGTTCAAATGCGCTTGCATATGACCATGCTACAGTTCTTTCTATGAATCCTTTAACAAGTGAATTGTCT
>CAMOQV010000090.1 GCA_946623205.1 uncultured Clostridia bacterium
CATCAATTAATAGATGAAATGCTAAGCAAATAAAAATGGGAAATCGAATGATCGAATTCCCATTTTAGTGGAGCTAACGAGCAGACTTGAACTGCCGACCTCGCGCTTACCAAGCGCGTGCGCTACCTGCTGCGCCACGTTAGCATTTAATCTTTCTTAAATCGTCTCCGTCAATAAAGCTTGGTTTATATGCAAATGATGCAGATGTCAATCTTGATGTAGATCTTTCGCCATATCTCTTTGCAAATTGAGCTTCTGTTAGATTAGTGCAAATAACTGTTTTTTTGTTTTCATTGATTCTAGAATCAACGATTGCAAATAGACCTTCTTGCATAAGTGTATTTTGTGGTTCTGTTCCTAAATCATCAATGATTAGTAAATCAGCATCCAACATGTTATAGTAATTATCTATATTTTGTAATCTATTAAATTGCTTATCAATAATTAGAGTTGCTAAATCAAATGCAGTAGCAAAATATACGCTATGACCATTATTTAATAATTCGTTTGCTATACAGAAAGATAGAGTAGTTTTACCTGTTCCAACGCTTCCCATTAAGAAGATGGTTCTTTTTGAAGCATTATCGATGTTATCTGCCCAGCGTTTGCAATCCTTATAAATAGATTCCATCTTTTTAGCTTGAGCAACCTTTAAAGTAGAGAATTTAGAATCTTCAAATGTTGCTGTAGCAAATTTTGGAAGATTTGATTCAGCCTTTAATAATCTCTTTGACATAGCTAATCTACAATGACAAGGCTTACCATTAATGTATCCTGTGTCTTTGCAGTCTTTACATTTAAAATAAATATTTAAATCAATTTTATTATTATTAATTAAATCTAATAATTCTTTAGAAACTTTTTGGTATTGATCTTTTAATTCTTGAGTGTTTTTCTTAGATAGTTCTAAAGCGATTGCTTTTCTTTCAACATATAAAGCTTTGAATTGAGGAATTTGTAGGGCAGCTTGTAATCTATCTTCAAGGTTTTGCTCAGCCTCGAATCTAATTTGCTTGTATTCGGCATTTAGTTTTTCATTAACACTAGCCTTTGACATCCTACATCTCCACGTTGCCTAATTCTTCATCATCAATAGTTGTTAAATTAGCTGTATCTTGATTGAATGGTCTATCGCTTTCTGTGAACTTTGTTGATTTAATCTTAGAATTACTAAAGAATGTTTCAACCGCATCAGCATTAAATATACCAGCGCTCTTTAATACAGATAATTTTTTAGCGCATTCACCAATTGCTTTACCAACGCTTAATTTAGCAACTTCATATATAGTGTCATATGTAAAGCCCCAAACATTTGTCCAGATGTTATACATATCTCTATCGTTAATTGTAACAACTCTAGAAGAACCAAGAACTTCCAAAATGGCCTTTATCTTTTCATCATCTTTTTGAATTTGATTAAAGTGATTTTGTAGGGCATTATCTGAAATAATACCCATATTGAAGAATTGATCTACAAGGTTATCCATATCAGATAATCTCTTCAAAGAGTTTCTAAAACAATATTTTGCTATCATAACTAGACCATCTGATGAGAATCCTTTTTGTTGCCATGGAGAAACGTATTCTTCCACAACTGGAGCAAGATTATCGTAATATGTACCTAGTTCTTTGATAATTTGGATAGCATTTTCTGTTAATTTTTTCTTGTTCTTTAGATAGTTTTCAACCTCTAGAGCAGAGATAGCACCGTTTCTAAAGCAGTCATCTAATACTGCATCTAATTTGGTCATACTCTTAAAGCTCTTTTTGCAAGCAGCAAGAATAGCAGGCATATCATAGCCCCAGTTATTAGACCACTTTGTATATAGGTCTTTATCTTCTTCACTGATTTGAGAAGTCTTACCAATAGCTACAGCAATCTCCTTCAAATTACCAGCATTTCTTTCACGTTGTCTAATGTGAGCTTCGATTTGGTCTACAGATCTTACACCTTCGCTTACCCAAGATCTAGCAACTTGTAGAATGTAGTTACCAGATACTTTGCTTCCTTTTGTTTCTACGCAATGCTTGATGATTAACAACAAAGCTTCTGGTTGAATATTTGTTGTTTCAATAAAATCATAATATTGTGTATATTGATTTGGATTAACAATCATCTTGCTAGGGAAGTAAGATTCTAATTGAATATTGAAGTCAGCATACTTTTCTTTCTTATATTGCTTTGATGCCGTTCTATTATCTCCGCGCTTATATTGAACTTGAATTGGATCGTATGAGCAAACATCAACTAATCCCATTTGTTCTAGTGAAGAAAAAATATCTACTAGTTCGTTTTCATCTAAATTAAGAGCATCTTTGATATGATCCATAGTATTGTCTTTAGACAATGGATATGAACACATATATAAACCATATAGATATACCTTTAGTTCTTTATCGTTCATTTCAGGCATGAAAGAAGTGATAAAAGTATTGTCTATCATGACAAAATTATTGTTATCTGTATCGCTCTCAAAACAACAAAATGGCATATGCTCTCCTTGAAGTGTGTATTACCATAATAACACAAATTGAAATTATGCGAACTAAAAATTTGTAAAAATTTGTGCTATGATATATATGCTATGAAAAACGAAGAATTAAATCTAGAAAAACAAACAAATGAGAACTTTGGCGCCTCATCGCTAGATGAAGCCATCAAAGATGATGCAAAAAAAGCAGATTGTTCTTTTGGCGCAACTATAGTTGAAGTCAATAATCTATCTAAGTACTATGTATCCCCAATTGATAAAATCAAAAGAGATTACTTTAAAAAAGAAGTAAAGCAAGTTAAAGCGCTAGATGATGTTTCGCTAGAGGTTAAGGAGGGCGAAATCTTTGGTTTATTAGGCGCTAATGGCTCAGGTAAGACAACTTTGATTAAATTATTATGCGGATTGATACTAAAAGATAAGGGCGAAATTAAAATCTTTGGTAATAATATCGAAAAGGATAGAACTTATCTTAAAGATGTCGGAGCAATAGTTGAGGCTCCTACTATGTTTAAAAATTTGACTGGTAGAGAGAATCTAAGATATTTTGCTTCATTATCCGGGAAACTTCCAGAACAAAGAATTGATGATATTTTGAATTTGGTGGGACTAAGCGATAGAGCGGATACAAAGTTTGCTACATATTCACTTGGTATGCAACAAAGATTAGGTATAGCGCAAGCTATTATGGCAAACCCAAAATTATTAATTTTGGATGAACCAATTAATGGTCTTGATCCTGAAGGAATTGCGCAAATGAGAGCATTGTTCCAAAAACTATCTAAAACATATGGAACAACTATAATCATTTCTTCTCATATTCTAAGTGAGATGCAAGAACTTTGCGATAGAGTAGCTATATTGGTGTCAGGTAAAATTGTAGCTATTAAAGATTTGAATGAAATAGTATCTACAACACAAAAAGAAATTGCAAAGATTATGTGTGATAAGCCTCAAGAGGCTTTCGATATCATATCTAAGCTTGAAGATGTAGAAGTTAAACTTGTTAACGATGCTGTTTATGTAAGATGTATAAATGAAAAGATAGCACTTATTAACAAGTCATTGATCAAAAAAGATATTAATGTCTATTCGGTCACAATTAAAAAGCGTACGCTTGAAGATATTTATAAGGAGCTAGCAAAATGATAGGATTTTCTAATATGTTTAAAGCTGAGATTTATAAGCTAGCAAAATTAAAGACTCTTCTAAAGATTCTAATTGCAATTGTGATTGTATTTGTCGTTTCAACACTTTTGTATTCAGCATTAGTAAATTTGGTTGGTGGATTAGATATGGCTTCTGTGAATCCAGAAGAAGAGATAACACCAGAAACAGTTGAAAAGGCGGAACTTGCTTCTCGCGAATATGAGAAAATATTCGAAGCAGAAAACACAAGTGTAAAAATGGCAGATACACAAAGATATACTCTAAAGAGTATAGCAACACTATATAGATATATGTATGATAACGGAATGACATTCGATTCATATTCAGTATTTGGCTCTATATCATCTTTGTCTGCAAATTCTTATATCATTTTCATAATGGGTATTATGTCGACCGTTATGCTTGTATTTGCATCTGTTTCAATTATTAAATCAATAGCAGGCGAAAGAGCAAATGGAACACTAAAGATGCAACTTTTAAGACCAGTGTCAAAAGAGGCCATGCTTGTCGCAAAATTCACAGCAGTATATGTGGTATCTCTTGGAATTTATATATTCACATTCCTTTTAACATGTATAGTTGGAATATGCGCATTCAATGTAGATGCAAAGCAAATTATTGCAGTAATAGATGCAACACATGTTGCAGTTATGTCACCTGCAGCAATGATAATAATATACTTAGTATATTACGCAACAATAATATTTGCTTATACAGCACTAGGTACATGCTTATCGTGTCTACTAAAGAAGGGTGAAGCTTTACCTATTGTTATAACTATGATAATTGCCTTTTTAGGAGATGGCATAGAAAGAATGCTTGGCTATGCATTCATTGGATATGCAGGTTTTACTATAAATACAAGTTGGTTGAATGCATTAACGCTTCAAGGCCCAGTTCTAAGTTATATGGGATTATATTCAATGATTCCTATTGCTTGTGTATGGGTATTTGGAATGTTAGCTATAAGCTGGTTTACGTTTAGAAAGGCAGAGATTCATTCTTAATCTTTGCAATCTTCAATCCTTAGAGCATCAAACTCTACAGGATGAACAAAATCTGAAGCTTTAAAATGAGTGTTATGAAATAACGCAAAATTTTTATAGTGATATGGAATTATAACGGGTGTGGGGATGTCTAATTCATTACAGATGTCTTCCACCCATTTTTGGTAATTAAGATATTTCATCTCTGAATAATCTTCATAGATGATATCTTTTTCAATTTCGTTATCTTTAATAATCTTGGCCCAAATTCTCATATTTCTTTGTGAAGTTATTATAGCGCAATATGTAAAATTTTCCAATAT
>CAMOQV010000091.1 GCA_946623205.1 uncultured Clostridia bacterium
AACGATTACAGAATCATCTAAAGATTTTAATAAAGCAATTGATTTATCAAATTCTTTTTGTGCGCTTTCTAAATGGAAAGTTGGCACACCAATTGGTATATATAAATAATTGAAATTCATTTTTGCTCCTAGTATTTTAATTCTTTGTTTTCGCCTATAAATCCTGGATGAGCTCCTTGATCTATTAATGGCTTTCTATCTTTATGGGCAAGTACCCATTTATTTCTTTGCAACAATAGCGTTGATTCTTTATCTTTTGTCTTTGCTTTATTTTGATGTGGAGTATTTGTTCCCTTTGGTAAAATTACGACGCCTCTAAATCCGCTATCTGCCACCTTACATGGAGATAGATGAAGAGTTGTTTGATACATCTCAATTGCTACTCCCTTTGGAACAAAGAATACTTTTTCCTTTCCTACAAAGAACTTATTATCTTCAATATCCCAAACATGACCCAAAACTAACATAAAAGGAGTAACCGCTATGTTAATTTCTGAGCCTTTATGGTATTCAAAGCCATTGTATGTTGAGTTTCTTCCATTGCAATATCCAATTTGAATTGGCATGCCGCCATAAAGAATATCTTCAACTTGCTTTTTTATTGGAAGCTTTTCCATATCTTCAACAGATGGCACATAAATATTGCCTGCATCTGGGATAGGAGTATTATTCTCCATATAATCAATTATTTGAGAAAAGTCGTAACCTTCGACAACTCTACCAAAGGTTTTGAACTCTTCGTCAAATACTGAATATATTTTTACATCATTTACTTCATTTAAATGATTAATCATTAAAATCGCCTCTTACTGCTTTAAATGTAGCTCTGAAATCTTCTTTGCCAATTCCGTGTTCCATACATTTATCATAAACGCTCTTTGCATTTGCTGCACCTGGCATTGGGAAATTGCTTTCCTTGCTCATTCTTTCGCAAATACCTAAGTCTTTATGCATGTTCTCAATTGAAAAGGCTGTAGCCCAGTTTTCGTTTTGAAGATTCTTCCATTGTCCGTCCAAATAGAAGTTTTGTCCGCCACCGTATGAAATTGCTGTAGCGAAGTCTTCAATAGATATGCCATATCTTTTAGCTAGGTTAATAGTTTCATTAACACCATTTTGGATTTGAGCAACTAAAGTGTTATGGCAAATCTTCATAACAAGACCCATACCATTGTCTCCCATTCTAATTACATTGCATCCCATATATTTTAGGATTGGTTCAATTACTGGGAACAAAGCTTCATCGCATCCTGCATAGATACCTAATTGTCCAGCAATAGCAGCTGGCTTTGATTTAACAACTGGAGCATCAGCAAATTGTGCGCCCTTTGCTTTAATCATCTTAGCAACCTCTTGAGATACAGATGGATCGATTGTTGACATATCGATACAGATTTTTGTGCTATCTATATATGGCAATAATTCTGTGTATAAAGCCTTTACATGTTCAGATTTTGGTACCATAGAGATAATAACATCAGCGTTTTTAGCTACTTCAATATTGTTATCGCATCCAATTGCTCCAACGCCTTGAAGTTTAGCTACTTGAGCCTTATTTAAATCGCTACAAAATACCTTATCATTGTGTTTTTTAACGATGTTTTCGCACATCGATTCGCCCATTATACCAAGTCCGATAAACCCGATTTTCATATATGCCTCCAATTAGTCAGTGATTGTTTTATCCCAAGCTGCACAGAACTTATTAATGCCGTAATCTGTGAATGGATGATAGAAGCTATCTTTATAAACTTGAAGACCAGCTGTTACGATATCTGCGCCCATAGCTGCACATTCAGCAATTTGCTTACCAGTTCTAATAGCTGCGCAAATAATTTCTGTCTTATAGTCAAAGTTTCTATAGATTTCTACGATATCTGCAATATATTGAGAACAATCTTCACCTGATGCTTCTTTCCAACCTACGAATGGAGAAACAAATAATGATCCATTCTTTGCTGCAATTAGAGCTTGAGATGGAGAAAATACTAATGTTAAGTTTGTTCTAATTCCTTCTTGTTCTAACTTTCTAGCTGCTTCAATACCACCTGGAATGCATGGTAGTTTAATAACAAAGTTTGGTGAAAGCTTAGCAATATCTCTTCCCATAGCAATCATATCTTCTGCCTTTGTTAAATGTGGATTTGTTTCAACAGAGATTGGGAATTTTTCATATCCTTCAATTTTCTTTTCTTTTACAAAGTCTGCAAGTTCCTTTAAAACTGCTTTAAATGGCTTGCCTGAGTTCATAATGTGATTTGGGTTAGTTGTTACACCATCAATCCCAAATGTCTCGTATGCTTCACGAATTTCATCAATTTTTGCACTGTCTAAAAAATATTTCATACTATATACCTCCGTGTATGACTAAATTTCTTTTAATAATTGTTCAAGTACGTTAGAATTTGCATTCTTTCTAATAAATACTGGAATTTGTCCATAT
Source organism: uncultured Clostridia bacterium (assembly GCA_946623205.1). Classification (GTDB taxonomy): domain Bacteria; phylum Bacillota; class Clostridia; order Christensenellales; family UBA3700; genus UBA3700. The sequence continues at coordinate 2,444 of CAMOQV010000091.1, forward strand.
GGCGCATCTATAACATATGTGCCACCCTTATACTCTTGTTGCGACCATAGATGAATCCATTCATCGTCTGGAAGATAAACTTTTCTCTTTGTTGCCTTTGGTCTCATAACTGGAGCAACTAATATGTCTCTACCTAATAGGTATTCATATCCGTTGTTATATGCTTCTTTTTCATCATAATAGAAGAATAGTGGTCTAACTACACCAACGCCTTCTTTTGCATTCTTTGCAACAGCCTCTTTTAAATATGGCTTTAGAGCTGCATGGATTCTACTCATCTTTGATGCAAATTCTAGAATGTCATCGTCAGCATCAAATTGAACGTTTATATCTGGGTTTAAGCCTTCGTGTCCACGCATAAGTGGTGAGAATGCATTCATTTCAAACCAACGCTTATATACATCCATATTTCTTCTTAAATTCATGATTGACGTATAGCCACCAATATCTGAGTGAGAAAGTCCGCATCCGCACACTGTCAAAGACAACATTGCAGGAACTATTGATGGAAGACCAAAGTCTTTTGAAAAATCTGGATGGTTGTCCCCGTTCCACATCATAAGTGTTTGCTTAGGTGTTCCAGAATATCCAGCTCTTGTAAAGAACATGATTTCTCCAAGCTTTCCGCTTTCTTCAACCGCTTCTCTATTTACCTTTGCCCACAAAGCTGGCCATGTGTTATGAACATATTCTGCGTTTTCTCCGCTAAATAGAACGCTATCTGTTGGTAGATATTCTCCAAAGTCTGCCATCCAGCCAGAAAGGCCAAAATCTATCATGTTCTTTTTGATAATATCTTTAATCCAGTTGTATGCATCAGGATTTGTTAAATCTACCATAGCAGCTGGGAATGTTGTGATCTTTACAAGATAATCGTTTCCGTCGTTATCTTTAACACAGTATCCTTTTGCTGTAGCTTCTTTATATAGTGGCTTTTCAATTGCTAAGAATGGATTACAATATCCTAAAACTTTAACACCTTGTTTATTTAATTCTTTAATCTTTTTATCTAGGTTTGGATATAACTCTTTATCCCATTCCCAGTTCCAAAATAGTTGCTTTCCAACAGCTGTTACTCTTCTTCCTTCCCAATCTTGGATCCAAATACCATTTACCTTTCCGTTATGAGCAACAACTTTGTTGTACTTTTCCATCATGATATCTGTACCGCCTTGAATGCCAAGGATTTGACCATCATATACCCAATCTGGAAGCTCTGGTTGTCTTCCGACGATATCTGTTAGGTTTGTCATTAATGATTCAAAATCTTCTGCATATGAAATCCAGAATGGAGCGATTTGATCTGTTTGTATAATAGTTTTTCTCTTTTTGAAATCGAAAACACTTCTTGATGTTGTATCTGAATGATAGAAATACTTTTCTGAGCTTATGAATGTTGGTTGTTCATAATATGATTCGTAGTTATCAAAACCTCTAACAAAGTTTACGTTCTTAAAGCCAAATAGATTGTTTAGCATCTTTGTGGTTGTTTGTTTTACATTTATGTGTTCAGCCACCCATATTGTAGCCTTTTGTCCTTTTAGGTTATATTCTGTAAAGATTTCCCCTGTTCCATAAATTCCTTCATCTTCTTTTGCTGGAAGAATAAACCACATCTTGTCATATTTATCTAATCCCTCTGGAGTAAAGTGAACATTGTTATTTACAATTTCAACTTTCAATCTTCCTTCATCAAAAACGATGTAATGAATATCCCCATCTGTTATAAAACGCTCTATCTTTTTTGGATACTTTGAAAAAATCTTTTCTTTGATATTAAATGAGCCTCTACTCATTGAATACTCGTTTTCACCACTGCCTACAGCAAAAATCTCTTCACCAATGTTAAAACAAAGTTTCTTTTTACCATTAAGACATATTGCAAAGCTTTGATTATCTATGTTTATTTCTATCATGTTTCCCTCTCATCGCATATTTAATTAACGCTCTTAATTAATTATAGTTTACGCTCTCTCATTCTCCTTGTCAATATAATACACGTGTACACGATATAAACAGCCATAGGTTTTTCTATAACATTTAAGTTTTAGGCGCTATTTTAACGCAAATTGCATGCTAATTGCTTTACAAATGCGTTTTATTTGCTTATAATGTTAATGAAAACCATAAGGAGGACACAAGAATGTCTGCAAATATTACGAATGTAAGTTTCAGAATTGACTCTAAATTGAAATCAGACGCCGATGCTTTGTTTGATTCTTTGGGTATGAATATGACTACTGCGTTCAACATATTCTTAAGACAATCTGTTAGGGAGGGTGGCATTCCTTTTGAAATCACAACAAATACGTTTAACAGCGAGACTATCGCTGCTGTTCTAGAAGCGCGAGAGTTAATGCGCGATAAAAACAAAACTACGTATTCTGTTGAGGAAGCACTCAAGGAACTAAAAAGATGACATTAAGAGTAGTATGGACAAGCAGGTTTAAAAAAGATTATAAAACAGCAATTAAACGTGGACTTGATATTAATAAATTAGACGATATCAT
>CAMOQV010000092.1 GCA_946623205.1 uncultured Clostridia bacterium
AAAGCAAAAGCTCCTATTGTTCCACTTATGTATTATCGTTGCACAAAGTGGTATAGAAAGAACTATTTACTTGTTGGAGAACCATTTACTCTTGAAGAGTTCTATGACGATAAATCTCCAGATGTTAAAAAGAGAGCTACTCAAGTTATTGTTAAAAAGTATGCAGAACTTAGAAAAGAGATTGACGAAATCGTTGAAGTATACAAGGGCAGCGAGAAAAAATACAAAAAGGCACATGGTATTCAATAATGGAAGTTATAGTTGCTAAAAATGCTGGATTTTGCAAAGGTGTACAAGAAGCAATCAAATTAGCAACTTCAATTGAAGGCGGATGTGTAACGCTTGGGAAACTTATTCATAACGAAGAAGTTATCAAAGATTTAGAAAAGAAAAATATAAAGGCTATAAATACGCTTGATGATTACACATCAGGCGTTTTATTAATTAGGTCACATGGTGCAGGAAAAGACATCTATGATGAGCTTGAAAATAGAGGTATAAAATACTTCGATGCAACATGTCCATTTGTTAAAAAAATCCACGAGATAGTTCTTAAGAACTATAATGATGGGAAAAAGATTATCATAATTGGGGATAAAAATCATCCTGAAGTTATTGGTACAAATGGTTGGTGTGAATACAATGCAATTATTGTATCAAACGAAGAAGATATTGAAAAAATTGACCCAAATTTAGACTACTGTGTGGTAGAACAGACCACTTTTGATGTAAAAGAGTACGAAAAACTCTTAAATTTAATTAAAATTAAATGTAATTTAGTTGCGAATAATTCTACGATTTGTTATACTACCACGCGAAGACAAGAGGAAGCAGAGGAAATTTCTAAAAAATGCGACCTAGTTCTTGTACTTGGAAGTAAAACTTCATCAAACACAACAAAGCTTTACAATATTTGCAAGAAGAATTGTCCAACATACCAAATAGAAAAGCTAACAGATTTATCATCTGTCGAGTATAAAAATTTAAAATTGGTCGGTATAGTCGCCGGCGCTTCAACTCCACAAGAGTTGATTATGGAGGTAAAAAACACAATGAGCGAATCTCAAGAAACAAAAAACGTTGTAGTCGAAAACGTAGAAAACAAAAATCAATCATTTGCAGATCTTTATGAAGCTTCTAAAAAGAGTGCTGATAAAGCTATGTCTATTAAGTTAGGCAAGGTTTATGACGTTCAAGTTATAAGCGCTAACGAAAAGGGTATCAGCGTATCATTCGGCGGAAAGAAAGATGGTTTCATCCCAGCAGAAGAAGCAGAAGCAGAAGGAACAGCTTATGATCCAAATAACTACAAGGAAGGAGATACGGTCACTGCGAAAGTTATAAATAACCCAGAAGTTAAGAGCGGAACATTCTATTTATCTAAGAAAGAATTAGAACAAAAAGCTATTGACTACGAAACATACAAAGAAATCTTAATGCAACCTATGTTCAAAGCAGTTGTTAAAGCTGCAGTTCCAAAGGGATTAACAGCAGAAGTTGGACCATACAAAATATTCATCCCATCTTCTCAAATTAAGAAGGGCTTCGTTGCAGATCCAGATCTTCCAAAGTATGTTGGTAAAGAATTAAGACTAAGAGCTATCAAGTCTAAGAAGGAAGAAGATCAAGAATCTCCAATCGAGATTAAGCCAAACAAGACTATCTATGCATCTCAAAAAGTTATTCTTGAAGAAGAAGCAGCTGCAGCAGATAAGGCTTTATGGGAATTCTTCGAAGTTGACAAGGAAGTTCAAGGTAAAGTTGTAAGAATTAGAGACTTTGGTGCTTTCGTTAAAGTTAACGGTTTTGAATGCTTAGCACACAAGTCAAATCTTTCTTACAAGAAGAACGTAAATCCAGAAGACGTATTAGAAGTTGGTAAGACATACACATTCAAGGTTCTAGCAGTAGACAAGGAAAAGAGACAAGTATCTTTAGGATACAAGCAATTACAAAAGTCTCTATACGAAGAAGCAGCTGAAAAGTATCCAGTTGGTTCAACAGTTACAGGACCTATCAAGAGCATCACAAATTATGGTGTTTATGTATTAATCGAAGATGGTGTAGATGGCTTAGTTCCAGTTTCTGAAATCTCTAGAAAATATGTTAAGACTCCAGCTGATGTTTGCAAGATTGATGATGTTGTTACAGCTCAAGTTATCAAATTTGACGTTGAAAAGAACAAGATTACATTATCTATCAAGGCATTACTTCCAGAAGAATCAGAAGTTTCTGATGAAGATTACGAAGCAGCTAAAGAAAAGAGAGCAGCAAGAGTATCAAAGAAGTTTGATTCTGATGCAGCTACTAAGAAGAGAGCTTCTAAGAAGAAGGAAGAAGTTGAAGAGCCACAAACATGGTCAAATGATGATGGTTTAGGTTCATTATCAATTGGCGAAATGATGAAGAGCTTAACAGAATTAGATTTAACAAACGACTAATCTAATTAAATAGAATATTTAATTACCCGAAGGTAATACTTCGGGTAATTTTATGGAATAAATTGAGGTGTAAAAATGGCAAGAGATAAGTGGAATTCCAGAATGACTTTTATTTTAGCATCAATCGGTTCTGCGGTTGGCCTTGGTAACGCTTGGCGTTTCCCAGGATTATGTGCTAAATTCGGTGGCGGCGCATTCTTGCTTGCATACATTATTTGTATGTTAATAGCAGGTATCCCTCTATTAATGATGGAAATTGCGGTAGGAAGAAGAACACGTGGTGGTGCACCAAAAGCCATGAGAGGAATTAATAAGCATTTTGAAGCTGCAGGTTGGGCAGCAACAACAAATGCGTTCATGATTGTTACATACTATGCAGTTGTATTTGCATGGTGTATTTTAATGGCAGTATTAAGTTTCAAATTCGCAACAACAAACTCAACAGTTGAAACAGCTTCAACTCTATGGCAAGATTCTATCCAAACAACTTGGGGAACATCATTTGCAGGTGCTGGTGGTAATATTCCAATTATTGTAGTTTTAGCTTTAGTTGCTGCTTGGGGCTTAATTTATTATTGTATTAGAAATGGTGCAGCATCAGTTTCTAAGGTTGTAAAATACACAGTATTTTTACCAATAGCTATGTTATTGATATTAGCTGTTAGAGGATTTATCAAAAATCCTAACTTAGGCGACGCTCTTGGGGCACTATTTATTCCAAAGTGGGCATCACTTGGTGATGTAAACCTTTGGGTTAATGCAATGGGACAAGTATTCTATTCATTATCTATTATGATGGCTATTATGTTCGCTTATGGATCATTTTTGGATGACAAGGCAAATATCGCAGCTGATACAATGATTATTGCGTTTTCAGATTTAGCTGTATCTATTCTATCTGGTATCGTTTTGTTTACAACAATGTATTCAGTAGGAATGACAACAGAAAGCATGTCAGCATCAGGCATAGCTACAGCATTTATCATTTACCCAACAGCTATTGTTCAATTAACATCTGTTCCTTGGTTAAATGCTATATTTGGATTCGTATTCTACTTCATGTTATGTACATTGGCTATTGATAGTGCATTCTCAATTGTTGAAGGTGTATCTACAGCCATATCAGATAAATTTGCTTTTGATAAGAAAAAGACAACAAAGACAATTACACTTGTTGCTGCAGCAATATCTATTATCTATGTAACAGGCGCAGGCGTTGGTTGGTTAGACATTGTAGATCACTGGACAAATGCATACTCTATGATTATTTGCGGTATTATGGAAGCTTTAGCTGTAGGTTGGTTCTTCAAAACTAATAAAGTTTTGGATGAAGTTAACAAAAATACAGTTAAGTTTAAAATGCCAAAGTGGTGGTTTGTTACATCTATTAAGATTTTAGCTCCACTTGCTCTAGCTTTATTCTTAGTATGGCAATTAATCGAATTAATCAGAGGTGGCGGTAGATATAACGCAACAGATTATTCACTTGCTGCAGAATTGATCGGCGGTTGGTTAATTACAGTTATTTCATTCTCATCAGGATTAATCATCAAGCTAATTTGCAAATACAACAAAAAGCTTGGCGATAGAGCAAGAGAAGTTGAGAAGAACGAAAAGTCTTGGGATGAAATGGAAGCTCCAAATGTTAGAGTTGAAACACAAAAAGTAGACGATAATAACGTAGAAGACGGGGCAGTTCCATTTATCTAAGGAAAAAAATATCGAATCATAAAAGTAGGCGCAGCGATGCGCCTATTTTTGTCCCTAAAATGACTTTATATTTATTTTTTAATATTAATTTGCTAACATTAGTATGTTAAGAAGGATATATGAAAAGAAGTTTGTCTTTAAAGATAGTTTTAATAGCGTTAGCAATTTTAATAGTATTTGTATGCTATTTTACTTCTATATCTCAATTAAATATCTCATATGCCGAAGATACACAAGTTGGTTTAGAGTTTGATAGACAAGCTTTTGAAGATTTTTTATATAGAATTGAACATGAAATCATAGAAACAACAAATATTAATGCAATTCCAAGAAAGATTGTATTTTCTTCTGTATCAAATGTTGCTCCGCATTTGGATATGGATGGTGTTTATTTAGTAAACATTGATCAAAATTTTGCACTTAATATGAAATTGGATCATTATGATTCGTCTTTAGATGCAAAAGTATATGACCCAACTATATATGTGTATTTTGTAGGGGATTATTTGAAATTTAAAGATAAAGATGCATCATTTTTATTCTTCTATCCTTCCCCTCAAGAACAAGCTATAAATCCAAGACATTATGGAGAGAAAGAATATTCAAATATTTTAGGATATGTAGAACAAATTGAAGGAATGTTATATCTCGATATAACAACAGCCGATAATACATCATATATGTTCTATGAAATGAAATCTTTAAAATCTTTAGATATTTATCAAGCACATGATCCATCTTCTACAATAA
>CAMOQV010000093.1 GCA_946623205.1 uncultured Clostridia bacterium
AACTAAAGATAAATAGTTGATTCTAGCTTCTTTAATATTTGCTGACATATCTGGAGTTTCAGAATCGCCCCAGTTCTTACCACGTCCCCAATCGGAACATTCTAAGAAACCCGTTTTTGAATTATATGTTATCTTATTACTCTTGATTCTATAGATGCCACCTTCTTTGATGTATCTAACAGCAACTTTACCTTCTCCTGTTACGGCTGTTGTTTCAATTGGTCCAAAGTTGTGGTTGTAAGGTAATTTTAGTGTAGTGTCATCTTTAATGTCTTGATTTTGTCTTCTCATTCTTTGAACAATTAAAGTACCAGATTTGCTACCTAAATTTGTTGTACCAATTTGATTCTTAAAATATGAATATTGGTGAGCTGTTGCAAGATTCTTTGTAGCCGCAAATAACATTTGAGCTGCAATTAAATTCTTATCTTTTGAAGAAGAATATATTTCTTCTAAATCATCTTCAGTAAATACTAAAGCTCCCAATATTGCTGAACTTGAAGATACAGATGTAGGATTTTGTTCAAAGCCGGCTACCTTTTTGCTAAAATCGATATCTTCTTTGATTTTTCCAGTTTGTCCTTTTGCTAATAAATTAATTCCAAGAGCAGGTAATACGGCAAATAACAAAACAAGAACGATTGCAGCAACGCCAACAATTGAACTTGATGTAATGATTGCAATCTTAGCGCCTTTCTTTAAAGGCTTTTTGCTTGATTTTGCTTTCTTTGCTTTTGGAGCTTCGTCTACGATTTCTTCTTCTTCATCGATTTCATCGTCATCGATAATTACGTCTTCTGCTTCATCGTCAATGATTTCTGCTTCGTCGTCGATAATTTCGTCTAGTTCTTCATTTTCTAAATCTTTCTTTTTCATAATTCACCCTTTTAAAAGTTTTTAAATTATATATAAAGTATATAAACAAAATAAATCCAAAGTCAATATACATATTTTTGCGCGCCCAAAATAAACGTGCGCATATTGACAAATTGCTAAATCCACTTAAAATAAAGTTATATGAGGTGTGATTATGGTTGAAAGAACTGCTTTGTACCCACAACATGTTGCAAGGCTTTTGGGTATTCGAAAAAACATTTATAAAAAGGTAGCAGAGCTCGATTGTGAAGCTGCTTTATCTAAAGAGCCAATTAAAAAAGAAAGATTAAATGAAGCCGAATTCTTTAAATTCAAAAAGGGAATGGTATGGGGTTCGGATTTTGATTGTGCTTGGTTTAAATTTAGAGGAACAGTTCCTAAATCTGCACAAGGAAAGCACGTAGTTGCACTTATTAATATAGAAGGTGAAGGTGTTGTATACATTGATGGAAAAGCAACACAAGGTATAACTCAAGTATTGACAGGTATCGATCTCGTACAATCAAGAAAAGGTAAGCAAGTCGTAGATTTGTTTAAGTGCGCTCAAGGTGGAGAGAATGTAGATTTGCTTGTAGATGCTGGATTTAATGGCAAACGTCACAAACAAGGAGTAAAAGTTTCTTTAGCACGAAAAGAAATCGCAATATGTAATGATGATATTCTGACTTATTATTATGATTATCTTCAATTATTTATGTTGACGCTAACTTATGGCACAAATGAGTATCTAAAAGAAACTAGATTAAAAGAAATTCAACAAGCTTTATCTAAAAGCTACAAATTATATTTAAAGAAAGATTATCTAAAAGCACATGAACTTCTAAAAGAAGTTATCTTAAAACCAATAGATTATGAAGCAACAGAATATACTGCTATCGGTCATGCCCATATTGACCTTGCTTGGCTATGGCCAATTAGAGAAACAAAAAGAAAAGGCGTAAGGACTTATGCAACAGCGCTTCATAATATTGAAAAGAATGATAAATATATCTTTGGTGCATCTCAAGCTCAATTGATGCAATGGGTAAAAGAAGAAGAACCAGAATTATATGAAAGATTTAAGGCTGCAGTGGCTGCAGGTAGAATAGAAGTTCAAGGCGGAATGTGGACGGAAAACGATTGCAACATTCCATCTGGAGAATCAATTATTAGACAATTTTTGTATGGCGAAAAGTTCTTCCAAGATGAATTTGGAAAAACATCAAAGATGGTGTGGTTACCAGATGTATTTGGATATCCAGCATCATTGCCACAAATTATTAAAAAGTGCGGAAAAGACTATTTCATGACTATAAAGCTTTCATGGAATACACATAATAAATTCCCATATAAGACATTTATGTGGAAAGGAATTGATGGAACAGCAGTTCTATCTCATATGGCGCCACAAGGTGATTACAATTCTACAGCATCTCCAATGGCCATAGTTAAATCTAATAAGGGCAATCCGCAAAAGGATCAAATAAAAAAAGCCTTATTAATCTATGGTGTAGGTGACGGCGGTGGCGGTCCAGGTGAAGCTCAAATCGGATTTTTAGATAGACAAGAAAATAATAATGGTCTCAACAAAATTGTTAGACGTGGAGCCGAGGAATTATTTAGGGATTTAGAGCAAGAATATGCGGAAGTTTTGCCTTCTTATCAAGGCGAATTATATCTAGAAAAGCATCAAGGTACATATACATCTCAAGCAAAGAATAAATACTACAATAGAAAACTTGAGAACGATTTGCATACACTTGAATGGTTAACAACTGTTGCTCAAATAAATAAGATTCCATATGACCAAGAAAAGATAGATAAAATTTGGAAAGAAGTTCTTTTATACCAATTTCATGATATTATTCCTGGATCATCAATTAAGAGAGTATATGATGAATCCGTGGCTAGATATCAAGTAATGGAAAAAGAGATACTTGAGATGCAAAGCTTTATTCTAGCAAAGCTAGCAACAAAGCCAACGCTTGCAGTTATAAATCCTACGGATTTCGAAAGAGAAGAATATTTAAAAATTGAAGATACTTGGTATAAGGCAGAAGTTAATAAATATTCTGCGGCAGCTTTGTCTCCAGTTGGAGAATTTGAAGGCTTAAAGTATGGAGATGATTTTATTTCAACTCCAAAATTGAAAGTTGGGTTTAATATGGATGGTACGATTTGCTCTCTATACGATAAAGAAGAGCAAAAAGAATACTGCGGTGAGTTTATGAATAAACTCGTAGTCTTTTCTGATCCTAAAATGTACTATAACGCTTGGGATATTAGAGACGACTATAGATCTTTAAAGAAAGATGTGTTTAAATTAGTAAATTTCAATTCATATTTAGATGGACCAGAGGCAGTAAGAGAAAATACTTATCAGTACGGAAAGAGTGTGCTTGTTCAAAAGATTAAAATAGGCGTAGATTCTAAGCTTGTCACATTTGAAACAATCGTAGATTGGCATGAAGATTATAAGATGTTAAGAGCTGAATTTAGACCTACAATATTTAGTGATAAAGTGAACTGTGACATCCAATTTGGTAACGTAGATAGATCCACTCACGATGAGACTTCAATAGAGAAAGCTCAGTTTGAAATCTGTGCACACAAATTTGTAAATGTAGATAAAGATGGCTATGGAATAGGTTTGATTAATAACTGTAAATATGGTCATAGAGTAAAAGATGGATTAATATCATTGAACTTACTACGTAGTCCAAAATCTCCAGATCCAACATGTGATATGGGTAAGCATTATTTCTCATATGCGCTATATCCACACGTAGGAAGTTGGGAAGAATGTGACTTAGTAAAACAATCTTATTGTTTTAACTTTCCTTTAATGGTAAGCGACTATCTTGTAGATATAGGAGATATTGTCGATGTAGACAACTCTAACGTAATAGTCGAAACTATCAAGCCAAGTGCCAAAGGGGATGGTTTTGTGATAAGATTATATGAGAGGTATGGTATGCCAACATCTTGTAAATTGAGGATTGGCGTAAAGGCAAAAGAGATATATCTAACCAATTTAATTGAGGAAGAGCCAGTTAAATTGATGACCTCGAATCTTGATTTTGGGCCATACGAAATAAAAACAATTTTAGTTAAATACTAGGAGGTGACATTATGAAGAGACTAGTGAGTATTTTATTAATTGTGGGGATTATTACAACATTAGCATTAGTAGGTCTAGTAGCTTGTAAGGATACAAGAACTGGATATCCAGACGGGGACAAGTATACGGCAGGACCAGGTACATATAGCGCAAATAATGTATCAAAATTAAATGTCGCATGGACAGGTGGCACAGCAAATGTAACTTTTACAGACGAAGTTACAGATATTCAAATTGCGGAAGAGAACAACTTTACAGATGAAGCTTATTTATTGCATCATTATCTAGATCCACAAGGTACTTTATGGATTAAGCCATTGGCTGCTTCGGTTGGAGATGATCAAATCCCAACGTTTTCGACTAAAATTTTGACAGTTAAGTTGCCAATTAAAGCGCTTGAAGAAGTATATGTAGAAAACCATGGTGCTGATATTAATTTGGTAGGCGCAAATGCTCAAAAATTATCTACATATAACACGGGCCATGGTACACGTATTACGGAAAGTAGAGCTGTTGAATTAAACGCTACAAGCCAAGGTCTTACAGGAGATGTAAGCTTCAATGGCGCAGTAACTGGCACAGTTAAGATTTCTGCCGCAATGCAAGCATTCTTAACAACAACTACAATGCCAACAGAAATTACAATGAGTGGTAAAGGTATCGTAAGCTGTAATCTACCTAAAGAAGCACCTGGCTTTAAAGTAACATATAACAAGGTAACAAAATTCTCTTCAAACATTGAAGGCATGAGTGAAGCTGTAGAAGAAGAAGATAGTTATTATAGAACATATGGCACTGCTGCTACTCAAATTAAGTTATCTTGTGCAACTAGAACTTGGATATTATCTGATAAAACACAAAACGATACACGTATTAACTTCATCGAACCAAATGTAGTTTAAGTA
>CAMOQV010000094.1 GCA_946623205.1 uncultured Clostridia bacterium
GCACAAGCGCTATATATCGCGCCACCGTTGAATGCTGAGTTTTCACTAAAAGAATATGAAACAGCGGCAGCATGTCCATTTTGTGCTACATCTAATATTATGCTAACGGATGATATTCCTGGTTTAAAACCAAATGCAATATTGCCATTTAGCATTACTCAAGAAGAGGCAAAAGAATCTTTTAAAGCATGGATTAAAAAGAGGGTTATGTCTCCAAATTCTTTGAAGAAATTAGCAGAAGAAAGAGACCTAAAGGGACTTTATGTCCCTATGTTTACTTTTGATACAAATACGACATCAACTTATTCAATAAGATATGGTGTTCATAGAACTGTTACTACAGGCTCTGGAGACTCGCGAAAAACGGTAACTGTAACAGATTGGTATACAGATAGCGGAATGCTTGCAAAAGCCTTTGATGACGTCCAAATTGAGGCTAGTCAATTCTTGCTACAAAAGAATGTAAATAAAATGGGTGGCTTTGATACGGATAAATCAGTATTTTATGATTCGCAATTTATTGCAGGATTTGGGGCTGAGAGATATTCTGTAGGACTTGATGACAGTTGGGAAAAAGCTAAAATGGTAATTGATTCATCAATTAAAGCTAAGATTTTAAGTAGATATAATTATGATGAATTGGATTATTTAAACGTTTCGACACAGTATAATGAAAAAACTTATAAGTATTTGTTAGCACCTGTTTGGTTTATGGTGTATAATTACAAAGGTCAAAATTACACTTGTGTAATAAATGGAAGAACTGGAACGGCTGATGGTCGAGCACCTCTATCTAAGATAAAAGTTGCTTTAGTATCAGTAGCAGGCGCAGCCGTATTAGGTGCAATATTCTATTTAATATACAAGTTTGCAATCGAATAAAAATTTGGAGGATATATATCATGGAGAAGATCACAAAGGATATGTTAATCGGTGATGCTATTCAAATCGGAAACTCTGACGCTATCGCAGAATGCCTTTTAGGCATTGGTATGCATTGCTTTGGCTGTGCAATCGCTCGTGGCGAAACAATTGCGCAAGCTGCAGAAGTTCACGGAGTAGACGTCGATGAACTAGTTGCTAAGTTAAACGAAGCAGCAAACAGCTAATCTTTTATGACAAGATTTAGCGGTTCGGGAAAAGCTCTCGAACCGCTATTTTTTATAAATTTCAACAAATTTTTTAATATTTTACATAAATTTTACAATATCAATATACTAAAATCGTTTGACACAAAAGCCCCTATATATATAAACTAATCGAGCACGAGTCGAAGGGATGAAGCGGGAGGTTACCGGGAACAAGCGGAGAACTCACGTGGACAAAGGTCTGTGAAAATCGGGCGACTAACGGGTGGCTAAAGCCACTTTTTAAAATCGGCAAGTGCGAAACACACGGCAACGTGATAATAAAAGTTAGTAGTAAAGGAGAAATGCAAAATGGCAGGACAAAAAATCAGAATCAAGCTAAAAGCTTATGATCACAATCTAATCGATGTAGCAGCTGAGAAAATTGTTGAAACAGCTAAGAGAAGTGGAGTTCAAGTATCTGGACCTATTCCTCTACCAACAGACAAAGAAGTTGTTACTATCTTAAGAGCTGTACACAAGTACAAAGACAGCAGAGAACAATTTGAGTTAAGAACTCACAAGAGATTAATCGACATCTATAACCCATCTAAGAAAGTTATCGATGCATTAACAGAAGTAGACGTTCCAGCAGGTGTTGGAATCGAAATGAAGATCAAGAAGATCTAACAAACAAAGACATTGAAGCCCTACGGGGCAAAAAAATATAGGAGGGTGAACTTTATCTATGAATAAAGCAATCATTGGAAAGAAATTAGGAATGAGTCAAATCTTTACAGCTGACGGCATTGTAATTCCTGTAACAGTAGTTGAAGCAGGTCCATGTCCAGTAGTTCAAAAAAAGACTCAAGAGAAAGATGGCTATAACGCTTTACAAGTAGCATTTGGTGATGTGAAGGAAAAGAACGTAAATAAGCCAGTAATGGGACAATTCAAGAAAGCAAACGTTGCTCCAAAGAAAGTTCTTAAGGAACTACCTATCGAGAACGTAGAAGCTTATGAAATTGGACAAGAAATTAACTGCAGCATCTTCGCAGAAGGCGATCATGTTGATGTAGTTGGTACATCTAAAGGTAAGGGATTTGCCGGTGCAGTTAAGAGATGGAATCATCACATTGGACCTAAAGCTCATGGTTCAGGTTACCACAGAGGTGTTGGTTCTATGAGTGCTAACTCTTCTCCATCTAGAGTTTTCAAAAACAAGAAGATGGCTGGTCATTTAGGTAATGAAAGAGTTACAGTTCAAAATCTAACAGTTGCAAGAGTCGATGCAGCACGTAACTTGCTTTTAATCAAGGGAGCTATCCCAGGAGCTAAGGGCGGTATCGTAGTAGTTAAACAAAGCGTTAAGGCTTAAGGAGTAACTTATGAAAATTGACGTATTTGATATGAACGGCAAAAAATTAAAGCCAATTGAATTAAGCGAAGCTGTTTTCGGACAAGAATATAACGAAGCTTTAATTCATCAAGTAGTTGTTGCTCAACTTGCTAATAAGAGACAAGGTACAAAGAGCACACTTACAAGAACAGAAGTTTCTGGAGGCGGTAAGAAGCCATGGAGACAAAAGGGAACAGGTCGTGCTAGACAAGGTTCTATTAGATCTCCACAATGGACAGGTGGTGGCGTAGTATTCGCACCAAAGCCAAGAGACTTTGAACAAAAGATTAATAAGAAGATGAAGGTTGCAGCTACAATCAGCGCTCTAAGTGCAAAGGTTTCAACTGAAAATCTTGTTGTTGTTGACAAAATTGAATTAGCAGAAGCTAAGACAAAGTTAATCGCTAATATGTTAAAGAGTTTAAATATTGATTCTAAAGTTTTAGTAGTTATGGATAAAGATGATGCAGCAGTTTTAACAGCTTGCAAGAACATCCAAAACGTTACAGTTATCAATGCTGACTTAATTAACGTTTACGATTTAGCTGCAAACACAAAGTGTATTGCTACAGTAGATGCTATCAAGAAGCTTGAGGAGGTATATGCATAATGAAAAATTTTGACATTATCGTTAGCCCAGTATTAACAGAAAAAAGCTATGACGGCATTCAAGCAAAGAAATATACTTTCAAAGTTGCTAAAAGTGCTACAAAAACACAAATCAAAACTGCAGTAGAAGATATCTTCGGAGTTAAGGTTGCTAGAGTAAACACAGTTAACGTTGACGGAAAGAAGAAGAGAATGGGTAGATCTGAAGGTTATACTTCTGACTACAAGAAGGCAGTTGTATTCCTTACAGAAGATAGTAAGGCAATTGAGTTCTTTGAGAGCTTATCATAGGAGGAAATGAATAATGGCTATTAAGAAGTATAAACCAACGTCTCCTGCTCATCGTTTCATGTCTGTATCTACATTCAGCGAAATTACAAAGACAGTTCCAGAAAAGAGCTTGTTAGAAACTGTAACAAAAACTGGTGGTAGAAACAATACTGGTAGAATCACAGTAAGACATATCGGTGGCGGAAACAGAATTAAATATAGAGTTATTGATTTCAAGAGAAATAAAGATGGTATTCCTGCAAAGGTTGCTAGTATCGAATTCGATCCAAACAGAAGTGCTAATATCGCTCTTCTAAACTATGCAGACGGCGAAAAGAGATACATCTTAGCTCCAGTAGGATTACAAGTTGGTGATATCGTAATGAGCGGTGCAGAAGCTGAAATTAAAGTAGGTAACGCATTACCATTCGCTAATATCCCAGTTGGTACATTAATTCACAATATTGAAATGAATCTTGGTAAAGGTGGCCAATTAGTTAGAACAGCTGGTGCTGCTGCTCAATTGATGGCTAAGGAAGGCAAATATGCCACAGTAAGATTACCAAGCGGCGAAATGAGATACATTCCAATCGAATGCAAAGCAACAATCGGACAAGTTGGTAATGTTGATCATGAAATCGTGTCTTTAGGTAAAGCAGGTAAAACACGTCATATGGGCACAAGACCTACAGTTCGTGGTGTTGTTATGAACCCTTGCGATCACCCTCATGGTGGTGGTGAAGGTAAGTCACCAATCGGTATGCCAAGCCCAGTTACTCCATGGGGTGTTCCAACTCTTGGCTACAAGACAAGAAATAAGAAGAAGTCTAACAAGATGATTGTTAAACGTCGCAAATAGGAGGTAACTCATGAGTAGATCATTAAAGAAAGGACCTTTCTGCGAAGAAAGACTATTAAATAGAATCAAAGAAATGAACAAGAATAACGAAAAGCACACTGTTAAAACTTGGTCAAGATCTTCTACAATTTATCCAGATATGATCGGACATACAATCGCTGTTCATGATGGTAGAAAGCATGTTCCAGTATATATCACAGATGAAATGGTAGGATGCAAACTAGGTGAATTTGCGCCAACACGTACATTCAAAGGTCACGGTGGCGAAAAGACTACTGCTGGAAAGTAATTAGAGGGAGGAAATAGAAAATGGCTACAAGAATTAAAGAAAAAGCTGCAGCAAGAATTGAAAACGCTGATAAGCGTCCAAGCGCTACTGCTAAGTATATTAGAATCTCTCCAGATAAGGTACGTATCGTATTAGATATCATCAGAGGACAAAAATACACAGATGCCTTAGCTATTCTAAAGAATACTCAAAAGGCTGCTTGTGAACCACTTGTTAAGGTACTTAATTCTGCTGCTGCAAATGCAGAAAACAATTTAGGTATGAACAAGAACGACTTATACGTAGC
>CAMOQV010000095.1 GCA_946623205.1 uncultured Clostridia bacterium
AAAATAGTTAGATCTAAAGTGAATATGCCACGAACATTTACAACATTTGGGGGCAAATGTAAATAATATTTAAAAAGTAAAACATAAAAGATCCTAATAATATCAAAGGTGCGCTAAACAATTTACGGCTAACAAATGCTTATTTATTTTATTATGTGCTCATTATAGCCAATTTTTGTTGACTTAATTATTTACTCTATTTACTATATTTATAGTAAGAAGGAGAACTATATATGAAGAACAAACTAACTAGTTTTGGATTAACTATTTTAATGTTAATTCTAATTTTATTTAGCAGCCTAGGATTATCTTTAACACCAGCTGTACAAGCACAAGAACTACAACATGCCATTCTACAAGATGCTCTATCTATAAGTGGCGATTCTGTAAATGCAGAAAACGAATGGGGCTTTTACTATACATATGAAGATGTAGTAGCTATGGTAAAAGAAAACATCAAAGAAAGATTAGTAGCAGAATCTAATGCAAGAGAAAACAAAGTTACATTCAAAAATGTTACAGAAAGACACACTACTCTACCTTTCATACCAAATTATAACCAAACACTATTAAACAATAACTACAACACAGCTTACAATAGAAATATCAACGGCACATGCACATTAGTTGCGTTGACAGAAATCATGAGAGCTATATATAGAAGATGTGATGATCAATATAAAGATGTTTTCGCAATTGATAAAAATGACGTTTTTGCAGGACTAGTTGAAGCATCTGAATCTTGGGATAACAATTATGAAGAGGGTGCACAACAAGGAACACAAGAACATACTTATGGCTTAATCATTAGAAGTTATATTAAACCTATTTTTGAGCAAACAGGAGTTCCTTTTGAATTTTATTACGACGGAAACCACCATTGCTTTGATAGTAATCCAACTAACTGGTATAGAGGAATTGACTTTATTGAATATGACAACATTGTTCCGCTTTCTTTAATGACAATTAAATCATACAATAAGCAAGCTCACTCTGTCGCTTTAGCAGGTGCATACGAATTCACAGTAGACTATAAATACAACACAACTTCTGGATGGAACTGGTTATTCCCTAAATCTGAAAGTACAAAATACGTTGTATTTGTTGTACTTAATGGATGGGCAAATGCAGATGTAGGTGGATTTGGTAGATATAACAACTTCCAATATTTAGTCTTAGATTATGATATAACTTTTGATATAACAACATTCAACTGGTACGATTTATGTGCAAATGACAATTATATCTCTCACTAAAAACTACAGGGCTGTTCAAGACGAACAGCCCTTTTGTATTAATCTTTCCAAGGTCTAACTTTATCTAACCAACCCTGTTCTTTCCAATAATTATAATCTACATATTCTGGGTCTTTTTTGCCTAGTGACGTTTGTAACATTCTAACCATATAGAATTTGAGCTTTGTTGCAAGATTTGCCTTTGCTGGCTTTGAAAAATCTATCTTTGCAACTTTTATTGCAAGCTTTGTAATCTTATTTGTAATTGCTTGTTGTTTCTTTTGAGGAATCTTTGACCAGTTAATTTCAGACATCAATTTAAAGCTTGTTGAATACACTGCGCTAACACCCCACCACGCAAGCGAGTCCTTGATATCTTTTGCAGCGCTCTTCTCACCGCTTCCTAAACATTGAGTAATAACCACTGCTCTTTTTGTAAATATCTCTTTAGATGGTCTATGTGGCATCCATCTATATGCAAAATGATCTAGCATTGCTTTCATAGCTCCAGTTGTATGGAATACATACGCTGGAGATGGAAATACAAGAAGATCTGCTTCTTTTATAGATTTATCTATCTTTTGAATATATTCAAAATCTTTACACTTATCTTCACCTTTTAGAATGCAAGTTTTGCATCCACAACAAAAAGCTGGACAGTCTTTTGGAAGATAAAACTCTGTAATTTCTGCATCTTTGAATTGTTCAAGAAAAATTTCTTTTGCTTTAAATGTGATACCTTTAACTTCGGTAGCATTGATAACGGTGATTTTCATATTTGCCCTCTAGATTACTGCGTATGATTCAAGTATTTTTTCGATTGCTAAAATATATGAAGCTCCTTGTTTATATGAAGCCATTACGCTCTTTAATCCGATAAATACAACTTTAATCATCTTTGCACTATCTTTTTCAAAAGCATAATATAGACCATTTAACATTAAAATATAATCATTTCTCTTTTCTTCTTTTAAAGATTCATCTGAAGTTACTTTTTCTGTTAAAGCTAAAATGTATTGTGTAACTTGAGTTCTAGCTGCATCAAATGCTCCAACGTTTGCATCCTTTTTAGCATCTTCTACATCTTCTTCACGCATAATTGTGCTATATGATAAAAGATATGGAGCTATAACTTCTTGGCAAAAAGCCTTATAACTTCCCTCGAAATTCTTTTCTGGGAAATAAATCTTTATGAACTTTGTTAAGTCGATTTCTTTTCTATCAAATCTAAATAGTAATTCAGTAACTAAAGCAACAGTTGTTTTAGAATCATCTGGCATTTGGAATTTAGATGTTTTAGTTGCTTGATTGAAAGCTGCATCAAATGAAAAGTCTTGAGAACATTTGATCAAATAATTTGTTAAACAAGGAACAGAAGCAATAACTTTTAGAATGCTTGCAATACAGTTTGAAGACATAATGAATTTTGAATTTAACATTACATTACATCTTTCTGCTAATAAAGAATATGCTTGTTTAACACTTGGACTTGTCATTTACTCACCTTCAAGTAATTATTTTAACGAATTTGATTATTAAAATCAATTGCAATCCGTGCCTCTCACTATTTTAACATTGCTTTTTTCTATAATTCTAAATATAATAACTATGTAAACATTAGGAGCACAAAAATGAAATCAATAGTTATTTTATTAAACACAACAGATAGCGTAAAAAACTTTGTAAGCATCATTTCTAAATATGATTTTGAAATGGATTTAAGAAGCGGAAGATACGTAGTTGATGCTAAATCTCTACTAGGTATTTTCTCTCTAGATTTAAACAAGCCAGTTGTATTAGAAATCTACTCAACTGAATGTGATGATTTAATCAACGAAATTAAGCAATATATCTGCAAATAATGGAAGATTTACAAGAGATTAGCAAATTAATCATCTTATATTTCTTTGACCAAATGGAAGTTCCTCTTAAAGAAGACATTGTTAATGAAATCTTTAATGAGCATTCCAATTGGCTTCCATACACTGAATATAGAAGTTGCTTTGAAGAATTAAAAAGACAAAATCTTTTAATTAACTTAACTCCAAAGGCATCTGTTCCAAGATATGGCTTAACTGTTACATCTAGAGATGGTTTAACATACTTCTACACTAAGATCCCTATGAGTCTTAGAGAAGAAATCGCAAGCGTAGTTAAAAAGAACCGATTGTCTTATAAAAAGAAACAAGAATATGTTTCTGACTACTATAAAAACACAGATGGCACATACACTGTTGCCCTAAAGATTGAAAGTGCTGCCTGCACTCTTATGGATTTAAAGATTATCGTTCAAGATAGACGAAAAGCAAAATGGATTCATAACAACTGGGCGGATAAAGCACCAATAATATACGAACATATCCATGAAACATTAATCGACTAAACGGTCGATTTTTTTATTTTGTTTTTAAAGTAATTGTAATATCGCTATTCCCTAGCATTTCAGTAAGTTCAGATTGTGTTAGATTAATATGGCCAAGTTTAGTATATGCCCATGTATTTGAGCCATAGAAGATTACAATTTGGTTAGATGAATATAGAACAATATCTCCAGCAGATGTGGTAATTCTAGAGTCGCTAGATGGTATAGTTTGCCCTAAAGAGCCTACTTGTTCAAACCCGCCATATTTATGCATTGATATAGATAAGCCATCTTTTGCTAAATTAGCCAATGCTGATACAGAAGCATTATTCTCCCAAGTAACATTTTGGGCGGAATCGCCAATTATTAATTCTAATGATTTCATAACTTCATCCCCTTGTTTAATTTCAGGATCAATTGTATTTGAGTTTGTATTTATCGACTCAGGTGAATTAACACAAGAGACAAAAATACAAATAAAAATTGCAATAAATAATATCGTTAAAATTTTCTTCATAAGCTTCCCTTACAAATATTATACAAAAAAACAAGCCTAAGCTTGCTTTTAATTACCAATCTTCTTTATGAGATAATTTGATATCAGTATAAAACTCTTTATATTTTCTTTTAAATCTTTCAGCAGGTGTTTCAGAAAGTTCAGTGGCCTTTTCAACACTGTTTTCTTCTTCGATTATTGCATCGAAGTCTTCATCATACATCTCTGCTCTTTTCATCAATTCGTAATTATTCATTAGTTTCTCAATCCTGTTCTTTGTAGTAATGTCTCAAATGCATCTTGTCCCATATTCTTTAGACGGAAGTTTCTAACTGCAACCTCGATAAGTACAGCAACACTTCTACCAGCAAGAACTGGTACATTATATTTTGGAATCTCAAGATCCAAAATCTTTTCATGCTCAAGCTTAGAGCCAACTCTTTCGCAATCGCCCTTATCTGTTAAATTCTTTAGATTAACGATAAGCATGATTTCTTCTTCATTTAATACGGATCCTGTACCATACATGGCTGCTACGTCGATGATACCTAATCCTCTAACTTCCATTAAAAACTTTGTTTTTTCTGGATATGTTCCAACGACTTTAT
>CAMOQV010000096.1 GCA_946623205.1 uncultured Clostridia bacterium
TTAACAATCCAAGAGGAAATGCATTTATTATTACATCTCCAACAAGCAGAACAAATATAAAAATTATTGCATCACAAAACACACAAGCTTTGTTTGGTGAAGGACGTAAATAGGAGGGAATTATGCCATATACATTAACAGAACAAGAAAAGCAAGCAATTATTACTGAGTATAGAGATAACGTTGAAAGATTGAACGTTTATTTGCCGGAAGGCCAAAAAATCGCATTAGATTTAAAAGGCTTAAATGCAAAGTTGAACGATGAAAAACTAGTAAGACTTTATAAAAGATCAAAAGAAGTTCAAGCAAACGATGCGAAAAGAAAAAATGAATACGATAGATTGACCAAAAACAGTCAAGTCAAGGTGGATCCTAACAAGATGTACGCTTTCGATAAATGTTTGTTTGGGCATCTAAAACCAGGCGATACTCAATATGAAAGGGATTATAATACAGCTATATATAATAGATATTTAGAAAATCCAGAAAAATTTTCAAGAGATGCTTTAGTGGATGCGGTAGGAGCAGACCCTAAAGAGTTTTTGGATGCAGCAAAATCTAAAGATCCAGAAAATTATCTTGTAGAGTTTTACGATAATAATGTTGCTTTGTGCAATGATTCAAATGGGGTTGATCTAGAAGTACTAGGAAATAATAAAGGTTATTTGACTCAAACAACTTTACAGTTCGGCTCACCAATGATGAAAACATACAAAGAAACTTTTGGTAAAACTGCTAATTATGTAAATAAGATAAATAAAGAGGCATTATTTACAATCCCTGATGTAAGAATTGACCAATATGACGCATTGAGAGAAAGCGATTTGAAAAATGATAAGGAATTAGCTACTAAATTTGTGAAAAAGGCAGAATACGATGCTGCAAAGAATGAAGTTATCGGTAAGACAAAGACCCTTATTCAAAATGCGGAAGATTATGGTATTTCATTAGAAGGAAAATGTGCGTTTGCATATGCTTATGCTTATAATCGATCAAAAGAAGAAATAGTTCCTTTATATGATGCTATACACGACGATCTAATGGATAACAAAGCAAACAATACAGGATATATGGAATTATCTACTTTACAGAAAAGTGAAATATCTGGAGTAACAATGGATGATTATGAGGATATAGAGTATAAGCAAGCTCTTCCTAAAAATCCAGCTACAAGAGAAGAAGAAATTAATAGAATGTCACAAAAGGCTATGACAGAATATGCTATTGCAAACAAATTGACTGCAGCCGAAAGAGATAAGCTAACTCCGCAAAAGATGTTGGACAACACGAAGCCAGGATTTTTAAGAAGCGCGTTTACAAAAGATTCTAAAGAGTGGAAGAATTTCGAGTATATGTATAATGCATTCTATGATAAAAACAATGTATATTACCAAAACACAACAGAGTTGAAAGGAGAAGCGAATAAGTATCTTGCAGCTAAGGGCATAGAATCATTAGAAGATATTGAAAACCTTTCAGATAGAAGTAAGCAAAAAGCTCTATTGTGTTATTCAATTGCTACAAAATATGACGATTTGGAGCCACTAAATACAGCGCCAAAGATAGAAAGAGAACAAGCTATTGAAAATAATAATATTCTTGAACCGCAATCTCAAAATTCACAACAAGAGAGATCGTCTCAAAAACAAATGGAAGATCTTATGAATTTGGAAGAAGAAGATGTTAACGATTTAGATATGTCTGTAGAGAAATAGTTTACAGATTAAAGAAAGTTAATTGGGAGGAAATTATGCCATATAAATTAACACAAGAAGAAAAAAATCAAATTATTGCAGAATATCAAAAGAATGTTAAGGAATTGAATGATATTTTACCTGAAGGGCAAAAAGTCAAAATGGACCTTAATAAACTAAATGCTGATATGAATAATGAAAGCAAGGTAAGATTATATAAAAAGGCGTTAGCACTTCAAGAAAGAGATGCAAAAATTCAAGCTGAAAGCCATAGATTGACAGAAAAGTTAAATGGCACTAAATTAAAAGACCAAGAATATGGGCTAGATAGAACTATTGTATATTCTTTAAAACCAGGCGATACCGAATATGAAAAAGCTTATAACGAAGCTCAAATGAAGTGGTATTATGCTGCCCCAGAATATAATCTAAAAAAACATTATGAAAACGTGTTAAAGGAAGACCCTAATGACATATTTAAAGCTGCGACTTCTGAAGATCCAGAAAATGCACTAATAGATTATTATGAAGATCATCCTGAAGTTTGCGGAGATGCTTTTAATATTAACGCAGGCCTTATTGCTCATAAAAATATAACTTCTCCAGCTATGGGAAAGTATGGATACTCACTTAAGTCAACATATGAATTATACGGGACTCCTAAATCTATAGTGGATAGTGTTAAAAAGGATTCATTCTTCACTATGCCAGATATAAGTGAAGAGCAATTCGTTGCATTGCAAGCAAATAATATATCTCAAAAGAACCCAGCTTTGTTAACTAAGGCTACAGATAAATTTAGCTATGCTGCAACTAAAAGCAAAATTTTAGAGCCTTTACAAACTCTTGCAAAGAAATTCCCAAAATATATGGAAAATGGCAAGGTAGAGAATTTGTATAGTCATGTAGCATATGACACACAACAGAAAAAGGTAGTTCCTTTACTAGATGCTGTAACTAAAGGTGATTTAGATAATCCAGAATCAAATGTTAAATTAGTAAAGTTATCTTTGAACGAAAAGGAAGAAATGTTCCAAATTACAAAAGATGTGGAAGATACAAAATATGTTGCGCCAGAATTCCCAGTTCCACCAAGAGAGGTTCGAGTTGCTGAAATGGAAAAGGCTGCTTTAGCACAATATGCTAAACAAAACAAATTGACACCTTTTGAAAGAGATAAGTTAACTCCAAAAGAAATGGTTAATAGAACAAAACCAGGATTCTTAATGAGTGCATTCACAAGAGATTCTAAAGAGTGGAAGGATTTTGAATACATGTATAAAGCATTTAACGATAAGAACAACGTGTATTTCCAAAATACAACAGAATTAAAATCTTCAGCAGATAAGTATCTTGATCGCAAAGATGTACATAGCTTAGAAGATATTATGCGTCTTCCAGAAAGAAGTCAACAAAAGGCGCTTTTGTGTTATTCTATATCATCAAACTTCGAAAACTTAGATCCTCTAGATACAACGCCGCCTCAACTAATACAAAAAGAGCAAGCGATAGACGAGAAAGATATCGTTGATAGAGATAGCATTCATAATAATAAAGTACAAATTAATAATGAACTACAAAACCAAAATGAAAATGAAAAAGATATGGATGTGGAAGTATTAGATAAGTAATGAATAAAAAACAATAATAAAACGCCCCTTTTGCGTCTTCGTATAGAGGGGCGTTAATTATTTATCCTTTAAAATATTTGCGCGTTTTTATTTAAACATATAATATATAGGTACAATGGCAAAAAGAGTAGTAGTTGGAATGAGCGGAGGCGTAGATAGTTCTTTATCAGCGTTGCTTCTAAAAGAGCAAGGCTATGAAGTTATTGGTCTTTTTATGCGTAACTGGCACGAAAAAGATGACTCTGGTTGTTGTACTGCCGATGAAGATTTTTATGACGTTCGTCAAGTTTGCAATAAAATTGGCATTCCATATTATTCAATAGATTTTGCAGATAAGTATTATGATAATGTATTTAAACAATTTATAGAGGAGTATCAAAAAGGCAGAACTCCTAATCCAGATGTTTTGTGCAATAAAGAAATAAAGTTTGGTCCATTTGTAGAATATGCAAAAACTTTAGGTGCAGATTATGTGGCAACAGGACATTATTGCAATGTAAGACATGATGGAGATAAACATTATTTAATAAAGGCAAAAGATCAAAATAAAGATCAAACATATTTTTTAAATCAAGTATCATCAAAACAATTAGAGAATGTTATATTCCCAGTTGGTGATTTAGATAAGCCAGAAGTTAGAGAATTAGCAAAGAAGTATAATCTATCTACTGCAGAGAAGAAAGATTCTACTGGAGTATGCTTTATTGGCGAAAGAAACTTTAGAAAGTTCTTGAGCGAATATATTCCAATGAAGGAAGGCTTGATTAAAGATTTAGATGGTAAAGTTGTTGGAAAACATAACGGTGTATATTATTACACAATAGGTCAAAGAAAAGGACTTGGTATTGGTGGAGGCGGAAATGGCGAAGCTTGGTTCGTTGTTTCAAAAGATGTCCAAAACAATATATTATATGTATCTCAAGGCGACCAATCTATGATTTACCATAATTGCTTAGAGTGTGATTCGTTTAACTACATTACATATAAGCCTCAAGAGAGCTCTTTTAGATGTACAGTTAGAATTAGACATCGTCAACCAGAACAAGATGCCACAGCGTTTATTAAGGGCGATGGATTGAAGATTGTTTTTGATAATCCACAACGTGCAATAGCTGAAGGACAGTATGCTGTTGTATATGTTCAAGATATCTGTTTAGGCGGCGGAGTAATCGAAAGAAAATACAACGAAAACCTATAATTTTTAATACATAAAAAATAAGCAAAATTTTTCAATAATTTGTTTGACAACGTATAATGGCTTTGCTATTATATAAAGGCTGTTTGAGAAAGCAGCATCAAAATGCACCTTAAAAACTGAATAGAAGAAGATAGTAGAGTAGAGTAAAAATACGTTTTAAAAATGTAAAAATAA
>CAMOQV010000097.1 GCA_946623205.1 uncultured Clostridia bacterium
TCTATCATATTTATTGATGAAATGGATTCTTTATTTGGCGAAAGAGGAAAAGATATTCATAACGATAAAAGAGTTAATGAATTCTTACAACAAATCGATGGTTTTGCTTCAAAGCTAGATAATTTGTTAATCTTAGGTGCTACAAATAGACCATGGGATGTAGATTCAGCTGCAGTTCGTTCTGGAAGATTTTCAGAAAAGATATATGTACCACTACCAGATGCAAAGGCAAGAGAGTTTATGTTCAGACATAATCTTGAAAATGTGCCTCTAGGTAAGGATTTAGATTTTGATAAATTAGTTGGACTAACAGATGGTTATTCAGGAGCAGATATTGCAGAAATTTGTGATAGAGCTAAAGAAGAGCCTCTAAATATTTACATTAAAACAGATGTAGAAGAGCCTGTTTCAATGAAGTATATCTTAGATGCAATTAAAAAGGTTAGACCAACTGTATCTAAATTAGAGATAAGAAGATTTGAAGAATATGCTGGAATTAAAAAAGAAGATAAAGTAGAGGATTCAAATCTAGTCGAAGACGAACTTAGAGTTAAATTTGCCTCAACACAAATTAAATTATTACCAAACAAAAAACCAAAATTGGAGTTTGTTTTGAATAAAGATGTAGATAAGGTTTATTTATCTATAGGTGGTGCGAACTATGTTTGTACTAAAAAATTGGCATCATGGGAAAGTGAACCATTAAATATTGACGCTGGAACATATGATGCAATAATTACGTCGAAAAACTTAATAGCCAGGGAGAAAATAACATTTATTAAAGGACTAGAAGAAGAGGATCTAGGCCTATAGGAGTTATATGGCTGATATAACAGCAAAGTTACAAGAATCGTTTGATGGGATGATTGTTAAAAAATCATCTTTGCAAGGAGTGTTTTCATCTTTATCTCTACCAGCTTTCATTAGAGACTGGTTCTTAAAAAAGTATGCAGATCAAGATGGAAGTGTAAACGTAAACTTTGTATTAGAAAAAATTAAAGATGTTTTGCCAAGAAAAGATGAATGGAATTTATACTTGAATAGATTGCTAGAAGGCGAGAAGGTAAGATTCTTGGCAAAAATAGTTATTGATATTGATATCAAGAACGACGAAATTACCTTTGCTTTGCCAGATTTTGGTGTAACAAATAAGCAAACATATATCTCAAAAGCCGTATGGGATAAGCATAAGAAAGAATTGCTTTTAACAGATGGTGAGTTTTGGGGTATTTTGGATCTTGAATATAAGCAAATCCAAAACGGCAAAAAACAAGAAGGTAAGATTGCGCTTGTAGATTTTAAAGATTTTAGACCATATAAAGTAGATTTAGATTTCTTTAAAGAAGCAAGAAAGAACTTTGAAATTACAGAATGGATAGATGTTCTTTTAGGGGCAATTGATTATAATGCAGCGGGATTTAAAGATGAAAATCAAAAGATCACAATGCTTACAAGATTGCTACCTTTTGTAGAAGAACGTTTAAATTTAATGGAATTAGCACCAAAAGGAACAGGTAAGAGTTATATCTTTTCGCAAATATCTAAAAAAGGATGGCTTGTATCTGGCGGTGTTATGACTAGAGCTAAGATGTTCTATGATATGAATAAGCGACTTGATGGTCTTGTTTCATATTATGATTATGTAGCGCTTGATGAGATTTCTACAATTAAGTTCCCAGATATTGATGAAATGCGTGGAGCTATGAAAGGATATCTTGAAAGTGGCACATATAATGTAGGACATAAAGCAGGCTCAGGAAAGGCAGGCGTAGTTTTATTAGGAAATATCAGAGAAGAGAAGATGGATGTAAAGAACAATATGCTAGATGAACTTCCACCTTTGTTTGAAGATTCAGCTTTAATAGATAGATTCCATGGATTTATTAAAGGCTGGGATGTACCAAGAATGAACGAAGATATGAAAGTCAATACTTGGGCATTAAATACAGAGTATTTCTCTGAAATTATGCATGCTCTTAGAGAAGATGTAATAGAAAAGGCAATTGTTGATGAACTTGTAGAGATTCCAAAAGATGCCGATACAAGAGATACAAAAGCCGTAAAAAGAATTGCTACAGCATATCTAAAGTTATTCTTCCCACATTGGCAAAGTGTTGACGATGTTAATAAAGAAGAATTTAAAAAGTATTGTTTGGATAGAGCTGTAGAGATGAGAGGAATAATAAAGACTCAACTTTGCATAATGGATAGTGAATACAAAAAGCATCCAATGCAAGAGTTTAAGTTGAAGGGAGAATAATGAAACTATCAGCATTTCAATGCCCAATATGTATGAGTACGCATTGTAGACAAGAAGGCGATGTCTTCATTTGTGAATCATGCGGAAATTCTTATACACAAAAGCAAGCAGATAGCCAAATGTTTATCGATTTGAGAATCGCAAATAGACATAGGCAATTTGCTGAGTTTTCTAAGGCTAGAGATATTTATGTAGATATTATTAACAAATATGAGGATGAGGATTTATCAAGTGCTTATTGGGGCATTTTGTTGTGTGATCAATCCGTTTTGTTGGAAATGGACAATTCGGGTCAATTATTCCCATCATTCTATAGAGTTAAAAACGTTCCAATTCAAGAAACTGATGCATATTTGAACTTGATTAAATACGTAAAAAAGAATGCACCAGAAAAGATGGATGACTACATTGATAGAATAAATCTAATTGAAAGTGCTAGAGATAAGGCTGTTGTTATCTCTCAAACTACAAAACCTTATGACGTATTCATTTGTTTTAAGAAAACTCAATTGAATTCGGATGTTGTTGCTCCTGATTATGACGTAGCAAATGAAATCTATAATGAGCTTTCTGATAAATATAAAATTTTCTATTCTGAAAAGTCTTTAAGAAACGTAAGAGTTAGAGATTTTGAGCCAAATATTTATTATGGATTATATACGGCAAAAGTTATGCTACTAATCTGTAGTAAAAGAGAGTTTTTGGAATCTCATTGGATGAAAAACGAATGGAAACGTTTTATGGAATTAAATAAGGATAGGGATTCTGATTATAAGAGTATCATTCCAATCTTTATAGATAATTTTAAAGAAGAGAATTTGCCAGATGAACTTGCACATAAACAAGCTCTAAAGTATGGTATATCTTTAATTGCAGATATTGATAAAACTTTGCAAAAGATAATTAATCCAATTGATAAAGATTTGGAACAACAAAAGCAAATCGATATGCTAATGGCAAATCAAAAGAAACTAATTGAAGAGTGGACAAAGCGTCAAAGCGAAACAATTGAATATTCAAAATCAGATGCAGCTCAAGTTTTAACTCCACAAGAGGAAAAATTAAGATCTATATTGAAACTTGCTAAGGTTAACCTTGAAGATTTGGGCAACTTTGAGGCTGCAGAACTTCAAATTCAAAAAGCTCAAGAAATAGATGCAGAGAATTACGTTACTTGGGCTTATAAATTGTTAATAGAGTTTAGAGCTCAATCAATTGACGAATTAGTAATGCATGATAACTTCAAAGATAGCGTTAATTATAGATTGTTTGTCAAATATGCAACTAAAGCAGGGAAGCTTGATGATATTCAAAAACTTGAACATGCTAGAGATGATTTAATGCATACTATGGCAGATAAAGTTAATTATCAACTAAAGAGTTTGGATGTTTCTCCAAATCCAATGGAAGAAGATATATTGAAAATTAAATCTATGTATGAATCTCTTCCAAAAGAAGCACAACAATACGTAGAGAATCTAAAGACTATCATTATAAGCGCAAGGAAAAAGATGCGTGATAATAAAATCGACAGTTTTAAAGCACGTTTGAATTTGGTAAGTAATAAAGAGCATCCAAATTACGACGATATTTTAAAGATTGAAGAAGAATACAGCAATTTATCTGAAGACGAGAAAGATTTGGCTGGAGAGGGCTATAAGAACGTTATTAAAGACGTTAATACAAAAATGAAAGATATGAAAGCTCAAAAAGTTCAAAATTTGCTTCAAACTTTAGATAATCAAGATGTTCCAACTAGAGATGATTTAATTCATGTCGAAAAGATGTATAACGAGTTGGATGATAAAATGAAGGCACAAGTTTCTAACTATAGGCAAATTATGGTTAAGGCATATGATAGAAAATATAGAAACGATGCAAAGATGTTATCTAAGTATTTTACTAAATTGCCAACAGAAAAGGTGCCAAGCAGGGATATATATAAGAAGTTAGAAAATAGATTTAATGCATTGCCTGCAAAATATAGACCATTAGTGCAAAATATGAATCTTTTAGATGATTATTACAATAGATTACTAGAATACGAGGAAGGGAATGTGGCTCCTAAAAAGCCATTAATAAAACCTGAACCAATAAAAGAAAAGGAAGCGCCTAAGAAAAAGCGCTGGTTGTGGTAGATATGAAGTGTATTTTTTGTGGTTCTATCGAAGATAAGGTTATCGATAGCAGATTGAATGAAGACGGAACATCAATAAGACGTAGAAGAGAATGCTGTTCTTGTGGCAGACGTTTTACTACGTATGAGACAATCGAATTGACACCTATTATGGTTGTTAAGAAGAACGGTGAAAGACAAGAATATTCAAGAAACAAATTAAAACAAGGTATCGTAAGTGCTTGTGCAAAGCGTCCTGTTTCAATGGAGACAATTGATAAACTTGTTGCTGAAGTAGAGAAGAA
>CAMOQV010000098.1 GCA_946623205.1 uncultured Clostridia bacterium
AAGACATTCTATCTGTTCCTCTAGCTCTTGCGTATGCACAAGCAAGTGGAGAATCATCTAATCCTTCTATATCATCAACAAAACACGCTTTCTTCAAAGCTGGAGACAATTTCTTACCTACGGCTGCTGATGTTGGAGATACGTGCTTAAATGAAGTTGCGGCACACATTCCTGTAGCCTCTTTTAATTCCTTAACTAATTGCCAAGAATTAAATGCGTCTAAAAAGTTAATATAGCCAGGTCTACCATTTACAACTTCGATTGGTAAATCTTGTCCGTTTGCCATAAAGATTCTAGCTGGCTTTTGATTTGGATTACATCCGTACTTTAATTGAAACTCGTTCATTTAAACACCTCTTATTTATTCTTATTGATTAATCTATTTGTTGTCTTTAATGTCTTTAAATCAATATATCTAACATATAAAGAAATCTTGTTGTCCTTATCTAAGTTATCCCAAATATCTTTTGTGAACTTGTCAATATCGTTTGGAATAAATACTCTTTCTGGTTCGCCTTGGAATGTTGGGATTGGATTTCCATCACAAACATATGTATGAATAAAATGTCCAAGACCAGCTTTTGGTTCGAAATCAAATGTATATCTATTACATCCACTTCCTTCTTCATCTCTGCTCTTTAGAATGCTCATTTCATAAGAATAGTTTCTATCTAAGTGAAGGATTGAACTAATTCTTGGTGTTAAATTTGGAGCATCTGGTTCAAAGCATCTTTGCTTTAGGGCTTGTGAGAATGTCATGCCCATTTTCATACCTTCAACGATTGTGTCTGTTTGGTCTCCGTTTGTAACAACCAAATCTTTATTGCATCCTCTAATAGCTGCATAGATGATTAAACTTGGATCTTCTACTTTAGATGCATCGAAAGGCTTTGTGTAAACTTCACCTTTTTCTTCTTCAAAGATTCTATTTCTAGAGTTTGCAGATCTTCCCATAATGAAATAAGCTGCAACTGCACTTTTACCATCTTCAGATAATCCTGTGATGATACCTCTACCAACATATGAATTACCTTTAATTAATTGTTCAATTGTATTTATTTTATAAATTTCCATTTTTACACCTTTAATAATTCGCTACATACTTTTTCAGTAGCATTTGGAAGAATAATCCATTCTGCTTGCTCCATAACTCTCTTTTGCAAAACCTCTGGAGTATCTCCATCTTGGATTTCAACAGCCTTTTGCATAATGATTTTTCCGCCATCTGGAATCTCGTTAACAAAATGAACTGTAGCACCAGTAACCTTAACACCATACTTTAAAGCTTCTTCATGAACTTTTAATCCATAGAAACCTTTTCCACAAAAAGATGGGATAAGTGATGGGTGAACGTTTATGATTCTTCCTTCAAATGTCTTTGTAAATTTCTCACTTAATATTGACATAAATCCAGCTAATACGATTAGTCCTATATTGTGGGCTTTTAGTGTTTCGATTAACTTATCTTCAAATATTTCTTGAGAACCTAATTCTTTCTTTAATAAAACAGCAGTTTCAATATTTGCTTTTTTAGCTCTCTCTAGTGCGTAGGCATCCTTGTTGTTTGAAACAACTAATGTAATTTTCCCGGATTTTATGATGCCTGAATCTTGTGCATTGATTAATGCTTGAAGATTAGTTCCACCACCAGATACCAAAACTGCTATATTTATTTGATTTAGCATAAAATTACTCCATCTTCAGATTCTACTAATTCACCTAAGATATATGCATCTTCGCCGTTTGCCTTTAGAATTTCAACAGCTTTATTTGCATCTTCTTTAGCAACGATAACGCTCATACCAACACCCATATTGAATGTGTTGAACATATCTCTTTCTACAATGTTGCCTTCTTTTTGAATTAATTTGAAGATTGGTAGAATCTTAACGTCAGCCTTATTAATCTTTACGCCTAAACCTTTCTTTATTGATCTTGGCATGTTCTCATAGAAACCACCACCTGTGATGTGAGATACGCCCTTAACCTTAACTTCATCAAATAAAGCTAGCATTGGTTTTACGTAAATCTTTGTAGGTGTTAATAATGTTTCACCTAAAGACTTGCCGCCTAATTCTTCTCTTGGAGTTTTTAAATCTGCTTTTTCTACGTCAAATACTTTTCTAACTAAAGAAAAACCATTTGAGTGAACACCAGATGATGGAAGTGCAATTACAACATCTCCTGGCTTTTGGCTATCTTTGTTAATAACATTTTTCTTATCTACGATACCAACAGAAAAACCTGCTAAATCGTATTCATCTATTGGATAGAACCCTGGCATTTCTGCTGTTTCTCCACCAATTAGTGCACTACCTGATTGAACGCATCCATCGCAAACACCTTTAACGATATCAGCAATCTTTTCTGGAACATTCTTTCCGCAAGCAATGTAGTCTAGGAAGAATAATGGTTTTGCTCCACAGCAAATAACATCGTTAACACACATAGCTACACAATCAATACCAACTGTGTCATGCTTATCCATTAAAAATGCCATCTTTAGTTTTGTTCCAACACCATCTGTACCTGAAACTAATATTGGATGTTCATATCCTTTTAAATCTAATTCAAATAAACCGCCGAATCCGCCAATATCTGAAACGCCGCCATTTAGCATTGTTTTAGCAATATGTTGCTTCATTAATTCAACTGCTTTGTATCCTGCAGTAATATCTACACCGGCTTGTTTATAGCTCTCTGAAAAACTCTTTTCCATGTTCTCTCCTAGTTGTTTTTATTTTCGCTTATTTTGCATTCAAATCTATTTTTAGCTGTTTGAATTGGTTCGCATGTTGGGTAATTGCCATCGAAGCAAGCTACGCAGAAATCATCTGGATTATTTCCAGCTAATTGCTTTGCTTGATCAATTGTTAAATATCCTAGAGAATCTACACCAATAATCTTTGCAATTTCTTCAACTGAATGGTGAACTGCAATTAAGTGTTCTCTTGAATCAATATCTGTACCATACCAGCATGGATTTAAGAATGCTGGAGCCGCAGATAACATATGAACTTCTTTAGCACCTGCATCTCTTAATAACTTAACGATTCTAGCTGATGTTGTTCCTCTAACGATTGAGTCATCAACTAAAACTACTCTCTTACCTTCAATAACGCTCTTAACAACGTTCAACTTAATTCTTACTCTATCTTCTCTATGCTTTTGGTTAGGAGCAATGAAAGTACGTCCAATATATTTATTCTTAATAAATCCTATTTCATAAGGAATTCCTGATGCTTCAGAAAAACCTATAGCTGCATCAAGACCTGAATCTGGAACGCCAATAACTACGTCGGCAATGATTCTATTGTTTTCTGCTAAGAATCTACCAGCTTTCTTTCTTGCTTCATGTACATAACAACCATCGATTTCTGAATCTGGTCTAGCAAAGTAAAGATATTCAAATACGCAGAAAGTCTTTTTAGCCTTTTGCTTTGATTGATAGCATTTAACTCCGTATTGAGAAAATACAATAACTTCGCCTGGGTTAACTTCTCTAATCTTTGTAGCTCCAACTGCATCTAAAGCACAGCTTTCTGATGCTACAACGTAAGAACCATCTTCCATTTGACCATAGCAAAGTGGTCTAAATCCATGCTTATCTCTTGCTGCTATCAACTTTGATGGTGACATAATTACAAGTGAATATGCACCTTCTAGTTTTTCCATTGAACTTAAAACAGCTTCTTCAATTGAATCTGTCTTAATTCTTTCTTTAATAATCATATAAGAGATAACTTCTGTGTCTGTTGTTGTATGGAAAATGCTTCCTTCACTCTCTAGTGCATCTCTAAGTTCAGATGAGTTAACTAGGTTACCATTATGAGCAATAGCAATATTTCCCTTTAGGTGGTTTACTACAAGTGGTTGTGCGTTTTCTCTTCCGCATGTTCCTGTTGTAGCATATCTAACATGACCTACTGCAATATTTCCCTCTCCTAAGTCTTCTAGTTTTTGTTGAGTAAATACATCGTTTACTAAACCTCTATCTTTATATGCGTGGAATACGCCATCATCATTAACTACAATACCAGCAGATTCTTGTCCTCTATGTTGTAGAGCAAACAATCCATAGTAAGTAGTTGATGCTAACTCTTGTTTTGTTGGTGAGAAAATACCAAATATTCCACACTCTTCATGAATTGAATCAAACATATTAATTATTCTCCAAATACTCTTTTCATCATTTCTTTGTAAGCATCTTCAACGTTGCCTAAATCTCTACGGAAACGATCTTTATCTAATTTTTCATTTGTCTTTGCATCCCAGAAACGACATGTATCTGGAGATATTTCATCAGCTAGCACGATTGTGCCATCCTTTAATCTACCGAATTCTAACTTGAAATCTACCAACTTAACACCAATCTTAATGAAGTAAGCTTTTAATACTTCGTTAACCTTGAATGCCATCTTCTTAATTAATTCAATTTCATCTTTTGTAGCAAGCTTTAATGCGATTGCATGATAGTCATTGATTAGTGGGTCATGAAGATCATCATTCTTGTATGAGAACTCAATTGTTGGTTCGTCAAATACGATACCTTCTTCTACACCATAACGCTTAGCAAATGAACCAGCAGAAATGTTTCTGATGATAACTTCTAGTGGAACAATTGAAACCTTTTTAACAACTGTTTCTCTATCTGATAATTCTTCAACAAAGTG
>CAMOQV010000099.1 GCA_946623205.1 uncultured Clostridia bacterium
AAAGATGAAGGCGTTATTAATACGCTTATAGATAGATCTTCTAAAGATAGAAAGATGATGGCGGTATCTAATAATTCTGGTAGAGTTGCTATTACTCATTTTAAAGTGCTAGAAAGATTTAAGAATTATACACTTATGGAATATGAATTAAAAACGGGAAGAACTCATCAAATTAGAGTGCACTCAAAGTTTATTTCTCATCCTGTTGTTGGGGATCCTGTGTATGGTGGTTCAAACAAGTTTAATTTGAATGGTCAGCTATTGCATGCATTTAAGCTAGAGCTTACTCATCCAAGAACCAAAGAACATATGGAGTTTTTTGCCCCTCTTCCTGATTATTTTGAAGATGTATTGAGAAAATTAAGAGAAAAACAATAGTTATTTTAGATATTCTTTATGCTCATTTGGCATAACATTCGCAGTCTTGTATACTTCGTATAATACCATTCCAGGATTCTTATTTGGATGTCTTTTTACGTTCTTTCTTTGTGTGTAATCGACTTCAACTTTTGAACTGTTATCGCAATCAGAATAATATGCGCAAACTTCAGCTGCGAATTTGATAACATCATCATTTATTTCTTTTGTTTCTAAAACGATTATTGTGTGGCTACCGTGGAATGCTTTTGTGTGCATCCAAATATCTCCGCCGTTTGCAACTTTAAATGTTAATTTGTCATTTTGAAGATTGTTCTTTCCAACATAGATATTAAAACCTTTGTATAGATAGTGAATAGGTGGCGCTTCAGGTGGCTTTTTATTACCTTTTTGTCTTTGTGCTTTAAGCGCGCCTATATTTTCAAACTCTCTTTGAAGTTCTAATATTTCTTGTGGAGTTTTCGCTCTTGAGATATATGGCTCGATTGATTCTAGATATGCCATAGTATCGTTTAACTCTTTAATTTGTTCTAAAGAAACTTCTTCTGTATGCTTTAATTTAATGTATTTTTTGAAATAGTTTTGTGCGTTTTGTTGTGGAGATAAAGTTTCGTCAAGTGGGATAGTTACATCTGGCATAGATTCTTCATAATAATTTTGAAGAGTAACTTTTGTATCTCCTTTTTGGATTTTATAAATATTAGCCAAAATTAGTTCGCCAAAGATTCTATATGTATCTTTAGATGAAGCTTCCGCTAATCGTTGATTAGATTTTTCCAATCTCTTTTTACATTTTGAATAGAATGCATTATATGCTTTTTGAAGATATTTAGTCTTTTCTTGTTGGCGCATAATATCATCTTTTTGGATAAGACAATTTTCAATAGCGCTATTAATTGTTTCATATTTTCTATATTCAGATAGAGTTGCATATTTTGTAACGAAAAAGTCTTGAGGTGTGCCATTTACAATAGATGCACAAGGTGAATATAGAGGTGAATCGTAGATATTATTAAAGGTATCTAAAGCATTTAAGATATTGTCTATATCTTCTTTGCTTAAATCTTGCTTGTTATCATCAACGTTAGATACGTGAACAATCTCTTGTGCGGTAGATTTTGCAAGCCCTGATATATTGTTTGCTAAAAGTGCAGCAAGAGAATTTCCAGAATAATCTTTTAATAAAGCTTCGATTTTATCTTTTTCAGATAGTTTGATTTTTGGTTGCTCAGGGACAATATATTTAGCAGAAGGAACTAAAGTTCTTTTTGTCATTACATCAAAAGGAACCTGCTTTAGTGCATCTGTTATTATGTCTTTTTCGTTTAACATAATAATATTTGAATATCTTCCCATCATTTCGGCGATTAGTTTAAAAGAAACGGTATCTCTCATTTCGTTTTTAGATAAAACTTCAATAACAACAATTCTATCTTCATTTAGTGTGTATATGTCTGTAATGTTGCCGTTTTGAAGGTACTTTCTTAAGTGCATGCAAAATGCTGGAGCAACAATTGGAGATATCTTTTTTTGGTGAGTCAAATGAATTTTTGGGTTTGATGCATTGCAAGAAATAGCAAGAGTGTAGTTCTTGTTATTGGCTCTTATCATTAAATTAACTTCGTCTTTTTCTGGC
Organism: uncultured Clostridia bacterium; assembly: GCA_946623205.1. GTDB lineage: Bacteria > Bacillota > Clostridia > Christensenellales > UBA3700 > UBA3700. Next base: position 2,015 of record CAMOQV010000099.1, read on the forward strand.
ATAGTTACTTTGTCAATTTTTCCGCCTTTTAAGAAGCAATTTAATTCTTTAGATAATGCTTTTATTGTTATATAGTCATTTGGCATAGAATTATTATAACATTAATAATATATTTGTGTTAAAATAATGATATGCATTTAACAGAGTATGTCATTTCAGTAGCAAATAAAACATTTTCTAAACTTCCATTTAACGAAGTTGATGCTTTGGTGTTTGCTCAATTATCTTATTATGATTATTCTGTTTTTGAAGATGGTATTTCTTTTAAAGAAATAAAGTCACATAAAAATATTTTCAAGGCAACCGATCTTAAAAACCTTAGAGGCGAGAATACTGACGAAAAAATGTTTAATTTAGTCGTTGGTTCTAAAAGATATGAAGAAACTCGTGTAAAATGGCACGCATTAACGATGGAGAAAAAGCTAGCAACACAGTTTTCTGCAACAACTTTTATCAATAAAGATTTAGGAATTATTGCCTTTAGAGGAACGGATGGCACTGTTATTGGTTGGCATGAAGATATGAATATGACATATCAATTTCCAATCCCAAGTCAAGTTTTAGCGCAAAGATATATAAACGATGTTCTATCTAAAATTGATGTTAAAGATATTAAAGTTGTTGGACATTCAAAAGGTGGAAATATTGCTACTTTTGCAGCTGTTATGGCTAAGCCAAAGTATCAAAAATTAATTTCTGATGTTTATAATTTTGATGGACCTGGATTTGTTGAAGCCTTTTATGATTTAGATTCATATAAAAGGATAAAAAATAGACTACATAAATTCATCCCAGTTCAATCGTCGGTTGGAAGAATGATGTTAACATTGAATGATTTTAAAGTAATTAATTCTGATGATTCATATGTTATGCAGCATTGGGCTCATAATTGGAGAATTGATGGAACTCATTTTGAATATGCAGAAGGCACAGACTTTTTCTCAGAATCAGTAGAAGAATCTACATCAAATGTTATAGATGCACTTTCTGTAGAAGAAAGAAGAGATGCAGTAAATACAATGTTTGATATTCTTGATAAAACTGGATGCGAATATATGGATGATATTACGCTAAAACTCGACAAAATAAGATTCTGTTTAAAAGAATATTTAGGATTAAAAGAGAAGAATGCTAATGTTAAAAGATTTGTAACAGAATTATTTAAGCCTATGATTAAAGCTTATTACGAAAAAGGCAAAGAAACTGCACAAGTTAAATTTGTAACTAAAAAAGACGAAATAGTAGATAAAGTTAAAAATATATTTAAAAAAGATAATTAAACTAGATCTCGGGCAATCCTTGGAGGTAAAAATGAGTTATCAATTAAATGGTAAGCCAATTCCAAATTGTATGGTTGGTACATGGGCTTGGGGATCTGGATTAAGCGGTTCAAGATTTATTTTCGGAAAAACTTACGATAAAGAAATATTGAAGCAAACATTTGATGCTGCATACAATGCAGGATTGACATTTTTTGATACAGCTATGGTGTATGGCGCTGGTAAGTCAGAAGAGTTATTAGGAGAGTGTATAAAAGGCAAAAATGTGTTTGTAGCAACAAAGCATATGCCAAGTAAGAATTACACTTATGGCAAGGCAAAAGAAGGCCTTAGCAAATCGCTAACTCATTTGGGTTTAGATAGCGTTGATTTGTTCTGGGTTCATAGACCAAAACAATTAGTAAAAACACTTGAAGAATTGGCAGATTGTGTCAAGGAAGGAAAGATAAAATCAATAGGTGTATCAAATGTAAATTTAGAGCAATTAATTGAAGCAAGAGAAACTCTAAAAAAGTATAATTTAGATGTAGCAGCAGTTCAAAATCACTACAGTTTGTTTACATTCAAAGATGAGGAAAAAGTGCTTGAATATTGTAAAGCTCACAATATCTTATATTGTGCTTATATGGTTTTGGAGCAAGGAGCGCTATCTGGACATTATAATGAAAAGCATCATTTTAAGTTATTAACAACAAGGGGATTCCAATTCAGAAAAAAGCAATTTAAGCAAATTGGAGCATTACTTGGATATATATTAATTTTGGCAGAAAAATATGAAGTAGATACCTCTCAAATTGCTATTGCTTGGGCTATCGCAAAAGGGGCGATTCCAATTGTCGGGTTAACAAAACCATCACATGCAAAAGCGCTTGAAAAAGGTTCAAAAATTATTCTTGAAGATATTGAAGTTTCTGAACTTGAAAGATTAGCCATAGAATCTAATGTAGGCCCTATAATTTACACTTAATTAATAGTTAATTGTTATATTTTTATAAAAGTGCAAATTTCGTTTTGCAAAACACCTTGCCTATGCTAAAATATTACACGTTAATAATTATTTATATAAAATCTAAGGAGATTTGACATGAGTTACACAAAAGAATTGTTAGAAAAAGATCAAGTTAAATTAACATTTG
>CAMOQV010000100.1 GCA_946623205.1 uncultured Clostridia bacterium
AAGACTATTCTGAGAACTTACCTCTTGTAGAGTTTTCCTTAGTTAGAGTCTTCTTTGCCTTCTTGAACTTCTTCTTTGGAGCATAACGCTTAATTAGATAGATTACAAGAATAACTACTAAGATACCACCGATAACACCAGATGTGATATACAACCATAACCAGTTCTTAGCTTCTGGATCTGTTGTTGTTTCTTCCTCATCTTCGTCTTCTGTTTCTTCGTCAGCCTTAGCATCTTCGTTAGAGTATGCAATCTTGTATGTCTTAGAAGCGATATCTTCGTCGAATGTAGCTGGATCAACTTTTGCATCTTCTGGAGCTTGAGCTGTATATTCAGCCTTTGTTAATTCTTCAACAACGAAGTTGTCTGCAAATACATAACCTTTAGCCCAGTAAGAAACGCTCTTACCGCCGATAGAAATCTTTAGAGTAGCTGAAACTGTTTCTTCAATATCGTCTGCTAGGGCAATATAGTATGTTAGTGTCTTCCAAGCATCTGTATTTGCAACTAATCTAGCTTTAGATAATCTGTATTCGTTCCAATCAGCTTGAGCTGTATCGCCAGAGAAGTCTCCTTCTGTCTTATCCTTTTCAACATGCTTACCAAATGTATAAGTCTTGTTGTTTACATTTAATGTAATTGTAGCTGTATCGTAGATGTTCTTTTCTGAGAATGAATCATACTTAGAATCGTCCTTATCGATGTCTGCTTCCTTCAAGAATGAGATATCCTTTGTTAAGATATCGATAGATACTTTGTAGTACTTAGCTTTTTCTAGAGTGAAGCTTGGTGATGTGAATCCATATGATCCAGCCTTCTTGTTATCTATAACAAGTACGCTATCACCATGAACTGACTTAGATACTGATGGAATCATAAGTTCAGCAAATTCACTATCTGCATCGATATCGATAATATCCCAGTTAGAGTTCTTATCATCGAAGATACCTTTTGCTAAATCGTCTGTAGAAGTTGATGCATTTGTATCAATAGCAGCACCTGTCCAGTTAGATGGAGTAGCAAGTTCTGTATCAGATTGAGAAGAAGATGTTAGATACATTGTATCTTTTACCCATGCAACTTTCTTTACTGTTGAAGCAGTATCATCTGCAGCATCGTAGATGTCTGCATCGATTTGTGCATATGTTGCCATAGTGTAGATAACTTGAGAATCGACAATAGTTGCTGTGCTATCTGGATCTGGATCACCAGCATATAGTGTAACGTTTACAGATGTTGAAGTGATACCAGTCTTTACATAGATTAGATATTGAGTCCAATCTTGAAGAGGATTCTCTACGATTAAAGCTGTATCAGCAACTGCATCGTTGTCTGTTTGCGCAACCTTAATACCAATCTTGTTTCCATTTAAAGATTTAGCATATACGCTGAATACATAGTATGATTTAGCGCTCAATGAAATTGAGTTTGACTTATATCCAAGAGATTTTACGTCTTTTGAATCGATTAATAGAACGTTTGGATTCTTTGTAGAATCAATATCAAAACCGCCAAAGCTTAAACCTGTATAGTCGCCTTTATGTGCATAATTAGCTACGTTTACGATACCAGCAACAGAATGTCCACCATTTTGCTTTAGAGCAGTAGAATCTGTAATTGTCCAGTTTGTTGGAACGGCATTTTGTTGAAGAACGCCATCTACTGTCCATACGGCTGGTTCTGCAGCTTCATCTTTTGCATGAAGAGAAATTGTTTCAGTCATATCAATGAAGTTGAATGTACCGTTTGATGAAATTTCACCAGAAGCACCAGATCCTACAAATGAATACTTAGTTGTAGTTGTTCCAGTAGAAACTGAAGAATATTTATCATAAGCGATTTCTTGGAATCTTAAGTTTGTTAAGCTAATAGTACCTTTTACTAAAGATGCAGATTGAGAAGCAGCTGAACCTGTACCTAAAGTGAAGTCTAAGCTTAAGTAATTTGTATCTTTAATATCGCCAAGAACATACATTGAAACTAGAGCATAGCCATCTTTAGCTTTTGATGCATAATCTTTTAGAGTATCTACACTTAGTGTAGAAATTGAAGATAGAGAAGATTTAGCATCTTTGTATGAATTTTGTTTTGTTGTATCATACTTGTTTAGAACAACAGAAGCTGTAGCTCCGTCGTTTAAATCAGATAACTTAATCCAGTAAGAAATTAAGTATGCCTTGTTTGGCTTAATTGTGAATAATCCTTTATTTGTTTCATCAACTGTATCATCAGCTGCATTCTTGTAAATTGTTGCGATAGAAGAAGCTGAGTATTTAGCATTTGTTAATGTTAATACAGAAAGCTTAGCATCGTGGCTATCTACGAATGGAGAAACGCCATCTTCAACCGTTGGAAGTGCTGTGATATCTTTGAATGATTCTTCGTATTGAGTTGATTTGAATGCGTTTAGATTTACTAAATCAGCATCGTTTTCAACTGTCTTATATGAATATTTGTTAGCGGCAGGAGCAGTAGCATATTCAGTAGCAGTGCTTTCATCGATGAATAAGTTATCGAAGAATGCTACACCTTTAGCCCACTTGCCATCACCTGAGCCACCTTTACCTAAAGACATAGAAACATATAGGGTATTGTCTGAATATTGGTTACCTTCGATGTAGAATGTGTATTGTGTCCAAGTTCCATTTGTTGAAATATCATCTAGAGATAATAATTCTTCATCAACGCTGTTTAGACCTAAGTATGCATAACCTGAAGCTAGGTATGTGTTTACATAAACAGTTACTTTGTAATATTTATCTGTCTTGATTAGCATACCAACATTATCTTTGTAGATATAAGCTGTCTTTTCCTTGTTATGGATAAATAATTGCTTGCTAGCATATTCTTTATGTAGGTTGTTTTCATATGTAGCGTTAGCGTTTGTTAAATCGATTGGATCTTGGCTATAACCACTAAATACTCTTGATTGAGCAATTTTTTGGTTAGCGATATCGATTGTACCTTTTTCAAGATAAGAAGAACCAGTAGAAGCAGAATCGCCTGAACCTTTACCAGCAGTTCCTGTTACTTGAGTTGGTGTATAGATACCAGCAGAAGATACTGTACCATAGTTGAAGTTTCCATCTAGGGCACTTAAATCATATTTTGTAACTGTATTTGAATATTGAACATCTTTATATTGTTGATCTGTGAATGCTAAAGCACCTGTTGGAACATTTGTTAAATCTTCCAAAACTACATGATCGAAGAATGCATAACCTTTAACCATTCTTCCGTTTTGTAGATCGCCTTCACCTAAACCTAATGAAACAGTGATTGTCTTATCGCCTGTATTTGAACCCTTGAAGTAGATTTCATACTTTGTCCAATCGTTAGCAATAATGTTTTCGAATTCAACATAAGCGCCACCTTTAATGTATACATAAGCACCATATTGTGTTTGTGTATCTGGCTTTTCTAATCCTGAAGTCTTAACATAGAAAGACAATTTGTAATATTGAGATTTATCTTCTTCGCTCTTTGCAATAGTAACTGATGAAGAAACATAGCTATATGATGTGAATGTTTTGTTGTTAATCATCAAAACATAATCATCAAATGTAACGCCTTCTTCTGTTGGCTTTGCAGGGCTTGGAGTGTATTCATTAACATTAATAACACCAACAGAGATATCATCGCTGCTTTGTGGTGTTTTTGATGTTGAAGAAGATGATGTTGACCCTGGAGTTGCTGTCCAGCTTGTTGGAGCAGCAGGGTATGTTACTGTGCCGTCACTGTTTTTCGCAAATTGAGTGAAATCTCCATTTGGGAATAACAATGTTTCTTCTTGTGTGTCGTCCCCGCTATCATCAGAGCTATTATCTTTGTTGCAAGCGAAAGCTAACAAAGCAATGCTTACGCATAAGATTAGAACGATTAATGATAAAAGGAATCTGTTTTTCTTGACCATTTATACCACCTATATGTAAAAAATTAATTTAGTCTAATTTATGTTATTTACAATAAATCTTACTTATTATATAAAAACGCATAATAAAATGCAATAATAATTTTAGCGAACGCGCGCTACAAAATTATAGAAATCAAAAAATGAATAATAAAACTTAATCTTGATTTAAATTGAAGTTGTCTTTAACTTTATCCCAAAGATTGTTTCTTTCTGGATGGAATAGTGCAGTAAGCATTCTTTGTTTGCAATATCCAAACTTATCTTCAATCATTTTTACAAGCTCTTTTGTGGCTTCTCTTTGTGTGTGTTTATCTTCAGGACAAGGGTTGTGAATAATAGGGAAATTATACCTATTCATAAGCCCCTTAATATTCTTCTCTTCGACATAGATAAATGGGCGAATTAAAGTGATGTCAGAACGAGACATATAACTTATTGGAGCGAATGTAGATAATCTACCTTCGTAGATTAAAGACAACAAAAATGTGTCTAAAACATCGTCTG
>CAMOQV010000101.1 GCA_946623205.1 uncultured Clostridia bacterium
CGATTGTCTTACATCTTTTTAAACCAATACCAAAATAGATAAAATCTATTTCTAGGTATTTACTACATTCAAAATCTTCTAAATGTAAGTCAGAATCTTGATAGTGGTCTTGAATCAACTTTCTTAATACTGGATTCTTAACGCCAATGGTGATGTACTCGCTACTAGAAAGATTGCCAGAAAAATCAGCGTGTTTTTGGTCTTTAATAGAAAATAGGTATTCTACTAACTCGTGATATGTCATAAATTTATTTTAACAAATATGAAGAATATTATATATTCCTTGGAATTTTTTATATAAATTTTTATAATATTGTGTTCAAATATTTAGACCACGGGCGGGCTGGGTATACAGCGCAGGTAAACTGTGATCAATGAATCTTTGAACTGATGCATTATTAGTGTTAGGATGCATCAATGCGGAAAGTATTGCCCAGATGTAATATGAGGCGGTTGAAGAAGAGGTTGCAGTTCGAAGACACTCAATTGCCAAGAAGATTCACGCGCTCCGCACAATTATTAATAATTGAGCATGTGGCCATCACAAAGGATGATGTAACACCGGTAGTCGAGAATTAAGGGAGAATCTTAATTCATGGATTACATAGGTGTTTTCATTGTGGTGGTTTTTTATATATCTCCTTGAAAGCACAAACTATTTCTTTGATGAAAGGAGAATAAATATGAAAAATCTTGATTGGCATTTTAGAAAAAACACTAAAAGAAAGATAGGAAAAAAGAATAGCGGTTCACATCCATCTTTAGTTGTTGGAGAGACTGATGATGGTAGCGCATATTATAATATCGGACTTACAAAGAGTTCAAAAAGAGGGCATCATAAAAATATTAAGATCCATAATCCACAAAACTGGAAAGAAGAATCGTATTTACGAGACGATTTGAAGGTTGACTCAAAAGAGTATTTGAGTAAGATTTTAAAAGATTACAAATTGTGTCCTGAAGATATTGAGAAAATTTGGATGATTATAAATAAAAAGAATTCCCACTAGGCGGTAGTCATTAGCTACCACGGGTGAATTCTTATTATATGAAACCACATGTATCAGGCAAATGCAATGGATTTTAAAAAAGACAACTCATGAAGAATTGTCTCATTTTGTGTTTCTGTCCTTATTGTACGCCTTAAATGCCAAATTTTCTATGTTTTGTACGCCTTAAATGCCTTGACAAATTAATTTTTTTGTGAATTAAAACTAGTAAAAACACCCAAGTTGGATCGATTCACAACATGGATGCTACAAGATTCTTATTTGCTGTTCAAGAAAGGCAAGCTTCCGACGTCATCCATTTTCTTAAAAGATGGCTTCTTATCATCTTCTATGTTTCTTTAATAACTCGTACCTTTCTAGAATCTTGCATTGATATTTAATAATAAATTTACTGATTTATGCCGTCAGAATAAATAAGGATGTCACAAAATTATACTTATAATTCAAAAAAATAATAATCCGCAATTTAAAAGGGTCTGCATAACACAGACCCCATAATCATTATTTATCTCTTATTTAAGAGCGTCTTCTTTTGAATTGAAGATTTCGTTATTTTCACGATATTCAATCTTGCATGGGAAGACCATGACTCTAGACTTGCCATCTTTCTTACCTAAGTTAAATGGTAAGACTCTAATTGCTTTTCCGTCTTTTTTAATCCACTTATTAAGTAAGAAGAATAAGACTACGTAGCATAATAAGCAGGCTAAGATAACACTACCGATAACGATAAGAGCAATCGCCCAGCCTGGAAGACCCTTATGGGCTTCAACTAATTCTTCATATGTTTGTTCAGATTGAACAAGGTTATCAACCTTAGCAGCTGGGAAAGCATTCTTTTCTTCTTCGGTTAAAGCATCATATGCTTCTCTAGCGGCTTCAATTTTTTCTTGGCTTTCTTTGCTATATTCAACATTGCCGATGCTTTCAATTAGCTCAACAACAACTGTGATGTGGAAATAAATATCTTCATAGTGAGTTAATGTAATGTAGTTTGTAACTAAAGCTTTTTGTTCTTCGGTTAAAGCATCATAAGCTGCTCTTGCTGCGTCAATCTTATCTTTGCAATCTTGAGTGTATTCAAAATTGCCAATTCCATCGATTAATGCTTTAACAGCATCAGCGCCTTCTTTTAATAATTGGGCGTATTTTGCTTCAGCAGCTAATAATACATCATAATTACTGACTTCTGGTTGATCACCTTCAAGCAATGCATTATATGCATCTCTTGCGGCTTTGATAGCATCTTTACTACCGGTGTATTTAACTTCGCCAATAGCGTCAATTAAAGCTTCAACATTATCAATTGCAGCACTTCTTAATGAAGCGTATGTGCTTTCTGCAGCAGTCAATGTTGCTAAATTATCAACCATTGATTTTGCATCACTTGATAATGCGTCATATGCTTCTCTAGCAGCCTCAATAGCAGCTTTGCTATCAGGGTATTTGACTTCGTCGATGGCGCTAATTAAAGCTTTGACAAATTTAGCAGCTACGTGAGCGGCTTCTAATTCTTGATATCTTGCTTCTGCGGCGAATAAATCATCACGATTACTGACTTCTGGTTGATCGGAATCAAGTAATGTATTGTATGCTGCTCTTGCTGCATCAATTTCATCTTTGCTACCTGGATAAGAGACTTCACCGATAGCAGTAATTAAGCTTTCAACATTATCAATTGCAGCACTTCTTAATGAAGCGTATGTGCTTTCTGCAGATGTTAATGTTGAGTAGTTAGTAACTAAAGCTTTTTGATCAGATGTTAAATCATTGTATGCTGCTCTTGCTGCATCAATTTCATCTTTGCTACCTGGATAAGAAACTTCCCCAATGGCAGTGATTAAATCCTTAACAGCATTTGCTTTTGCTTGATTTTCTAAATTTGCATAAGTTGCTTCAGCGGCAAGTAAAGTGGCATAGTTTGTGACAGCTTCTCTATCAGATACAGGAAGGACTGCTTCATAAGCTGCTCTAGCGGCTTCGATTTTATCCTTGCTTCCTGGATAAGTAACTTCACCGATTTCATTGATTTTATCAATGGCATTTTGAATAGCGGCATTAATTATCCATTTAGCATATAAGGTAATGCCACTGAGATAACTTGTTCCATTTAAAACGGTAATAGGTTCGCCTTCGCATTCAACGTTATCGAACCAACCGTTAAAGGTGTAACCAAGTTTATGACCATCAACTAAGTTAGTATCAGTGCCATAAGTGTGCTTGCTAATTAAAGAACCAGAGTTATCTCCAGAGTAGCTACTACCACTGATACCATCATAGTAAGTAATGTTATATTGATTTGGTGTCCAGTTAGCAGTGTAACTTCTATTACCCATCGAACCTTTTGTAACTGTAACTGTAACTGTTGGTTCACTAAGACCAGTTCCAGTCCAACCAGCAAAGGTATATCCGGTTTTAGTTGGATTATTTAAAGTGAAATTCTCGGAGTTAACGTAATATTCAGTAGGATTAGAAACACTACTACCACCACCTAAGTTATAAGAAATGGTATATTTTATGGCACTTGGAGCGCTTATGGTTCCAAAATCAACAGCGGAATTGTTAATTGTCTTTCCTTCTTTGATTCGATAAATGTTGCCACTTATCTGAGTCCAATCAGACGTATTTGGATTGTAACCTGCCTTTAAAGTGACATAGCCATAAACTGTAGATCCCTTTTTAAAGCTTGTACCACTTGCACTACCAGATGTGGCGTTTTCTGCTGTAGATAAAAATACAGATTCTATACCACTACCAGCAGTGATGGTTGCTGAATAAGCTTCTGCATATTCATAAAAAGTAAAGCTATAAATATATAGAGCATCGGTATCAACGCTAGGATAGAACGAATATACATCGCTACCACCTTCATAAAGATACTCATCATAGCTATATTCGTGATAAACAGTTTTTAATGTACCTTTTTCTAACGTTTTCACATATTGAGCAGGTGTTGAACTTGATTGACCTAACTGAAATCGACAAGATGAATCAGAAGTAAGAGTATAGGTTAATACCCATTTTCTAAAATTATGTCCATCACCACTATATTTAATAGCAGCTCTTTTGTTATTGGCTCCCGCAGTGGTTTGCTTTATTTTAGCGTAAGTTACATCACCTATTTTTTCGCTAGTGATTGTAGCATTCGTGTATGCAGACCACGGACCACTACCGCTAATAAGTTGTGCAGCAGTAACGCTAGCCTCAGGGATTTCATAATATTGAGCTGCAGCATTAACTTCTACTGCTTCCTTATCATTTGATAAGACAATACCAGCTAATCCACCAAGACCCAATAAACATGAAAGGGATAATAACATGTTTTTATGTAATCTTTTTTTCATGTGTATTCCTCCTTTGGAATCAAATT
>CAMOQV010000102.1 GCA_946623205.1 uncultured Clostridia bacterium
GACATGAGTTACACAAAAGAATTGTTAGAAAAAGATCAAGTTAAATTAACATTTGACGTTGCAGAAGCTGATTGGAAAGCAGCTTTAGATGAATCTTTTAACAAAAACAAGAACAAGTTTTCTGTAGAAGGTTTCCGTAAAGGACACGTTCCAAGAAAGGTAGTAGAAAGAGTTTATGGTATCGGCGTATTATTTGATGATGCTTTAGATATCGTTATGCAAAAAGAATATGAAGCTGCATTAGAAGCAGAAAAAGATATTATCCCAGTAGATCAACCAGAAGTTTCAATCACAGCAATTTCTGATGCTACATTAAAGTTCACAGCTGTTATTCAAAATGAGCCAACAGTTAAATTAGGAGCTTTCACAGGTCTTGAATTTAAGAAAGACAAAGTAAAGGTTACAGCTGCTGAAATTAAAGCAGAAGTAGATAAGGCTATCGAACAAGCTGGTGCTTGGGAAGATATTAAAGATAGAGCTTGCGAAAAGGGTGATAAGGTTATTATCGACTATTCAGGTTCAATCGATGGTGTTAAATTCGATGGTGGTACAGCTGAAAAGCAACCTCTAGAATTAGGTTCTAACACATTTATCCCAGGATTTGAAGATCAAGTTGCTGGTATGAAGATTGGTGATTCAAAGGATATTACTGTTAAATTCCCAGAAGATTACGGCGCTAAAGATTTAGCAGGTAAGGAAGCTGTATTCGCTATCACATTACACGAGATTTCTCATAAGAATACTCCAAAATATGATGACGAATTCGTAAAGGATGTTTCTGAATTCAACACAGTTGCTGAATATGAAGCAGACATTAAAAAGCACATTTCTGAAGAAAAAGAAAAGCAAGCTGAACAAAAGTTAGAAAATGATATGGTAGAAAAGATTGCTTCTTTAGCTACTGTAGAAGTTCCAGAATGCATGATTAAGAACCAAGCTGCAGATATGGTTAACGAATTCGAATATGGTTTAATGTACAGAGGCCTAAAAGCTGAAGATTACTATAAGTACATGAACACATCTAAAGAAAAGTTAATGGAACAATACCATGAAACAGCAAAGAAGAATGTTCTTTATAGATTAGTTTTGAAGGCTATTATGAAGCAAGTTGAAATCCCAGTATCTGATGAAGATATCGATTCTGCTATTGCTAAGATGGCTGAAGACGCAAAGATGCCAGTTGAAGATTTCAAGAAGAATGTTAACGAAGAATACAAGAATTACATTCGTAACGACATCATTACAACAAAGTTGTTTGATTATCTAAAGAATAACAACAAGATCAACTAGTCAATCTTTCTTTTAGTACATAAAAGGCGCCTTCTTATTTTAATAAATATTTAGGCGCTATTTTAATCTTAAGGAAAAAAGTGTATAATATTTTGAACGCTAAGGAGGTATACACATGAACGAGAAAAACAGCGCATTAATCCCATATGTTGTCGAAAAGACAAGTGCGGGTGAAAGATCATATGATCTTTATTCAAGATTATTAGAAGATAGAATTATCTTTTTATCTGGAGAAATTGATGATGCTTTAGCAAACACAGTTGTTGCTGAATTATTATTTCTAGAAAGCAAAGACTCAGAAAAGGATATAGTTTTATATATAAACTCTCCAGGAGGAAGTGTAACAGCTGGTATGGCAATTTACGATACTATGAACTTCATTAAATGTGATGTATCTACAGTATGTATCGGTATGGCTGCATCAATGGCTGCATTCCTATTATCTTCAGGTAAGAAGGGTAAGAGATATTGCTTACCAAATAGCGAAGTTATGATTCACCAACCATTAGGTGGTGCTCAAGGTCAAGCTTCAGATATTATGATTACAGCAAATCATATTCAAAAGATTAAAGAAAAGATGACAGCTATTTTGGCTGAGAACACAAATCAACCATATGAAAAGGTTCTTGCTGATACAGATAGAGATAACTATTTATCTGCTAAAGATGCTTTAGAATATGGAATTATTGATAAAGTGTACGACAAGAGGTAATAAGTGAGTGAATTAAAAATTTGTTCTTTCTGCGGAAAGACTGAAGATCAAGTTCGTAAGATGTTTATCAGCAATTTGACAAACAATTGTATTTGTAGCGATTGTATTAAAAATTGTGCTGAAGATTTGGACGATCTTGAAGAGATTGATGAAGCTAAAAATAAAAAGTTAACTTTGTTAAAGCCAAAAGAATTGAAGGCAAAGTTGGATGAATATATCATTGGACAAGATGAAGCTAAAAAGGTTTTGTCTGTAGCTGTTTATAACCACTATAAGAGAGTAAATGCCATCAATGATAAGGATGATGTTACATTAGATAAATCAAACATCTTATTGTTGGGACCTACAGGATGTGGTAAGACTTTGCTTGCAAAAACTCTAGCTAAGATTTTAAATGTTCCATTTGCTATTGCAGATGCTACAACAATCACAGAAGCTGGATATGTTGGCGATGACGTAGAAAATGTATTATTGAAGCTAATTCAAGCTGCAAACGGCGATATCGCTCGTGCTGAGCTTGGAATTGTTTACATCGATGAAATTGATAAGATTGCTAAAAAAGGCGAAAATACATCAATAACAAGAGATGTTGGAGGCGAAGGCGTTCAACAAGCATTGTTAAAGATTATTGAAAGCACAACAGCATCAGTTCCACCTCAAGGTGGAAGAAAGCATCCACAACAAGAATGCATACAAATTAATACAACAAATATTTTGTTTATTTGTGGTGGTGCATTTGTGGGCTTAGATCAAATTATTGACAACAGATTAAATGGCCACAGAATGGGCTTTGGAGCAAGCTTAAAATCTAATGAATTGCAAAGCTATTCTAAATTGATTTCATCAATTGGTCCAGAAGATTTAATCAGCTATGGATTAATCCCAGAATTTGTTGGAAGATTACCAATTGTAGTTGGTGTAGATGCTTTAGACGAAAAGGCTTTAATTAGAATCTTAACTGAGCCAAAGAACGCTACTGTTAAACAATATAAGAAATTGTTTAAGATTGATGGTGTAGATGTTGAATTTGAAAGCGATGCTTTAAAAGAAGTAGCACAAAAGGCTATTAAGTTAAATACAGGCGCTAGAGGATTGAGATCTATTCTTGAAGGAATCATGCTTGATTTGATGTATGATATCCCATCAGATGATACAATCGAAAAAGTAATAATCACAAAAGATGCAATCAATAAGATTGCAAAGCCAACAATTATTAAAAAAGCAGCGTAATTTTTAAGCGTTTTATGGTAGGTGTGACACAATTTGTCACACCTATTTTTTGCTATCAAAAACAGCATACTAGTTGAATAAAATTTAAATATTTATTATATTATATGTATGCGAATAATAAATGCGAAATTTGTTACATCAGTTGCTGATCCTAAGCAGATTAAGAATTATGGGATAAAAGAAATTGCCATTGCAGGAAGATCTAATGTTGGCAAATCTTCTTTTATTAACTTTTTGACTAATAATAAAAATCTTGCTAAGACATCTTCTACGCCTGGACGCACGCGTTTGATTAATTATTTTAATATAAACGACGAATTAATCCTTGTTGATTTGCCGGGATATGGTTATGCAAAAGTCGGTGGCGAAGATAAGGATAACTGGGATAAGCTAATTGGCGGTTATTTGCAAAATTCGGAAAATTTGGTAGCAGTTGCTATTTTGGTCGATATTAGACATGAACCAACTCCATTAGATTTACAAATGGTAGCATTTGCTCACCATAATCAAATTCCATTTTTTATAGTTGCTACAAAAGCAGACAAGTTGTCTAAAGCTCAAATTCAAAAGCAAAAGCAAGTGTTAGCAACGGGGCTAAAGCTTGGCGTAGAGAATATTGTGGTAACATCAGCGTTAAAGAAAATGGGGAAGGATGAAGTTATAGCTCAATTTGAGCGTTTTTTATCAATTTAATTGAATACATATAATCATTTAAGCACGAGATAGTTTAAAATTTATAATAATTATTTTGCCTATAAGCATGCGTTATGCGCGTATAATTTGATACTTATTACTAGTATGCGCTTTGTTTGTGCGGGTATTGTTTCGCGGGTGTACGGGCGACTAATTTGGTTCTTATTACTATATATGCAAAAAATTACGCTTCTATGCCTTCGCGGGTGTACGGGCGGTTGATTTGTTTCTTATTACTATATTGCGAGATATTGGGCGACATTTCTATCGCAGGTGTACGGGCGGTTGATTTGATACTTATTACTATATTGCGCAAATCCATCTATGTTTTCGCCCTTGCGCGCGTAATGCGTGTATAATTTGTTTCTAATGCGATTGCGT
>CAMOQV010000103.1 GCA_946623205.1 uncultured Clostridia bacterium
ATCCTTCCCTCGAACTTCTATAATTTCAATTGGTTTTAAAACTAGCTCTTCTTCTTGGTATTCATCTGACCAAACATATGCAACTTTAGCCTTTATGTGCATTGTTGCTCTATCCTTGATTTTTAAGCCCATATCGTCATCAACCAAGAATCCATACAATTGAATATCATTTGCACAGCAATTCATAATGAATCTACCTGCAATAAATTGATTCTTTGCAAGAATCTTACTCTTTACTGCTACGCAATCAAAATCTAATGTTTTACCATCGTATCTTTCTTTGTGTTCAAAAGTATCAATATAGAAAGCTGGATAATCATCATCTTTTAGAGTGATTGTATCTCCTTCCCAATTATATGGCATTGCTTCTTCAAATGCTGGATGACCTTGGAAATCCTTATCAGCAATCATATAAACACATTTGCTTGAAGCAAGCTTTAGAGCGCTTTCATATGGCTTAATAAAGTCATCACTTGTAGATTTTGTAAAGCAAGCAACACTACTACGCTTAATCATATCTACAACCATTTGTCTCATATTATTGAAATATTCTGGGAATGTTTGAGCGTCAAATAAAGTCATAAATTGAACAACTTGTAGAATTCTTGGCAATTGAATTTTTGTCAAATCCCACATACCATTTAACTCAACAATAACTCTATCTGGATTAGATTCTTTTATATATTCACTAATCTTTCTATAATCGAATTCATCTTGAGATTCAAAATATTTAACAGTAGTTAAAGTGTCCTTTAAGAACTTTTCTTCATACTCTACTTCACCTTGTTCGCAGCAAAGTAATAATGAACGAACGTTATAATCCTTTGAATCGTTTTTAATTGTATCGATAATAAAAGATGTCTTTCCAGAATCTAAAAATCCATCTACGAAAAATACCGGTATTCTTTCTCTTCTTTCTTCCATATTATGCCTTCTTTGAGAACAAGTTCTCAATCTTTTCTTCATCAAGCTTTGAGCCTATAACAACTAATCTTCCTGTATAATCTGGCTCGCCTAATCTTATATCATAATCTCCAGCAACCAAATCAAAGTAATACCACTTTTGATTGTCTGATGCTTTTATTATACCTTTAGATCTTAGAATAATTCCAAGATTTGCATTTTCATCACATAGTGTATCCAAAATGCTTGTTAATTCTTCTTTAGAATAAGATCTTGCAGTTTCAATTCCCCATGACTCAAATACCTCATCAGCATCATGTCCATGGTGATGGTGGTGGTGATGGTGTTCATGCTCATCTTCGTCCTCGTCTTCGTCATGGTGGTGATGATGTTCGTGCTCATCTTCGTCATCATCGTCGTGATGGTGATGGCAACAATGATGTTCATGCTCATCTTCATCCTCATCTTCCTCATGGTGGTGATGATGCTCGTGTTCATCTTCGTCTTCGTCATCATCGTCGTGATGGTGTCCGCAAGAACATACTCCGTTTTCATCATAATGATGGTGATGGTGATGTTCATGTTCATGCTCTTCGTGTTCTTTTTGAAGTTTTGCGATTAACTCTTCACGTAGTGAAGCTTTTTCTTCCAAGAATGCAACGATTTTATCTCCATCCAAATCAGCGATAGCTGTTGTAATAATATTAGCATTTGGATTTACTGCTCTTATTGCATTAACAGCTTCTTGTAATTTATCTTCATTAACCTTATCTACTTTACCAACAACAATAGTATCTGCAGCCTTTACTTGGTTATTAAAGAATTCGCCAAAATTCTTTAGATATAGCTTTGTCTTCGCAGCATCTACAACTGTAGCTAAAATATTAATCTCAAGGTCAAGACCTTGTACTTTATTGATAGCACCAATAATGTCAGATAATTTTCCAACACCAGATGGTTCAATAATAATTCTATCTGGAGAGAACTTCTCTACTAATTCCTTAATTGATGATTCGAAATCTCCAACCAATGAGCAGCAAATACATCCAGCATTAATTTCTTTAATTTGAACGCCAGAATCTTTTAAGAATGCTCCATCGATTCCAATTTCACCAAATTCGTTTTCTATAATAACAATTTTCTCGCTTTTGAATTTTTTAGATTCAAATAACTTTTTAATTAACGTAGTTTTGCCTGCGCCTAAAAATCCTGATATAACATCAATTTTTATCATCTTCTACCTCCGCGCTTTCAATAACGACTTCTTCTTTATTATTTCTTCCTATATACTTTTGCACCTTTGGCAATAGTGCTTCATATGTAAAACATTTATCCAACAATTTAGACCAACCTGCAATAATAGGTGCATTAATTAACGTAGTTATTATAGTACCTAATCCTAAATGGTGATAACTTGATTTGTATATTGTTGACCAATCAAATTCGCCTGCATCTTGAGATATTGCAAAGGCTAAGATAATTGATAATACTAAGCACAACATATCAAATGCCCATTTAGTTTTATGTATATCAAATTTATATCTATCTGACACTTCTGCTACGCACAATTCATATACTTGAAGTGGCAAATATGTTTTAAAAAAGCATGCAACGCCTAATGCTGTAATTACATCTCCAACGATTAACATTATCCATTGCATATATATTTCTTCAAAATACACATCCTTAAATATAAATAACCATAAATCAAGAACGTATCCATATATAATAGCAACCAAAAATGCTAATAGATATCTCCAATTTGCTCTTTGGACAACGATACAAAGAATGATAAGCATCACTCCTTGAACCAAATATTCCATCATGCCTACAGAAAAACCATCCCATAGACTAGATACAGCATCGTTAATGATAAAAGCTGGTGCTGCAATCATAGATACGCCCAAATCTGCTTTTGAGCATATACTAACGCCAAGGGCCACGAAAATGACCCCTAGCACCCACATCAATTCATTCGCTTTTGCAATTTTCTTTATCTTCATTTATTTAAATCCGCATATTTCACAATTTCTACGCCAGCTTCTTTGAATAACTCTAATGAGAATTCATCTGGGTATCCTTGATCGTATACTACTTTCTTTATTCCAGCATTTATTATCAATCTAGCACAAATTGTACAAGGTTGATGTGTGCAATATAGTGTTGCTCCATCTAAAGATAATCCTAACTTAGCAGCTTGACAAATTGCGTTTTGTTCAGCATGCACAGCATAACACATCTCTTGACGTGTTCCAGATGGGATATTTTGATTAATTCTTAGACATTCTCCTTTATCTTTACAAGAATTAACTCCTGCTGGAGCTCCATTATATCCAGTTGTTAATATTCTCTTATCTCTTACGATAATAGCGCCAACTTGTCTTCTAATACATGATGACCATGTTGAAACCAAGTTAGTCATATCCATAAATCTATTGTCCCATTTGTTCATAATTAACCTCACATTTTTTTTACTACGAGTAGATTATACCATATTTTATATAATATGCTATGCATATTTCTTCTTTTTAAGACGAAAACTAAATTTCTTAAATTTAATGTTTACATCTCAACATCAATATAGTATAATACTTTTTGAAAATTAGCAATCGAATTGTGCGAGTGCTAAAAATTAGGAGGCATAAAAATGACAATAAAACCATTATTTGACAAAATTGTTGTAAAGGCTGTAGAAGCAGAAGCAAAGACTACAAGCGGTCTATTTCTACCTAATTCAGCACAAGAGAAACCACAAATGGCCCAAGTAATCGCTGTAGGACCTGGTGGAGTTATTGACGGAAAAGAAATTAAAATGCAAGTAAAGGTTGGAGACAAGATTCTTTATAGCAAATATAGCGGATCTGACTTCAAGATTGATGAAGATGAAGTTACAATCATCAAGCAAAGCGATGTACTTGCTGTTATAGAAGACTAGGAGGCATAATATGGCAAAAGATTTTAAGTATGGCGATGACGCAAGAAAAGCACTAGAGACAGGTGTTAATGCTGTTGCTAATGCCGTTAAAATCACATTAGGCCCAAAAGGACGTAATGTTGTATTAGATAAAAAATATGGTGCACCACTTATCACAAATGATGGTGTTACAATTGCAAAAGAAGTTGAACTTAAGGATTCTTTCGAGAATATGGGTGCTCAACTTATTAAAGAAGTATCAATTAAAACTAATGATGTAGCCGGTGATGGTACTACAACAGCTTGTGTTTTAGCTCAAGCTTTAGTACATGAAGGTCTAAGAAATGTTACAGCTGGCGCTAATCCAATTATCTTAAAGAAAGGTATTGAAAAAGTTACAGCAGCAGTTGTTGACGAATTAAAAGTAATCTCTAAGCCAATTGAATCAGCAGACGCTATTGCTCAAGTTGCTAGCAT
>CAMOQV010000104.1 GCA_946623205.1 uncultured Clostridia bacterium
CATGGGATTCTGACTCCCACATTCGCAGGTTTGAGTCCTGCTACCCCTGCCAAAATTAAATTTCTATTGAGGATTCTATTTCTCGTTTTTGTTTTGATCTGATTCTTAGCCAGTTGACAAATCCATATGTATCACTTGCAAAAAATCCAATAAAAGATATTGTTAAAGGTAGATATTGATGTGCATCGATGCTTGCCATTCCCCATAAAACTATTAATACCAAATCGTTAAGAGCATATATTAGAGCATAATATGGCGATCTTTTAATTATTAAATACCCAGCAGCAGTAGATATGGCAACAGAAAGTGTGCTTATTGGTAGGTTTGGTGTATCTAAAGCTTGCATAATAAAGAAAGAAACTGTTGTCATAACAGCAGTGATTAATAAATCTATCAAAATATTTTTGTAACCCAATTTTACAATTTCAATTTGGCTTGTCTCTTTGTAAGGGTGTCTAAACCATGAAATAATTGCACCTAATGTTAGAGGGAAGTACAAAAATATTGCGATAATTAATTCACCATAATAACGAGAAAGATATGCGGTTGCCGCATATAATCCAACATTGAAAACTGAAAATATTTGTCCCCAAAAATTTGCCTTAGCAATAAAGACTGCCATGAACATACCAACGATTGCAGTAAATAGTGTTAAATAATCTTTTTGGTCAATTAAAATGAAAGAAACTATAATTGCAATTATAGATATGGACAATAACAAATATTCGTGTAGTTTCATTCCCTTAAATGGGTTACCAAGTTTTTTCATCAAAACATAGTCTAAAAATATTTATAAAAATAGTCAATTCTTTAACTAAAATTTAATTAGAGTTTAGATAATTAGGGTGCAAACAATAAAGAACTAGTAATAATAAATAACCCCTCAACATTATTTTATTAAAAGTTTTGGCTCAAATGGGCCAAAATTTTTTGCAAAAAAGAGCCACAACTTGTTGTGTGGCTCCCAAATACAACGTTTTAAATATTAAGATTCTTCTAACTTTTCTACTGATTGAATGAAAGTTAAATCTTTAGTTGCATTGTATAGATCTTGTGGTTCCCAAGCATCTAGTGAAATAGCATCAATTTCAGCTATATTTCCGCTATCTGTATTATATGTTTTGAATCTTTCAACACGTTTAACTTTTAAAACTTCATTGATTTTGTCCAATGTTTCTTGGGATTCAATTTTTGCCT
The DNA here is from genome assembly GCA_946623205.1 of uncultured Clostridia bacterium. GTDB lineage: Bacteria > Bacillota > Clostridia > Christensenellales > UBA3700 > UBA3700. Next base: position 1,198 of record CAMOQV010000104.1, read on the forward strand.
TTATTCTTAATAAACAATGATCGTTTTTACGAACAAATCTAATAGATCTATGTAATAGAATTTGTGTTGCAAGCAAAATTGCTGTAGCAACAACACCTGTTATAACCATACCAGCACCAATTGCTAAACCTATACCAGCTGTAGCCCATACACCTGCCGCAGTTGTTAAACCATGCAATAAATCACGTTTATAGAAAATAATACCAGCGCCCAAAAAACCAATACCAGATATAACTTGAGCTGCGATACGAGCAGCATCAGCGTCTCTTACGCCGTCTGCAAATGGTTCTGAAATGTCTGTGAATGCGTATTTAGAAATAATCATCATAAGAGCAGCAGCAAAACATACAATTGCGTGAGTACGCATGCCGGCTTCTTTTGATCTTGCTGTTCTTTCAATACCAATTGCTAATCCACAAATAACGGCTACTACTAATCTTAATAGCCAAATAAAGAAATCTGTTGACCAGTCAATTACTTGTAAATTTAATGCTAAAATCATTTTGTGTTGCCTTCTTTTATTAAGATAAATATATTTTATGTTTAAAGCATACCTTTGTCAATATGTACACGTGTTTAAAATATGCACAAAACGGGAAAAATATAACATGCGATTGCGCTTTATTAATAATATAAATCTTGAATATTATTCGCGCAATATGATAAAATATTTTAGAAATCGAGGAGAATATGGTTACACTTGAAGAGTTAGAACAAAATATCAATAAATGTAAAGCTAGAATGGAAGCTGCGCTACAAAGAGCAAATAGAACAGATACTGTTACTCTAGTTGGGGCAACTAAGACGCAACCAAAAGAATTGATTCAAATGATTCAAGATAACAAACTTTTGGATGTTGTTGGCGAAAATCACGTGCAAGAAATCGTTGAAAAATATGAAACAGGCGATAAACTAACATGGCATATGATTGGACAATTACAATCAAATAAAGTGAAATATATCATCGATAAAGTAGCTTTGATTCATTCATTAGATAGAGAATCTTTAGCCCAAGAGATTCAAAAGCAAGCCACAAAGCACAATAAGATTATGGACTGCTTGATAGAAATCAATATGGGAAGCGAGATTACTAAAGGTGGTATTGAAAAAGAGAATTTGTTTGCTTTTATGCAAATGTTAGACAAATACCCAGCTATTAGAATTAGAGGCTTAATGAGCGTGCTTCCAAATCTTCAAGATAAAGAAGCATTAAAGAAAATGTACATTGAGCTTAATTCTTTATATGAAGAATTGAAAGTAAAAGCAGACAAGAGACATCAAATAGATATTTTGTCTTGCGGAATGACAAATGATTTTGAAATGGCTATTGAGTTTGGCGGCTCAAATATGATAAGACTTGGAAGAGTTTTGTTTGGCGAAAGAGATTATGGAGGAAAAGCAAATGGATAGAATGGATGGTTTTAACACAGGAAACAACAATAATGATGCTTTCAATAGAAACTTTGGAAGAATCAATCCTTACGCAGAAAAATATGGAACACAAAACCCACAAGAAACAGGGTTTAATCCAATGCGTCCACAACAAGATCCTCGCGTAGCTCCACAACAACCAGTGCAAAATCCATATGCATCTCAATATAGCCGCTATTCAACTCCACCTCAAATGCCAGGACAAGTTCCACCACAATTTGTTCAACAACAAGGACAAATTTCTCAACAAGATTTTGAGGATCAATTTGATTATCAAAGGGGCGGTATGCAACCAATCGGTATGCCAGTACCTCCACCTCAACCACAAATGATGCCACCACAAATGCCAATACAACAACCACAACCTAAAAAGCGTGGTCTATTCTCATTTATGGGCAAAAAGCAAGAACCAGTTCAAGCACAACCTATGTATGCTCAACAATTTGTAAACTTGCAAACTCCTCAAACAATTAACGATGTAAAACTAATCATAAATATGTTAAAAGCTGGAGATACAGCGTTTGTAGACTTCTCAAAGGCAAATGATCAACAAAGCCAAAGAATGTTAGATTTCTTATCAGGTGCATCTTTTGCTTTGGGCGGATTAATGCAACCAATGGGAGAGAAGAAGTTTGTATTAACTCCTCCAGGAACAGGAATTAGAGGACAGTTAGACAAATAATGAAAAAGCAATATATCAAATATATTCTTGAAGTATTATTTTTTGGAGTTTTAGTAGCAATTGATTTAGGCACTAAAACTCTAGTTTTTGATTTATTTGAAAATGAACCATATTTTGATATTCTAGATAAGATATTTGCTATTCATCTAGCATATAACACAGGTGCTTCTTTTAGTATTCTATCTGGGCAAATAACGATATTAACAGTTCTGCCAATGATAGCAATTGTTGGCATTATAGCTTTGCTAGTTATTCGTCCAAACACACCAAAGAATTTAAGAATTGGCGCTATCATGATAGCTGCAGGGGCTTTGGGTAATTTAGTAGATAGATTGGCTTTTGGCTATGTTAGAGACTTTATTGATTATGTATTTTTAGATACATTCTTTGGTATCGATTTTGCTATTGGAAATGTAGCAGACTTATTCCTATTAATGGGAGTAATTATGCTAATTGTTTATATTATTTTTGAATTTAAAGATGAAGATTTCTATTCTAAGAAAAAGCTTGCTATGATTCAAGCGCAAGAAGTAAAAGAAGAGCTTTACGCAAAGGATGCGCCACAAGATGGAGAATAGAACAATAGTTGTTTCTCCAGAAGATGCTTCAAAAAGAATAGATATATTTTTAAACGAAGAGTTGGATTTATCTAGATCTTACATCAAGACATTAATTGAAAAGAATCTCGTTTTAGTTAATTCAAACGAAATTAAGAAGGCTGGATATATTGTCAAAGACAAAGATATTATCTCTATTACTATCCCAGACGCCGAAATCCTTAATTTGGAGCCCGAAAATATAGATATTGATATAATTTA
>CAMOQV010000105.1 GCA_946623205.1 uncultured Clostridia bacterium
TTTCAGTATGAAAAAGGGACTGTTCTTAAATTTTAGGTTTTCGAACAGCCCCTTTCTTTTTATTTGCATACTTGATTACATTAGGCCAAATACTCTAAGAAATAATACGAGCAATCCAGATCCAACTAACAATGTAATAATACCAAGCCAAGCATAAATTTTATTTATTGCGTTAGCTTGTGCTTTAGTATAATCATGTAAGCTATCTAATATGCTTTGAGATCGCATTTTTATGTCAGTTAGAGCGTTGTTAAAGTCTTCGTTTTGGAGAGTAATTTTCTTTAATTCAATATCTAATAATTCAAAAGAAGAGTGCAATTTTTTGTAGTCTTGTAAAACCGTGTCGAATTGAGAAGTGATAATTTTATGTTTACCTTCAAGCTCGGCGATTGTTGTTGAATAGTCTTTTAAATCATTGTCAATCTGCGACAAGCTCTCAGCAATATTAGAAACACCACTAAGTGTTTCATCTAATTTGCCTTGGACTTTTGACATTTGTTGGACTTTAGAAACATATTCGTTTAAATTTTTTATTACTTTTTCCATTTCATTGTAATCTATCATCTATTGCTTCTCCTATTTTTAATAATTCATTAGCAAAATTTATAATCAAATAATTCTCACAAACTTGGCTGTTTGTTGCGTTGTATATTTCAATACTATCATCTTTATTGTGCTCAAGCCAACTTTCTACAAATTGGTCTTTGTTAGCGTTGTGTAATAGAGTATATGTATTTTTAAATAAATACATTCGATCTTCTTTTGAATAATTAGAAACTGAATCTAATGCTAAATCAAGTCTTCTTTTACCATCAGTACTATCAAACTCATCTAATCTTAATCTTGTAATCCCGGATACATAGTTTAGTGCATCAATTTTATCGTAAGATTCAAGTAGTCTAGCGATACGAGCTTTGGTTTTTTCTGGATGAGGCTTTAATGCTTCTATCCAGTATTTAAGCGATATATCTTTGTTAACTAAGCGCACATATACAGGATCGTTTGAGAAGTAACTTGAAATATAATCCATAAATGCAGTAGGAGTTGTGTAATTCTCGCATTGCTCATAGAGCGTTTTTAAAGTTTGTATTTGTTCTTGTAGATAAGTCTCATTTACCCATTTGATTAGATAAGACAATCTATTTTCGAAGGTGTTTTCTTGATTGAAAGTAAAGTTTGTTTCATATTTTTCAATATGGGTTTTTAGTTTCTCTAGTTTTTCTTCTTCGGATAGGTTTGTTAGTGTAAGTCTATTAAAGGTTGGGTTATCAACGTCTACATCGTAAACAAGACTCCACATATTAATTTCACCTAATAGATACAATCTATATAAAGCTCTTTCTATAACTGTTTTTGCCGAATCTGCTTGCTTGCATATTTCCGTTAAATGTGGATCAGATATTTCGTTGAATGGGCCATTTATGATGGTCCTACAATCAACAAAATCTTTCTTTAATCTGTTTCTTGTTTTTATTCCTTCTAAAATTCTAGTAATTACACGCTTTTCGATTTCCTCGTCTAAATTTGAACTTTGGATGAAATAGAAATTCGTTTGCAATTCGTTCAATTTCTTTAAGTTGCTTTTCATTTCTTTTACGCCGATTGGTGGCATACGGAAAAAGAGATCTAACGCATCTTTATTTTCTGGGGTGTAGTAAATATAGCAGTTTGATGGTTTACCATCACGGCCAGCTCTTCCGACTTGTTGGTAAAGACTTTCAAACGAAGAAGGAAGCCCATAGTGGATAGTTTTTCGAATGTCAGGTATATCAATTCCCATACCAAAAGCTTTTGTTGCTAAAACAATTAAAGAATCTCCATTTTTGAATCGTTGTAATGCTAATAGTTTTTTCTCAGGCTCTAATTCGTCTCCGCCAGCATAATAATCAACTATGTCAGGATTCGATATCGTTTCAGTATTCTTAATTGTATTCGTCAATGTTATACAAGCAGAATCATATTCATTGATAGATTTTTTCTTCTTTGTAAACACCAAAGTTTTGTCTTTGTTTTTGTTTTGAAGAGTAGTTGTTATGTTATTAATTAATTCTTTATATTTATCGTTTGTTTGTTTGACTGTGATTGTTAAATTATCTCTTCTCATATTGTCAGCAAAAATAGTGTTGATTCGTTTTTGCGTGAATGTTTGAAGCTCGCAATTAATATCTTCAAAAACTCTAGGAGAAGCGGTTCCTGTTAGAGCCATTAAAAATGTAGAAGATGGCAAAAATCTATTAAGGTTGTGACTTAAGCACAAATACGATGTTCTAAAGTCATGGCCCCATTCTGACAAACAATGTGCTTCATCGATTACAATAAAACCAACATCTATACTATGATTAGCAAGCGAACTAGTGAATTTTTCGCTGAAAAATCTTTCCGGAGAAACGATAGTAATTAGTGATTTATTGGTTTTAAATATTTCTAAATTCTCGTGTACAGTTGAGTTGATATATGTTATATTTCTAATCCCTAAATTATATTTGATGTTTATAAATTGATCAACCATAAGTAATTGAAGGGGAGCTATTACTAAAGTACACGACGGAATAAGCATGGAAGCTAATTGATAGCACAAAGATTTTCCTGCACCAGTTGGAAGTATTCCTATAACACTACGATTATTTAAACACTCTAAAATAATGTCTAATTGGTTGTCTCTAAAATCTTCATATATGTTTGATAAATTTGACAATACAAAAGTTAGCGCTTCTGCATGTTTGCTTTTTGTTAGCTTGTAAGAGATATTTTCAGATTGGACGAAGAAATGATTTTTCTTATATAAGTAAGATTTTATCCCAGTTGTGTTATCTTTTGAAACTAAATCTTCTTGATAAAGGAAGTAGTCATTTTTTATATATATAACATTTTCGAACTTAGGATATGAATAGATTTCTTTTGTAGAAATATATATATTAATACCTGCACCTTTAGATAATTCAAGTTCAGAATTAACTATGTTAATACTAATGCTTGGAATTGAGTAGTCAATATTTTGTAACAAACAAATATTTTTCAACCATATCAAAAAATCATTAATAATAATTTCAAATATATTCTTGTTTACATTATCCGTTGATAAGATATTAAGCTTTATTGTATTGTCGTCAAATCTAATATAATTGTTTTCAAATAAACTTAGCATTAGCATTTCCATACGAATTGCAAGCATATAATTAATATCGGGTTCAGTTGGAATATATTTAGAGTATATAGCATCTTTGTATTGCTTGTTCGTTTTTAGAAATTTTAGTTTTGTGCTAACTGCGTTATAGTCTTCAAGTTCGCTAGTTTTTATTCTTATTATTGAAATATTATTGCTTGTTAATATTTTGTCTCTATATAAATCTTTAATTCTTTGTTCAGAATCTGTTTTGTGCTGAGATCCATCAATTTCGATAACAGCATTGAATAGAGGAGAATAGAAATCTACTTGCTCAGGAATATTCTTTTTGCCTGTAAAAGATTCTATTATGTCTGTAATTGGGCATTCTGCAATGAATGTTTTAGCATTTGTTTCGCCAATTGCTTTAGGAAGAATATCGTTGTAGAAGTGCTGAGCAGGGTTTTTTTCTGAGCCACCTTTAATCTTGTTGTCCCAGTTGCAGTTTTCAAAAGAATACGCGTATTGGAATTTGTCGTATATTTTTGGCGAATTAAAATGTTTTTGCAAATACTTTGATGGGATTGTTGGACAACCTCTTGATAACAAGTTGTGTAATATTGCAAAAATAGGTTTATGGTTGTTCTTAGAAGCCTTGATGTTTTGTATTACAAAATTAGGGTTTATTTTTATGTAACCAGCAGAGTATTTTAACATGTTTCACCATTTGCTACGCTAACACAAATATATCATAAATCACAAAATTTTTGAATGGGTAAATAATAAAGTTATTTAAAAACAAGACTGTGCATCCTTTTTCGATAATATATACCCAAGTGGAACAATAGTAGTT
>CAMOQV010000106.1 GCA_946623205.1 uncultured Clostridia bacterium
CATTGAATAATGTTCTTTAAAACTATGTTTTTGAAATTAGTATCTACAACAATTGATTCAAGTTCTTCATATTTGTTCGAAAAATAGATAAAGAAATCTTCAACCAATATATTCATTAGATTAATCGTGTCATAATCTTCATTAATGTTGTTAACAACTTTACGCCAAATATTGCTTGAAGCAAACGAATCAGCATTATCTACATTTAATAAATTATGGCTTGTCTTTTCGTAAGCAATTCTTGCTATCTTTTCCACATCAAGTGTTGCATGCGCTAAAACATCTTGAGCCAAAGATCCAGATGTAGTTGTTGAATATGAAACATCTTTATTTAAATTAAACCCAGAAATAAGAATAATCTTTGTATCGTCTTTTTGAAGTGTAATAACATTCGCAAAAAGCCCTAGGCGCTCAATGATAGATTTCTTTTGGTCAGGAGAAAGCGATTTGTCGACAAATATAAAATCGCTTGCTAACGGCGCTATATTTAAGCCATCTTCAAAGTATATTATAGTAGATTCCGTAGGAATAGAAATGTTACTTAATTTAGAAACGATATATGTATCCATCATTAAAATCCGATTTTTCTCTTCTTTCTTAAAATAATGACCATTACAACAGAGACTGCAACAACTACAACAGATACAACGATAAGTGTAATTTGAACAGGAGTTAATCCTTTTGGTTCAATTTGAGAAGTTTTAACGTAAGCATATATATCTTTATATACAACTTTTGTCCATTCTGAATCTTTGTTGTATTCTTCTGCTAAATCTAATTCTTCGCCATCGATTAATTGTGCAACTTGAGCGCTAGATTCTGATGGTAGGGCGTATAGATAAACAACAGCACCAATTGCGCCAGATGAAATCTTTACAGTACTTAAGATAGCTGGAGCTTTTAGGGAAGTATATGGAGATACTTCTGATGCTTTTACATATCCAGTTTGAATAGCACCATCTTTAACAAAAGATACGGTGTAATAATCCCAAACTTGATTTTCTCCTTCTTGAGCTACGTTATCTAAAACGATTAGTTCGTCATAGATTGTTGTATCAGATAAAATTTCTGAATCGCTATAAGGGTATTTATATATCTTTGTATTTGGGAATAGAGGTTGAGCGTATAGCCCAATCTTTAGTGTTGTTACATCTTTATTTGCAGGGATTTGAGTAAACTCTGTAGAGCTTTTAATATATCCCATTGTTCCGTCTTTTCTTACGATATAGAAATAGTTGCCACTCTCTTCGCTATTAACACTACATAAAACCATGAAATATTCATTTGCAGAAATATTAGAAATGACTTGTAGGTTTCTTGGAGAAGAGTATACATTGCTTGCTGCTGTAGCTTTTGCTACATACAATAAATCAAAGTTTGTTGGATGAACATATTCGCTATTGTTGAATTTGTTATAGTATTCGCAATTAGTTCCGTTATATGAATATTGAATGATTGCTTTTTGCTCGCATACGAATACATAATCATTATCTTTGATTGATGTATAGCAAATCTTGCCTGTTCCAAGTGGAGCTTGCCCAACTTTTGTTGCGGCCTTTGTTGCAGGATCTATTTTATAGATTCCATTTTGTGAGTTAACAAATATTTCATTTTGAGACATGCTTAAAGAATAAGCAGCATCGATGCCTTCGATTTGTATGAATTTGTTTGATGAATCAGGCGCTATTGGTAAAGAAGCATTAGCTACATAAACTTTATTTTCAATAATTGCATATAAAGATGAAGCCTTATCGAAATAATAAGAACTAATCTTGTAGCTTGTATCAATTGTTTGTCCAGCAGATGGCATATTTTGAATAGAAGTGTTTTCTTTGAACACTTTCATAACGTTAATACTAGTGCTGAAATTACAAACAAGATAGAAGTTTCCTTCATCATCGCCATATATATTTGAAATAGGCATATCTAAAGTGCCAAGTTTTGTCTTAGCTGATTTGATGCCATTTGCGTCGTAATCATAATAAGTAATAGTGGTTGATGTTCCGTTTTTAGCAAAAACTAATACATTTTTATCATTAACTTCAATTCCTAAGCACTCGCCAACAAAAGCGTCTCTATATGGTTTTAATACATCATTTTGAACTACATATATAGTTGTTCCGTATGTGTATGCGAATACATCATTGTAAGCATCAAATTTTGAATCATCTAATAAATCGATTTTAATTGAAGTATTTTCTGCATAAACTTGAGTTGGAATAAACGCAAAAGAAGCGGCAATTAATAAAAATGCCACAAGTAGAATAGATAAGAACTTATTTGCACTGTGCTCTCTTAACATATTTTTATAATATAACAACACGCGCGAAGTTTTCAACCATTTTGCATTGAAGTGAGCGCCATCTTATGCTAAAATACAGGCGTATGGCAAAGTTTAAAAACAAGAAGAAAAACAATAGAAACTTTCAAGATAACTACACACCAAAAGGAAGACCAGAAGATCTAGCTCGTCCTATTGAAGAATTGGAGTTATCTCAAAAGACTTACGACGCTCTAAAAAAGGGCGGAGTTAATATTTGTAGAGATTTATGTGTGATTCAAGCATCAAAGATGTATAGAATCCAAAATATAGGCAAAAAGAACTGCATTGAAATTGCTGGTAAATTAAAAAAATTTAATTTAGCATTTAGACCAGAAGATGCGGCTCAACCTAATTTGCAACAACAACAAAGACCTCAAAACCAACAACAAAATCAAGAACCAAAGGTTAAATTAAAATTCAGCATCTTTGATGATCATGAATTGGTTAAATTCTTGGTTGGAGAAAGAGAAAGAGAGCAGTTCAAGTGGGAAGAACCACCTCAAGAAAAGTTGGAAATCTTTAAGTTCTGTAGAAATGGAAAATGGGGCTACAAGAACCAAAAGGGCGCTGTTGTTATTCAACCAGCATATGATGAAGCATTCCAATTTTCAGAAGGCTATGCTTGTGTTGAGAAAGGAGGCAAACTGGGATTCATCGACAAAGAAGGCAACCAAGTTATAGATTTTATCTATGATTGTGCAAATAGCTTCTCAGATGGGCTTGCTTGTGTAACAAAGGACGATAAAACTGGATATATAGATTATGAAGGAAAATACGTCTTCGAGCCTGTTTATGAAAAGGCAACTCCATTCAAAGATGGCAAGGCAATGATTAAGCAAGATGGCAAGTGGGGCGTTCTATCTAAAGACGGCAGTATTTATTGGAGATAGAAATAAGAATTTACTCAAACCGAATGTAGGTGATGATATGTCAATAACAGTAACAGAACTTAAGCAAAATTTTAATAAATACTTGAAGTTAGCTGCTATAGAGGATGTATATATTACAAAAAATGGGAAGTTAATTGCAAAATTAACAAGACCATCTCAAGATAGAGTAAAAGAAGCAAAATCGCTGTTTGGTATATTATCTTCTAATGTTACTGTTGAAGAAGCTCGAGACGAGCGTTTGAATAGAGTGTAAATGCATCTATAAAGGTAATGCAACCGAGCGAACTTTTAAAAGAAATAGATTATTAGAGAAAATAGGATAAACTTAAGCTCTCAAACCTAAAAATAGTGGTTTAAAATCCTTGCATAATAATTTTTATTATGATATATTTATCTAGCAAAAATACAAAATAGTAATAAATTTGGAGGAAGAATATGCCAAATATTAAGTCTCAAAAGAAAAGAGTAATTACAAACGAAAAAGCTAGTCTTATCAATACTGCAAAAAGATCAAGAGTTCGTAATGCTATAAAGAAATATGAAGCAGCTATCGAAGCAAAGGATGTTGCTCAAGCTGAAGTATTATTAAAGGAAACAATTTCTTTAATCGATGTTGCTAGACATGATGGTATCTACAAAGACAACACAGCTAGCAGAAAGATTTCTAGACTTACAAAGCAATTAAACGCTATTAAAGCCTAAGA
>CAMOQV010000107.1 GCA_946623205.1 uncultured Clostridia bacterium
CAAGATTTAGTTAATAAGAATCATCTAGAAGATAAATTCTTAGTTGATTCAATGGCCACATCAAGAGAGGAAATCGGGGCAGGTATTTATCCAAATGCAAGAGAACAACTTTTAGCACATAGCATCCACGGCTTTGAAACTCACAGAGCAAAGCAATTCACACAAAAAGATTATGACTACTTTGATTATATACTTGTTATGGATGAAGAGAACATGTATGGAATGAAGTGGATAATAAAAAATGACGATAAACATAAGGTATATAAACTATTAGATTTCACAAAAGAAAAAGGCGATGTTGAAGATCCATGGTATACAAGAAACTTTGACAAAGTCTTCAATGAAATTGACAATGGATGCAAATGCCTTTTAGAATATCTAAAACAAAAGATATAGGTGTAACATGATTTATAACAATATTCTAGACGCGATTGGCCACACACCAATAATTAGATTAAACAAAATGGTTGATGAAGATTCAGCTCAAGTTCTTGTTAAATTCGAGGGCTTAAATGTTGGTGGTTCTATAAAGACAAGAACTGCATATAACATGATTTGCGATGCTGAAGAAAAAGGATTAATAAATAAAGATTCTATTATAGTTGAACCAACATCAGGAAACCAAGGTATAGGTCTTGCTTTAGTTGGGGCTGTAAGAGGCTATAAGACGATTATTATAATGCCAGATAGCGTATCAGTTGAGAGAAGAAAAATCATTCAACATTATGGCGCTGAGGTTAAGCTTATTCATGATGCTGGAGATATCGGGGCTTGTATGGAAGAATGCTTGCAAACAGCACTAGATATGGCGAAGGAAGATAGGAGAGTATTTGTTCCTCAACAATTTGCAAATCCAGCAAATCCAACTGCACATAGACACCATACTGCACTAGAGATTCTAGAGCAAGTAGCAGGTAACATTGATGGCTTCTGTTCTGGTATTGGAACTGGTGGCACTATAACAGGTATTGGCGAAGTTTTAAAGGCACAGTATCCAGATATGACAATATGGGCAGTAGAACCAAAGAATGCTGCGGTTTTATCTGGCGGTAGTATTGGAACTCACATACAAATGGGAATCGGCGATGGTATTATACCTCCAATTCTAAACCAAAGCATTTATGATGGCATTTGTGTTATTACAGATGAAGAGGCACTAAGCACATCTAAGGCTCTTGCAAAGGAAGAAGGAATCCTTTGCGGAATATCTAGCGGAACAAATGTTTGTGCAGCTCTAAAGCTTGCAAAAAAGCTTGGTAAGGGCAAGACAGTTGTAACTGTTTTACCAGACACTGCAGAAAGATATTTCTCAACACCACTATTTGAAGGTGAATAATGCTACTTTGTCCAAAGTGCAAAAAACCATTAGAGAAAAGATTAAACACATTTAGATGTGAAGATGGGCATTCATATGATATAGCAAAAGAAGGATATGTTAATCTACTTTTGCCTAATAAGAAAAATTCATTGCTTCCTGGAGACAATAAAGAAATGGTCTCTGCTAGGGAGCAATTTTTAAATAAAGATTATTATGCGCCTTTAAAAGACGAGATAAGCAATTATATAAATAGTCACTATAATAAGGAATTATCTCTATTAGATGCAGGCTGTGGAACAGGATATTATTCGATACATATTAAAGAAAAATATCAATACGTAATGCGAATTTTGGGCATTGATATATCTAAATTCGCTGTTCAAAAGGCAGCAAAGAAAGATAAAGATGATTTGTTTTGTGTGTCTTCAATGTTTGATTTGCCAACTGAAGATAAATGCTTTGACGTAATATTAAACATCTTTTCTCCAAAAGCAAACGAATCATTTAAAAGAGTTCTAAAGGATGATGGTATATTAATTCAAGTTATGCCAGGCGAGAATCATCTTATTGAATTAAAAGAAATTTTATATAAAGATAGAGTCTACAAAAATGATGTTGAATATGAATATGAAGGATTCAACTTAAAAGATAAGATGGAAGTTAGTTATAGTATTAAAGTAAACAAAGATGATTTGATGCATCTATTTACAATGACACCATATTTGTATAAAACTAAGATTGAAGACATAAAAGCATTAGACGACATAAATGATTTAGATATAACTATTGATTTTATTGTTGCTATATGGGGGAAATAAAATGGAAGAGTTAGAAAAGCTAAAACAAATACTTTGGGAAAAAGGCGCAAGCTTGATTGGATTTTCAGATATATCCGAGTTGCCAGATAACAAAGGATATATTGGAGCTATAACAATTGGCTATAAGCTTTTGGATGAATATTTTGAACAAATCAACGAAAACAAAGGCCCTACATTTGAGTACTTCCATCATTATAGAGATGTTAATACAGCGCTTGATCAAATGGCTTTATTTACAGCAACATATTTAGATAGATTAGGATATAAGTCAATGACAATTGCTGCATCACAATCTTCAAACACAGATCCATACAAAGGTGCTTTTTCACATAAGACAGCAGCAGTTTTGGCCGGCCTTGGATGGATAGGTAAAAGCGGAATCTTTATATCTGACGAATATGGCGGAAGAGTAAGATTCGCAACCGTTCTAACTATGATGCCGCTAAAGGCAGAAAAGCCAATATCTGAAAATAAGTGTGGTAACTGTATGCTATGCTTTAAGGCTTGTCCTGCTGGTGCAATTTTAGGAAAGAATTATGTAATGGGCGATGCTAGAGAAACAATCTTTGATGCGGAAAAGTGCTCAAGTTATATGAAAAAGAATTATCAAAATGTTGGCCGCGGATCAGTATGTGGTCAATGTATAGCGGTTTGTCCTAAATATAAAGGCTCGAAGTCTTAAAAGGCGTAAATACCCATACCTAAACAGGCAGATATTACTATTAGAAGAATTGGTGGTATCTGCTTTTTAAATACAAATTTTGAAACAGCCATTGCAATAGATAATATAACTGCAATGATTAGTGCTCTATAATCAAAAGCAAATGCTCTTGCTGATATATCTCCAAATATTAAGTCTATAAATAGTAGTGCACCAACTGATATGATAAGACCAACAACAACTTGTCTTACTCCAGATAATGCAGCAGCGACATATTTGTTATCTGAAAAATGTTTTAAAAGGGAAACAATAACAAGCATTATGCAAAATGCTGGAAGAATAACAGAGAAGGTCGCTATTAGTGAGCCTAAAATACCAGCTTGAGATGCGCCAACAAAAGTTGCCATATTTACAGCAATTGGGCCTGGCGTTGATTCAGATATACCAATCATATCTAAAAGCTCAGCTTCTGTTAGCCATCCGTTAGAAACCACTTCTTCTTTTAGAAGAGGAATCATTCCATACCCACCACCAAAAGAGAATAACCCAATCTTTAAAAAGGAAATAAATAAACTAAGATAAATGTTCATCTTCATTTACCTCCTTTTTGTCAAGATTAATTTCTTGTTGAAGCGGTTCTTCTTTCTTTAACTTCTTATCGCGATATTGATTAATTGCGTATATAGTTAATCCAACTACGGCACCAATAAGGATTAAGAAGATTGAAGAGAAGTTGACAGAAAATACGTCGATTAAAATCATGGCAACAATAGTTGTGAATATGATAATCAATGGAATAGGCTTTTTCTCAGCTTTAATAAACATTTTGATTCCAGCAGAAATAATTAATAAAGATACTCCAACTTTAATGCCTTTAAAAGCATTAGCTATAACTTCAATTTCTAAAAGATTATTGAAGAATAAGGAAATCAAAAAGATGATTACAAAAGATGGAAGAATAACGCCTAGTGTCGCAAATAAAGATCCTAAAAAGCCTGCAACTTTATATCCTATAAATGTAGCAGAGTTTATAGCTATAGGACCTGGTGTTGATTCTGCAAGCGCAACACAGTTTAAAAACTCTTCATTAGTTATCCATTT
>CAMOQV010000108.1 GCA_946623205.1 uncultured Clostridia bacterium
AAGCTTCTTCTATTTGTGATGGGAATACGTTAACACCACGAATCTTTAACATATCATCAGTTCTACCAGAAAGATTTTCCATTCTAACTGTAGTTCTTCCGCACTTACACTTTTCGTAGAACAATCTTGAAATATCTCTTGTTCTATATCTAATTAATGGTAAAGCTTCCTTGTCTAAGCAAGTAATAACAACTTCACCCTTTTGTCCTGCTGGCAATACTTCGCCAGTTTGAGGATCGATGATTTCAATCAAGAAGTGGTCTTCATTTACGTGCATACCACAAAGATACTCACATTCACCAGAAACGCCAGGTCCGATTAATTCACTCATACCATAGTTTTGAGTAATTAACATATCCTCTCCGTATACTTTATGAAGCTCCGTTCTCATAGCTTCTGTTAGAAGCTCACTACCTAAAAGACCAATTTTTAATTTCAAATCTTTCTTTGGATCCATTCCAATTTCTTTAGCAACTTCAGCGATTCTCATAGCATAAGATGGAGTTGCAACTAAAAGTGTTGTTCCAAAGTCTTTCATATATAATAATTGCTTTTGTGTATTACCTGTTGAAGATGGGATGATTGCTGCACCAATCTTTTCAAGTCCGTTATGCAAACCTAAAGCGCCAGTAAACATACCATATCCGAAGCAAATTTGAGCTATATCATCTTTTGTAGCACCGCCAGCTGCTGCTAATCTTGCAACACACTCTGCCCACATGTCTAAGTCATTTTTTGTATAAGCAACAACGGTTGGTTTTCCTGTTGTACCTGATGATGCGTGAATTCTAACAATATCCTTCATTGGAACCATAAGCATCTTAAATGGATAGTTATCTCTCATTTCTTGCTTTGTTGTAAATGGCAATTTTTGGATATCTTTAATAGTTTTGATGCAATCTGGCTTTAATCCCATATCATCCATTTTCTTTTTGAAATATGGAGCGCCTTCATACATTCTAACGACAAGCTTTTTTAATTTCTCTAATTGTATTTTTTCTATTTCTTCTCTAGATAAAGTTTCTTCTTTAGCCCAAATCATGATTAATCCTCTCTTATTCTCTTTATTGATTCAATAACAATTGGTGTCAATGGAACATCTTGATACCATCTAAAATTAACAGTCTTTACTTTAGAAATATCGATTGCAACCTTTTCAGATTCTTCATCAATTAATTTTCCAAATGCTGCATATGCCCCATCTAGATGTGGAGTATCATCTACACAAATAAAGAATTGTGATGTAGCTGAGTTTGGATCCATTGTTCTTGCCATAGATAAAACACCTAAAGTATGCTTAATTGGATTGTTAACTCCATTTTGTTTAAACTCACCTTTAATTGGCTTTGGTCCTTCCTTTTCTTCAAGAGTTTGATACATTCCACCACCTTGAATCATAAATGAAGGAATTACTCTATGGAAGATAAGTCCTGTGTAGAATCCCTTATCTACTAATTCCAAAAAATTCTTGCAAGTAATAGGAGCTTCCTTTTCATATAATTCAGCTCTCATTACTCTTCCGTCTGTTAATCTAATTTCTATCTTTTGTCCCATGATTTCACCTTATAGATTATAGCCAACTTCAAATGCGGCCTTATTAATTTCAATTGTCTTTTGAGGAACAGTCTTTTCAATAACCTCTAACCATTGTTCCTTCTTAAAGTCCATATGCTTTGCAGCAACACCAACGATGATAGTATTAAATACTCTTGTGTTGCCAAGCTTTTTAGCTTCATCCATAGCATTAACTTTAATTACGTTATATTTTTTAGACAAATCCTCTAAAATGTTTTCTGGATATGTGCATGCTCCTGTAACAACTGTCATAGGATCAATTCTTTGATCGTTCACGATCAATACACCATTCTTCTTTAAGAAGTGTGCATATCTTAAAGCTTCTAATCTTTCAAAAGCAATTAGAACATCTGCCTTACCTTCTTCAACGATTGGTTCATAAACTTTGTCTCCATATCTTACAAATGTAACAACAGAACCTCCACGTTGAGCCATACCATGAACTTCAGACAATTTTACGTCATATCCTGCAGCAGTAATGATACCGCCTAAAACTCTACTTGTTAACAATGTACCTTGGCCACCTACGCCAACAATCATAATATTCTTAGTTTCCATATTATTTGCTTACCCTCTCTATTGCGCCAAATTTACATCTTTGCATACATAGTCCGCATCCATTACACATTGTGTCATCGATTGCAACTGTGCCATCTGCTTTCTTTGTGATTGCTGGACATCCTGGCACTAAGCACATTCCGCATTTTTTACACTTATCTGGAAGTGTGATGCACTTGCCCTTTGGAACATAACTCTTTAGAAGAGCACATGGAGATTGTGCAATAATTACGCTCAATTCATCCTTAGCAATTTCTTCTTTAATTACCTTTTCTAATTTTTCTTGATCATATACATCAACAACTGTAACGTTCTTAACGCCCATACCTTTACATAATTCATCTAAAAGAATTGGCTTAACGCTTTGTCCCATCAAAGTCTTTCCTGTTGCGGCGTGGTCTTGATGTCCTGTCATACCTGTTGTTGAGTTATCTAAAATCATAACTGTTGCAGTTGATTGGTTATATACCATGTTCATCAATGAGTTAACACCTGTGTGTAGGAATGTAGAATCACCAATAACTGCTACCCAGTTCTTGATATAATCCTTTCCTTTAGCCTTTTCCATACCATGAAGTGTTGATATAGATGAACCCATACATACTGTTGTATCAATTACAGATAGTGGAGCTACAGCGCCTAATGTGTAACAACCAATATCTCCAGCAGCATGAATTTTTAATTTCTTTAAAAGTGAGAATGTAGCTCTGTGTGGACATCCTGGGCAAAGGATTGGAGGTCTTGCTGGTGCTTGCGCTGGAGCATCGAATTCTGTTCCTTTTCCTAAGATAGCTTTAGCTACCATATTTGCACTATATTCGCCTTGAACTGTGAAGATTTCTTTACCTGTGCACTTGATTCCCCAAGATTTAACTTGTTCTTCAATAACTGGTTCTAATTCTTCAACGATATATAGCTTTTCAACTTTGCTTGCAAATTCTTCAATTAACTTTCTTGGAAGTGGGTGAACAAGACCAAGTTTCAAAACTGAAGCTGTTGGCAAAGCTTCTTTAACGTATTGATATGGGATACCAGATGTGATAACACCAATCTTTGTATCGTTATATTCAGCCTTATTGATAGCAAAAGAAGAAGCATCGTTTGCCATATCTTTTAATCTCTTTTCAACAACTAGGTGTCTCTTAATAGCATTGCCTGGCATCATAACACGCTTAGCGATGTCTCTTTCATAAACCTTATCTTCTACATTCTTTCTATCTTCAAGTGTAACAATACCTTGAGAGTGAGCTAGTCTTGTAGTTGTTCTTACCATCATTGGAGTGTCATATTTTTCACTCAACTCATAAGCAAGTTTGATAAAATCTTTTGCTTCTTGTGAATCTGATGGTTCTAAAACTGGAACCATAGCTGCTCTTGCAACCATTCTTGAATCTTGCTCATTTTGAGAAGAATACATACCTGGGTCATCGGCTGCAACCATAACAAGTCCACCGCTAACGCCAATGTATGAAACTGTATACAATGGATCTGATGCAACGTTTACACCAACGTGCTTCATAGATACAAGTGATCTAACGCCTGCCATTGAAGCGCCGATAGCAACTTCCATAGCAACCTTTTCGTTTGGAGCCCATTCACAATATAAATCTGGGCAATACTTAACAATGTTTTCACTGATTTCTGTACTAGGTGTGCCTGGATATGCACTTGATACTTTAACGCCAGCTTCCCACGCACCGCGCGCAATAGCTTCGTTACCTAGCATAATCTT
>CAMOQV010000109.1 GCA_946623205.1 uncultured Clostridia bacterium
TTTTCTAGCATTAATTCTGACCACATTTGAGGATTCAATCTTGCAACTCTTGTCATATCTCTAAAAGAACCTGCAGAAAAACCATAGTGAGTTGTTGCAAGTGGGTTTTTGATATAACTTGAAGACACGATATGCGCAAGTTGAGATGTAAATGAAATCATCTCATCGTGTTCTTCTGGAGTTGTTATAACAATACCTTCAAAACCAATGCTTTGTGCAAATTCTTTCATTGTAACTAAAGCTTCGATTGGAGTTTTAATTGGAACAATAAGCATAGTAGATTTCTCAAACAATGTTGCTTGTGAATGAGAAAAGCCACTAAACTCTCTCCCTGCCATTGGGTGACCACCCATAAATATAATGTCTGGATATTTTTCATGCATTGCAAACATCTTTTTGCAGATGCCTCTCTTTGTACCGCCACAATCTACAACTATACAACCCTTTTTCAAAAGTGGAACCCACTCATCCAAAGCTTCTTCAATAGCTCTTGGGTATAAAGTAATAATAAGCATGTCCAATTCTTTTGCATTATCTTTTGTTAAACGCGCATGAATTGCTTGGCAAAGCTCAGCTTTTTGCATTGTAGATTCATGTAAAGATAATCCATAAACCTTATTATCTGTATATTTAGAGATAGCTCTTCCTAATGAGCCTCCGATTAGTCCTAACCCAATGATACCTATATTCATATTAGTTTCTTACCTTTCCAACAAGTGGTAGCATAACATCTACTTTCTTAACAACTTCTTCAAATTGTTCTGGACGAAGTGATTGTGCACCATCGCATAGAGCGTGTGGTGGATCGTTGTGAACTTCAATAATTAAACCATCAGATCCAGCTCCGACTGAAGCTAGTGACATTGGTTCAACTAATCTTGCGATACCAGAAGCATGAGATGGGTCAACGATGATTGGTAAATGAGTCATTTCTTTTACAAGAGGAATAGCAGATAAATCTAATGTGTTTCTTGTAGCAGGTTCAAATGTTCTAATACCTCTTTCGCACAAAATAACATTTTCATTACCTTCACTCATAATGTATTCAGCACTCATTAACCATTCTTGAATTGTATTAGCAAGACCTCTCTTTAACAAAATTGGCTTGTTTAACTTACCAACAGCTTTCAATAAATCGAAATTTTGCATATTTCTTGCACCGATTTGGATAATATCTACATCTTGGAATAAATCAATGTATTTTTCTGCCATAAGTTCGGTACAAATTGGCATACCAGTTTCTTCCTTTGCTTTTAGAAGAAGCTTTAATCCTTCTGCCTTTAATCCTTGGAATGCATATGGAGAAGTTCTAGGTTTAAATGCTCCGCCTCTTAAAATATTGGCGCCTGCTGCTTTTACCGCCTTAGCAATTCCGATAATTTGCTCTTCTGATTCAACTGAACATGGTCCAGCAATTAATTGGAAGCTATTGCCGCCAAATTTATGACCAGATACATCAACTATCGTATCTTGAGGATGGAACTTTCTGTTAGCTAACTTATATGGTTCTTGGATACGCTTAACGTTTTCAACAATATCTAATGATCTAATTAGATCAATATCAATCTTTGAAGTATCTCCGACTAATCCTAAAATTAAATTCTTCTCACCTTTTGATGCATCGATTTTAACACCTTGGGATTTAATCCATTTTGTTAAGGAATCTAATTGTTCCTTCTCGTAATCTTGTTTAATAATAATAATCATATTTCTTCTCCATATATAAAAAACCGCCAACTTTTTTGTGGCGGCTTTAATTAATTTTTTTCTATTTTAGTCTATCTGAAAAACCGCGCACAATTTAACAACTATAATAATAGCCGTAAAAGTTCCATGTATAGATGTTAAATAAACGTGTTTTCATATCGATGTAATTATAGTTTTTATCCTTTTATTTTGTCAATAATGTTTTGTATTATTTTATAGTTTCTTAATATTTCTCCTTGATTTCTTTAATTGCTGACTCTCCGTCTTCAATTCTTCCTGCCTTTATATCTTCTAAGCCTTCTGCTAACATTACAGCTTCATAAGCATCTCGCATTATTTTTTCATAATACTTTATATCCATGACAACTAAAGATCTATATCCATTTTTTGTAACAAACACTGGCTCCTCTTTTTCGTGACACATCGCTTCTATTTTTACCGTATCTTTTAAATCTCTCATTGGTACTATTTGCATTTTATATCCTCCATACTGCACACATCCTTTGTGTCTAAATTTAGTACACATTTAGCCACAATACAATAAAGCATATAAGTAGTATTAAACTATTTCGTATATTTTAAGGGATTTATCAAATCTAGATTTATTCAAAACATCCAAAAGTGCTAATCCTTTGCATCTTGATGCATGCTTTTCTAAGCACTCTTTGTTTTCCCATCTTTCAAAAAATACTATTTCTTTATCTTCTTCGTTATATTCTGAAATATCAAAAGCGATGCAGCCTTCATCTACCTCTTTAGACATTTTTGCATGCTCAATTGCTGCTTCCATAAATATTGGAACATCTTTTTCTTCTAATTTATTTGTACATACTACGTATATCATAAATTCACCCCTTTTCAATAATACCATACTTTAAGTATAATAAGGCTATGGAAGATTTAAATAGGCCACTGAACGAAGAAGAAAAGGATTTAATTATTAATTGGTTCATCAAAAACGAAGGACCAAGTGGAGAATCGCAGATTAAAACTTTTAGATTAAGAGATAAATTAGATAAATCTCCAAAGACTTCTCGTGAATTAATAGAAACAAATATTAAAGCAAATTCTTATAAGATAGATTCTATGAGCTTTTATATGCTACTTATGGCCCATATTTAAATTGGCGTTGTCTTGTGTTCAACAAACTCAATTGTTCCCATTATCAATCTAATTGAGTAGCTTTCTGTTACGTCCAATTCCGAACTATTAATAATTTTTAATTCTTCTATTTCGTTATATGCAGGTTCTCCTATTGTTACTTGCACTTCTTTGAATGTACATTCTATACGATCGCCGTTTTGTAAATATCCTTGAGTTACACTTGCATATCTTCCAACTATTTCATCGCCAACAATTTGTTTAAACGAATTTGTTGTTATTGTTATGACTTTAGGATTTGTTTGTAAAGCGACGCCCTTTATAAATACAACATAATTATTTGTTACATCTTGATTTGAATAATTCTTTACTATCCAATGTGCGTTTTGCTCTAAATCTCTACCATATACAATTCCAGCATTTAAAGTTTCCAATGTATCGGTCAATTCAACTCTATATACATTAGATGGCTTTGTTGCGGCAACTATTTCATAGTTGTAGTTATAGTAACGATAATCAACCTCGTATTTTTGTCCATTATAACTTCTTGATGATGCATAAACCATCAATTCAATAATATCTTTGCTTGTAACAATAACTTCGCCTTTAGATGTTATTATGTTATATTTTTCTGTAACATCCTCGCCCTTTTTGTTGAACAATCTAAATGAACGAATCTCACTTTCACTTGTTCCAACCTCTGTACGCTTTCCATATACTTCACAAGAATATGTATATCCTTGGCTCAACAACATTTCAAATAAGCCATGCCCAGATTCTGTTTCAACTTCGTGTTTTGCAACTAATTCTGTTCCGTTATATTTTGCATAAGTTCTTACAGGATGAATATACAAATTCTTCACGCTATAATAATCTTTTATGCCAGCATGATTGCCAGGTGCAATTTCTCCTGCTCCTGCTCCTGATTCGCCTGATTCGCCGCCTTCGCCACCTTCGCCTGATTCGCCGCCAGAACCACTGCCTGAACCGCCTGCACCGCCAGA
>CAMOQV010000110.1 GCA_946623205.1 uncultured Clostridia bacterium
GTACATTTTATAAATACTCCTTGATATTCAACAGGAGATCCACAAGCTGGACAAACTGTAGGTGCCTCAACTTCAATAGATTGAGGAGTATGCTCTGCAATACCAGTAATTTCTGGAATAACGTCATTTGAACGTCTAATAAATACTCTTGAATTAATCTTTATATCTTTTCTTCTAATTTCTGAGATGTTAGAAAGCGTAGCACGAGAAACCGTTACACCTGCTAAATCTACGGGATCCAAAACGGCTATAGGGTTTAGCTTACCTGTTCTAGATACTTGCCATATAACATCTTTTAGTGTTGTTGTTACTTCTTCTGGTGGGAACTTAAAAGCAATTGCCCACTTTGGGAACTTTTCTGTAAAGCCATAATAATCTCTAAGTTGAGTATCATTTATCTTTACAACTGCTCCATCAATAAGGAAATCTAAATTTGGTCTTTCGTTTAAAATATCGTCCAAACCTTGGATTAACTCTTCTTTGTTATCTATTAATCTATAGAATGGAGATACTTTGAACTTGTTTTCCTTTAGGAAATCTATCATTTCCTTACCTGTATTGAATTCTTTACCTTCAATATAATTAACGTTATAGCAAATAACTTCAAGCTTCTTTTCTGCTGTTGCTTTAGGATCTAAATTTCTAATTGCACCAGCAACTCCGTTTCTTGCATTCTTGATTGGAGTTACGCCTTCTTTTTCGTTATATTTTTTCAATTCAGATAAAAGCATGATGCCTTCACCTTGAACTTCAACTGTTTCTTTATATTGAATAGATAGTGGTACGCAACGAATTGTTTTAACTTGTTCTGTAACATCTTCGCCTTCAATACCATTACCTCTTGTTGCGGCACGAACTAGCTTACCTTCTCTATATAGAAGGTTTATTGTCAACCCATCGAATTTGTATTCTAGTGAGCAAAGAGGCATCTTCTTTCTATTTGCTTGAATTAATTTATCTAACCAAGCATTCATAGCTTCTTTAGTTTGGCATTTATCTAGTGAATATAATCTTCCTAAATGTTTAACTGTTTGGAACTTCTTTAAAACTACGTCGCCGACTCTTTTTGTAGGTGAATTATCTAAAACGATTCCAGTTTCTTTTTCAAGAGCTAAAAGTTCATCGTAAAGTCTATCATATTCAACGTCAGAAACGGTTGGATTATCTAACGTATAATATTGATACGCATATTCATTTAACTTCTCTACTAATTCATGCATTCTATCCATAATTTACCTACTTTTCTATTATACTAATTGGAGCTAGCCTTATGTTGAACTTTTTAACTCCAAGCCCTTCAAACTTAATATCTGCATTCTCGCCAGTTACTGCAATTATTTCACCTTTACCAAATTTAGCATGCTCAACCAATGTTCCAACTGTGAATTTAGATAAGTCTTTATCCTGATTTGGAAGGATAGTGCTCTTTTGAGCAAATGCTGGAGTTGGCTTTTGAGCAAATGTTGATTGGTAATTATACATTGGCTTTTTCTTTGCTGGGATAAAATCGTCATCAACTTTTTGTTTCATAACGCCAGCTTCTTTCAAAAATAGTGATGGCGATGTGAAAGATTTTGTACCAAATCTATAACGTTGTTTTGCGTGTGTTAAATATAACCTTTCTTTAGCACGAGTAATGGCAACGTACATTATTCTTCTTTCTTCTTCTAGTTCATCATCTTTTGTATCGAATCTTCTTATTGGGAATATTCCATCTTCAAGGCCAACAATAAATACACATTTAAATTCAAGACCTTTAACGCCATGAACAGTAGCTATTGTCAATACGTTATCCCCAAGTTTTGCTTGATCATCTTCTGATGTTTGAAGTGTTACTGATTGTAAGAACTCATCAAGTGTTGAATTTGGATTATCTTTTATGAATGTCTTTATAACTGTAATTAATTCAGATAAGTTATCTAATCTATCTTTATCGTCTTCTTCATCTATATCATACATTGATGCAAAATCTACAGTCTCATAGACATAGTCTATATAATCCTCTAGATTCATTACGTCACGCTTATCTATTAAATCATTAACAATTGAAGCAAAAGATTGAATCTTGTTTCTAATAAGATTAGTTAAATCAAGTTTAGATAGATCTTTAAGCGCCTCACAAAGCGATACACGAGCATTCTTTGCTGCATCGACAAATTTATCGACAGCACTATCCCCTATGCCACGCTTTGGCACATTTATAACTCTAAGCACACTTTCGTTGTCTTTTTGGTTAGTAACAATTTTTAAATATGCTAAAAAGTCTTTAATTTCTTTTCTTTCGTAGAACTTATGTCCACCAATTAGACGATATGGGATATTGTATAGATTACACTTTTCTTCAAAAGGTCTTGTTATTGATGATGTTCTAACTAAGATAGCAAAATCTTTATCTTCATAATCTAGATTTCTCTTTAGAATTTGAATTTGAGATAGGACGTAGTCCGATTCTTCTAGTTCGTCCCATGCTTCCTTATACTCAACGCGAACGCCACCTTCTTTATCGGTCCAAAGCTGTTTTGACATTCTCTCTGAATTGTTTGCTATAACTCTATTTGCTACATCCAAAATTTGCTTTGTAGAACGATAATTTTGCTCAAGTTTGAATATCTTGCATCCTGGGAAATCTTTTACGAATCTTTTGATGTTTTCATAATCAGCACCACGCCAACCATATATTGATTGGTCATCATCCCCAACTACAAATACATTTGTGTATTTATAGCCTAAAAGACGAAGTATCATATATTGAATTCTATTTGTGTCTTGGAATTCATCTACGTGGATATATGTAAATCTTTCTTGATATTTTTGCAAAACTTCTGGATGGTCTATAAATAACTTTAAAACTAATAAAAGTAAATCGTCAAAATCTAGAGAATTACATCTTATTAATTCATCTTGATATTGCTTAAATGCACTAATGATTAAATTAGCATTTGGATTATGAGATATTACTTTATAGTAAGAATCTGGATCATGGCCATAGTTTTTAGCATAAGAGATATGCCCTTTTACTTCTTTAACTAAAGCTTTCTTATCCATATCTATTTCATATGTCTTTATGATTCTAGATAAAAGCTTGTTCGAATCTTCTTCATCATATATTGTGAAGTTTCTTGTGTAATAGCCAAGTGCTTCAATATCTGATCTTAATATTCTTGTGCAAAACGAGTGGAATGTTGAAATCTGAGCGCCAGTTGAACCTGTTACAGAAAAGATTCTATCTTGCATTTCTTTTGCAGCTTTATTCGTAAAAGTAATTGCAAGAATATTTGCTGGAGATATGCCATGCTCAATTAAATTGGCAATACGATATGTCAAGACTCTTGTCTTGCCAGAACCAGCCCCTGCTAAAACTAATACTGGGCCTTCTAATGCATATACCGGTTTTAATTGCTGCTCGTTTAATAACTTCTCATATTCCATATGAGATTATTATATCATAAGATATTGATTTTTAGTGGATTATTTTAATCTAATTTTCGCCCACTTTAGAGGCAAAAACGCCATAGGTATAATCGTCAAATAAATCAAATTCAACAATCTTAATTTTTGAATTAGGATTCTCTTTAAAATACTTATAAATAGCACCTATCGCTATACTTGTAGCTTCATCTAGAGGATATCCAAAAATGCCAGTAGATATTGATGGAAAAGCAATAGATTCAATATTATTCTCTTCAGCTCTCTTTAAAGAGTTTATATATGCTCCTTCCAAAAGCTTTGGAGCTCCTTCCATCTGAGGAATTGGCCCTACTGCATGAATAAC
>CAMOQV010000111.1 GCA_946623205.1 uncultured Clostridia bacterium
AGGAGGATGAAAACACATGAAAAAGTTAACAAAAATTTTATCAGTTATTGCTATTTTAGCAATTTTAGTAGTTTCATTATCAGTATTTGCTTCTTGCACAAAAGAGCCTGCAACAGAAGATGCTACATTCTCTCTAGTTATAAGAAAAGCTAGTGCAGAGTATTCTGATCCAACATGGATGAGTGCCCCAGATATCACAGGAGAAATAATTGTTGAAAAAGCAATAACAATTAAAGCAGGACAAACAACAATAGCAGATTCTTTTGCTGCAATTGACGCTGATCCAGTAGAAGATGTTATGAAAATCGTTTTAAATGATACGGATTACTTAATTTTCACTTATGACTCTGTATATAAGAGCTGGGCATTAACAAATGGATATCTTGCAGCACAACCAGATTATACAGCAAATGATTATTTCAATTCATATATGGCAAGAAATGGCGTAATGTCTAATGGTATCATCAATGATTCTGTAGTTGAATTAACATCTTATACTATTGTAATTGATGGTTGGGACGGACATATTGGTTCATAATTTATGATCGATTGGACAAAAACCAGTCTAACATATAGGCTGGTTTTGATGTCATTAATGATTGCATTAATGGTTGCCGTAGACGAAGCGTTTGCGGCAATCCCATTTTTGCAGTTTGTTACATTTTTAGTAGTATTCAATTATGTATTTTTTGGATATAGATTTACGCTTGAAGTAATTTTAATATATGTTACATTAGATTGTTTTATATCTGGCGGAATGTGGCCTTTATTTGTTTCTATTCCTACAATGTTTTTAGCTTGGGCGACATTACCTACTATGTTATTATTAACGAAACTAATTAAAGGATCTTTTTATAAAAAGATTTGGTTAATTGCAATAATTACGGCTTTGCATGGTTTTGTGTATGGGCAAACTTTCGCTGTTGTTACGACATGGATATATAACGGTCAATCATGGAGTACTTTTTGCGCAGGATGGTTGTCTTGGTCGATGGCTGACATTCCATGGGAAGTAGGTCAATGCGTTATGGGAGTAACTTCTGTTACAATATTGTTGCCAATACTATATAAGGCATTAGAAAAGCCACTTCAAAGATATACGGCATCACATAAAACTAATTTTAAGGATGAAGAATTGTTTCGCTAAATAGTGTATTTATTACATTTAAATCTTTATCTAATATATTTAAATCGGCAAGATTTCCAACTTTAATATCACCAAGATCTTTTAATCCCATTAATTTTGCAGGAGTTAAAGTTGCCATCTTTATAGCATCTTCTTTAGAAATCCCTGCTTTATATAATTGTGCTACCATTTTAGAAATTGGAGTGATAGATCCTGCATATGTATTTAATTCTTTAATAACAGCAACGCCATCCTCGATTTCAATTTTTTGTTTTGAATCTCCAGATCCTATATAGTATTCGCCTTTTGGCATACCTGCAATAGATAGAGAATCTGAAACTAAGCAAATCTTATCTGCGCCTTTTAATTTATATATCATCTTAAATAGTGCATTAGGCACGTGTCTATCGTCAGCTATAACTTCTGTGTATAATCTATCGTCAGATAAACCAACTTCAGTTAATCCTAGATGCTTTTTAGGATTGCTTCTTCTTGATGGACGAGAAGTGCAATTATACATATGAGTAACAGATGATGCGCCGTTATCTACGCAAGCATATATCTCATCATCAATGGATTCGTCATGTCCTAAAGAAACTTGAATGCCATTAGTTACAGCATCTTTAGTAAATTGAGCTGCATTATTTTTATTTGGAGCAAGTGTAATTCTCTTTACTAAATCTTTGTTATTAAAAACAAATTGAGCATTATCTTTTGTTGGATCTATTAGAAGTTCTGGTTTATGTGCGCCAGCTGCTCCTTTAGACAAAAATGGCCCTTCTAAATGAATACCAAGTATTCTTGCATATTTATTGTCTTTATAATCTCTAATATTTTGGATCGCTTTTTCAATATCGGCAACTGGAGCTGTCATTGTTGTTGGAAAATAAGAAGTAATACCAGTAGAAAGATGGTATCTAGATATTGTCTCAATTGATTCTTTAGTTGCTTCCATGCAATCCTTGCCAAAACCACCGTGCGTATGGATGTCAATATAACCAGCAACAACGAAATTTCCTTTTGCGTCAAAAATTTTTTCAAATATAGGATCACCTATAGAAACAATCTTATTGTCTTTTATGTTAATTGCTGATTTTTTTTGAAATGTGCCACTTATAAATGGTATTGCGTTAATAATAGATATCATATAGACCTCAAAGTAATTATAGTGTGAAAAAAAGATTAGTTCAATGATATATTGTTTTTTTAAGACAATTCGTGTATTATACTTATATAATATAAGGCGCGTATAAAAGGGCACGCCAAATAAAACCGAAAAAGGGGACTAGTTATGAAAAAGAGAAAAGACGAAGAATTAGACGAAATTCTAGAAGATGATGAAATTCTAGAAGATGAAGCCGACGATGTCGTTTTGGATGATGAAGTTATTGATGACGAAGCAATCGATGATGAAGTTATTGATGATGAAGATCTAGAAGTAGAACCAAAGGGCAAGAAAGGTAAGAAAGCGAAGAAAGACAAAAAGGGCAAAAAGAAATTATCTAAAGGTGCCGTTATTGGTATTTCTGTAAGCTCATCAGTTGTTGGCGTTGTTGCCATTGTATTAGTTGTATTATTTGTAATTATGCCATTATTTACAAAATCAGCAGCAACAGACTTCGAAGCATTATTAGCTGTTAATGGTTATCAAAATGCAAAGGCTGCAAGCAACGTTGGTTTAATGAGCGATGCCACAGAAAGTCAACTTATAAAAGTATCAGATATGACAGGCGTTGACCAAGATGATACAGCAGAATTCGCTGCAGCTTTATATAGTTTAGCTATTTACAATTATGCTAATGTTGTTGGCTCTGGCTGGTATTGTTATACAGATTCATCAGTATTTGCTACAGATGTTACAGCAACACTTGGTATTACATTATCATTCCCAACATTTAACGTTGGAGTTAGAGCTGCATATTGCTTAGGGTATTGTGAAGCAGATGATCCAAATGATGCACAAGAAGAAGCAGAACAAAACAATTTCTTCTCTCAAACAATTTCTGGTGTTACAAAGTTAGATATTGAAGGTTTACCATCATCTTTAACAGGAACATTAAAAGGTTTGTTTGGATATAACTGTATTGAAATGTTATACAACGGTACTTATGCATACAAGAGAGGAAAGAATGGTGGAGCTGAATTTAAAGGCGCATCAAGTGATGATGCTTATAAGTATCTAATGGGTGCATATAACGAAAAGTTATATCAAACAAAAGGATATAAAGCAAACCCTAAAGACGAAGAGACGGGTTACCCAGAAATGACATATATTACTGATGAATATAGCAATGATTATTCAGAAGCTAAATCATTACACTATATTGAGCAACCAGAAGATGTTATCCAAAGAGATACTCCATGGGGGTTATTAGATACAAAATATGACTTTGCATATGATTTAACTCCATTTGATGATACGTATGATTACTATTGCGGTAATTATGGTACAGGTTGGGCTGTATATAACTTCACAAAAGATACAATAGATGGAAGCAAAACAACAATTACACACGATACTAAAAACGGAATGTATATAATAGACTTGGCTGTTAAGTCAGATAAGG
>CAMOQV010000112.1 GCA_946623205.1 uncultured Clostridia bacterium
ACGTATTCACAATCACAGGTCGTGGTACAGTTGCTACAGGTAGAGTAGAAAGAGGATGCGTAAAGGTTCAAGATAAGGTTGAAATCGTAGGTATTAAGCCAACAGTTGAAACAACAATCACAGGTCTTGAAATGTTCAGAAAGTTATTAGACGAAGCTTATGCTGGTGATAACATCGGTGCTCTATTAAGAGGTATCGATAGATCTGGTATCGAAAGAGGACAAGTTCTTGCTAAGCCAGGTACAATCAATCCACATACAAAGTTCTCTTCTCAAGTATACGTACTAAAGAAAGAAGAAGGTGGCCGTCATACTCCATTCTTCAATGGTTACAGACCACAATTCTACTTCAGAACAACAGACGTTACAGGTACTATCAAGCTTCCAGCAGGCGTTGAAATGGTTATGCCAGGTGATAACGTAGCTATGGAAATCGAATTAATCACACCAATCGCTATCGAAGAAGGATTAAGATTCGCTATTCGTGAAGGTGGAAGAACAGTTGGTTCTGGTGTTGTTTCTAAGATTGAAGGCTAATTAACAACCTAACTTAAAAACGTTAATATTTATGGTGATCAAGAAATTGGTCACCATAATTTTTTTATTTGACTTTATAGTCAAATAACCTTAAAATTAAATTAATTAAGGTTGACTTACAATAGTAGAAATAATACGGAGGATCTATGGGAAGACTAGATTGGTTATATGGCAGAAATGTTGTATTGACAGGTTGCTCAACAGGTATGGGCAAAGAAGTACTATTAATATTGGTTAAGAAGTACGGATGTAATGTAATGGGCGTTGCTCGTAATAAACAAAAATTAGACGAATTGAAAGCAGAGCTTGGCGACAAGTTTTCATATAGAAGATTTAATATTTCATCACAAGAAGAATGGTACAAATTTGCAAAAGAATTGGAAGATATGGGATTCATGACAGATATCCTTATCAACAATGCTGGTATGATTCAACCATTTGGACAATTCAATGATTTAACAGATGATCAAATAGCTAAAATTGTAAATACAAATATGTTGAGCGTTGTATATGGATGTAAAGCATTCATCCCAACAATCAAAAAGAGCAAATTTGGTGCAATATGTAATGTTGCTTCTGCATCTGCTATTTTACCATTTGGTGGTGAATCAATCTATTCATGTACAAAGGCTGGAGTTTGGGGCTTAACAGAATGCTTAAAGCAAGAATTGAAGGGCTTTAACATTAAAGTTACTTGCGTAATGCCAGGACCAGTTAAGACAGATATCTATAAGGCTCGTGAAGGAGAAAAAGCTGACAAGGCAGATTCATTGGTTGAATCAGTAGGAATCACAGCTCAAACAGCTGGTAAGAGAATTGTAAAGGCAATAGGAAAAGGAAAGATTAGATTCTTCCCAGACTTCTTAGCAAAATTAATGTCTTTAGGAATGAGATGTATGCCAAGATTGACACCAGCTTTAAGTGGTGGTTTGATGAAGGCTGTTTGTGGTAAGGTTAAGTCATTTGGACCTATCTATCAAGAGCAAATAGATAGAAAGAAAGAACTTAAGGAAATGAAGAAATCTAGAAAGGCTGAAATCGCTCATTCTATCGAAGACGTTAAGGCTGATGGCGCATTTAAAAATGATGATGTTACAAACATCTAATATCTAAGATATTAATTTAAAAGATGACACAAAAGACTATTCAAAAAAAAGAATAGTCTTTTTTTAATGCAAAATTATTGTAAAAAATAATAAATGCGAGTATAGTATATTCGAATAAATTATTGGAGGTTATTTACTATGGCAACAAAGAAGACAACAGCTGCTAAGCCAGCAGAAAAGAAAGTTGAAAAATTTGAACTAGCAAATCTTACACTAGTTAAGAAAACAACATGCGGTTACTTTGGTGATCCAGCAGGTTATGAAGAATCTTTATACGTTACAAAAGATGGACAAGAAGTTTTATATACAAACGGCGGAAAGGATTCTAAGTACGCAAAGGAAAGTTTCACAACATCAAAGAGCGCTATTGCTGCTTTCAAGAAAGCAAACGCTTAATTTTTCGAGCACTTTTAATTGGGCGCGAACGAGAAAGTTCGTGCCCAATTCTTTTAAAAATTTAATAATATAAATTATATAATTTAGTTTGACAGCATATATTGCATATGTTACAATATCAAAGCACTCATAGGGGTGTAATTTTTTTGGAGGAATACCAAAATGGCAAAGGAAAATACAGTAAAAATTACTCTAGTTTGTACAGAATGTAAACAACGTAATTATGATACTTTCAAGAACAAGAAGAACAATCCAGATAGAATTGAGCTTAAGAAGTATTGCAAGTTCTGTAAGAAGACTACGGTTCATAAGGAATCAAAATAGTTTTTAGTAGAGGTAATTTATGGCAAAGAATAAATTAAATGAATTAGAAGTTAACGCTCCACTAAACGAAAGTTTAGCTAATTCTAGCGATAACTCAACTAAAACAAAGAAGGACAACAAGAAAGACGGTAAGCCAGGTTTCTTTAAGAGAATTGGCAAAGTTTTCAAGGAAATGTTCTCTGAATTAAAGAAGGTTACATGGCCAACTTGGAAAGTTGCTGCTGCTTCTTTATTAACAGTTATAGTAGTTGTTGTCGTATTCTTAGTAGTTATAATGGGATTTGACTCTTTAGCTTCATGGTTATTGGGTCTATTAACAGGAACAAATTAAGGAGGTACACGATATGTTAGACATGAACGAACCTCAATGGTATGTTTTAAAAACTCAATACGGCTACGAACAAATAGCTGAACAAAGCTTAAATGACATGGTTGCTATTAACAAGGACCTTGCAGATAAGATTTTCAGTGTAGTTGTTCCAAGAGAAGAAGTTGTAGAAGAAAGAAATGGTAAGAAGAAGACTGTTATTAAGAACAAGTTCCCAAATTACCTATTCATTAAAATGATATACACAAAAGATGTATGGTATATGGTTAGAAACTGCAGAGGAGTACAAGACTTCTTAACAGACTCTAATAATATCCCTCTACCAATGGCTCCAGAAGAAGTTAAGAGAACTCAACTTGAGGAAGTTAAGGTAGAAGATCTAAAGATTGCTGTTGGTGATACAGTTAACATCATTTCTGGTCCATTCAAAGATTGGTCAGGTGAAGTTATGGAAATCAAGGCAGCTGAGCAAAAGGTTAAGGTTAACATTCAAATTTATGGCCGTCCAACAGCTATGGATTTAGATTTTGCTCAAGTAGAAAAGATTTAGTTATTAACCGGGAGAAATATAAAATCTATTCATTATATTTCGTTTGTACCGCAATTGCATAGGAGGAGATAAAACTATGGCAAAGAAGATTAAAGCAGTAGTTAAACTACAATTACCAGCTGGAAAGGCAACTCCAGGACCACCAGTCGGTTCATCACTAGGACCTCATGGTATTAATATTCCTGCATTCACAAAGGAATTCAACGAAAAGACAAAGGCTCAAGATGGTTTCATTATTCCAGTAGTAATGACTATCTATGAAGATAAGAGCTTCACATTCATCTTGAAGACTCCACCGGTACCAGTTCTAATCAGAAAGGCTGCTGGAATCGAAAAGGGAAGTGGCAAACCAAACACAAATAAGGTTGCTACATTAACAAAAGCTCAAGTAGAAGAAATCGCAAAGACAAAGATGCCAGATCTAACAGCAGGTT
>CAMOQV010000113.1 GCA_946623205.1 uncultured Clostridia bacterium
CTTAATTTTCGTATTCAAAAAGTAAAATCGAAACATAAACAAATAAGTTTTATTTTGTTAACGCTTCAAACATCTCATCTTCAAGCTCTTTAGATTCATCAACGCTATCGTTCAATAAAGCATCATCTTTATTGTTTTTAACTTCAGGTTCAGCCTTCTTAATATCATTGTCGATTTGTTCTTGGAATGGAGCTTGTTCTTCTTTGTCTAAAATTACAATATCGTGATTATAAAGGAATTGTCCTTGAAGTGCTTCCGTAACATTTTCTTTTAAAGGTTCGATTTCCTTTGTAGCTTTGATTGATCTTAATACGTTGATGCAAAATGCTGCGCGTCCTTTTTGTGTACCAGAAAGTGTAGCGAATTGCTCTGGAGTTGGAAGATCGTCTGTTACTTTAAATGATGGCATAACGTGATGTAGATATGCTTTTGTTTCTTTTTCTAAATGGTTTATATCTCCAAGATAAACGCTGTTTGGATTACGGAAATCTTTAAATGCAGTTTTAAAGTTCGTGAATTGCCTAGAGGTTGTACTAAACATTCTTTCAAATACACCGCCTCTATTGCTTTCTAATGCTTGATCGAGGCTTTTAGTTGTAGGAGGAAGGTTTTGTTGTATTTTAGTAACAACTTCTAGATACGTACTGATCTTTTTTTCATTTTCCGTATCTTCAGTATAATCCTTAATTAGATTTCCGATTCTTTTTGCGTTTGCCTGTAAATCTTTATAGTATTTAATCTTATCTGGGTCGGTTTCGCCTTGAAGTTTTCTATAAGGATCATAATTGGCAAACTTATCTTTTATAGTAGACACAGGGTTTAAAATGAAGCCTCGTAAGTCATATTCTTCTTGAGCATTTAGGTTACCTAGATAGCCATATCCTTCTGTGTTAGTTTCATCTAGATGGTGTTCAGCGGCTTGTGATAATAGCATATTTTTTGCTGTTAACAATAGTTCATCAAAAGAACATTCAACTTTTGATCCATTCATTCCATATCTAGCCAAGTAATCAATAACTTCGTCAAGTTGTTTACGATTGTTTGTTTTATACTTAGGGTCAGAGAATTTAGTAACAAAGTCTTTAATATTACATTTATGAGCTGCTTTCTTTTCTGCGTTTGTCATAATAATCTCCTCAATGTTATTCCAAAAACATTATATCTTTTTAAGTGTCACAAAAGTGCAACAAGTTAATTTGCAGGTGTAAGCGAGATAATTTCGTAACGACATTTTCTACTTGTTCTTAAAGGAGTTCTCCAGCCTGATGCTCCCGCGCTTACATATAAAGTTGCATTGCCATTATGGTATTCACCATAAGTTTGCGCAATTATGCTATAGAATTCCAAAAGAGGGAACAGCTGTCCCGCGTGAATGTGTCCAGATAATTGTAAATCAATGCCTGCTTTGCAATTGTCTTCAAATGTAGTAGGTTGGTGGTCAACCATTAATACATAAGTATTAGGATATGGGTTCACCAAATCTTCAATAGGCTTACGATCTTCAATTGAAGCATCTTCTCTTCCAAGAAGCGTTAAATCGTCAGCTAAGGCCACATATTCGTCTCTAACGATAATTATGTTGTTTTCTTGAAGCGTATTAACAAAATCTTCTTGAGTGAATTTGCCATAAGGGTCGTGGTTGCCATATATAAAATATACGGGAGTAGAGAAATCTTTAAAAGCTGCTAGCGCTTCTTGCATATCTTCTTTTTTTGTATATTCATCTACAATATCCCCACCAAGAAAAGTGAAATCTGGATTTTCTTCTTTTATTTTATTAATTGTTTTTATTGTTGTAGACACTTGTTGTGCGCTTCCGATGTGAATATCACAAACAAAAGCAATTTTATATTCGTTGTGTAGTTTTTCAGATGAATATGAATTGTATTTAGGAGAAACGATTTGCATATTAACCATTCCATATGTTAGGAATATAATTCCTAATACGCAAGAAATGGCAGTTAAAAACAACCAAGATCTTTGTTTTTTACCATATTTATTGGCTATTAAAGTAATCGCCTTTGCTACAGAATCCATCATTAGAGCTACATACATAGCCATCATAAATGGATGGATAGCCCTTAATGCCATAGGACCTGCCATTGGCATAAAGGCCATAAATATAGCCAACAAGAATTCCCCGATAGTTATTCCAATATGAGCACCAAGTTTTAATTCCTTATTTCTTAAAAGGAATCTTATAGAAATAATAATAGCTTCGGATAATAAAAACCAAAGAATGAATTTAATAAATATCATTTTTCCCCTTTAGTAAATTATATCAAAATTTTAAAGTATGTGTAATTTTGGTAGCCTCGAGAGATCGGGGCTACTCCTATTTTCTCCATAATTTTGCTAAATCTCAACATTGACTATATAAATATAAATAAATAAAATTATATTTACAGGGAAATTATGGAGATTCGTATATGTTAGTTTCGATGCAAAAACTAATTTTAGATGCAGAGAAAGGCAACTACGCAGTAGGTGCTTTTTCTGTTGGGAATATGGAGATGGTTATGGGCGCCATCAAGGCTGCCGAGGAATTAAACACTCCAATTATTATTCAAATCGCCGAAAAACGCTTACAAAATTCACCAATTGAACTTATGGGCCCAATGATGGTATCTGCAGCAAAGAATGCAAAAGTAGATGTTGCCGTTCATTTAGACCATGGTTTGACTTTGGATTGTATCCAAAAGGTTTTGGATTACGGGTTTACATCTGTTATGTTAGATGCTTCGCTTCTTCCTTTTGAAGACAATATTGCCATTACTAAAAAGGTTGTTGAGATGGCAAGAAAGTATGGGGCTACAGTAGAAAGTGAACTTGGAGTAGTTGGCGGAATCGAGGGGGACAATTTAGTCCATGAAATAAAATGCACAGATCCAAAGGTAGCAAAAGAGTTTTGCGACAGAACAGATATTGATTGCTTAGCTGTAGCCATTGGGAATGCACATGGCAATTATCCAGTATTACCAGAACTTAGATTTGATATTCTTGGAGAAATCCATAAAACTTGTACAAAACCACTTGTTCTACATGGCGGAACAGGTATTACAGATGAAATGTTTAAAAAAGCTATATCTTTAGGCATTAGAAAGATAAATATTGCAACAGCATCATTTGATGCATTAACAAAATACGCAAAGAATTACTTAGCAAACAACGAAAAAGTAGATTACTTTAGCCTTTCTTCTCAAATGGTAGAAGGTGTTTACCAAAACATAAAAAGACATATTTTAGTATTCAACAATAAATAGGAGTGCTTATGAAATACATTGATTTTGAAGAAAACAGAAAGTTAGATTTAGTTCCAATTGGAAGAGTAGCAATTGATTTTAATCCACTAGATTATTTCAAGCCATTGTCAGAAAGTACTGACTTTAGAAAATATGTAGGAGGATCTCCAGCAAATATAGCAGTTGGTCTTGCTAGATTAGGAAAGAAAGTTGGTTTCATTGGTAAGGTTTCTGATGATCAATTTGGTGATTATGTAACAAACTTCTTTAAGAAAGAAGGGATTGATGTATCTCATATCTTTAGAGCAACAG
The DNA here is from genome assembly GCA_946623205.1 of uncultured Clostridia bacterium. Lineage (GTDB taxonomy): Bacteria > Bacillota > Clostridia > Christensenellales > UBA3700 > UBA3700. Next base: position 3,555 of record CAMOQV010000113.1, read on the forward strand.
GCGGAGAAAAGCTAGGATTAACTTTTACAGAAATCCTTTCTAAAGATGAAAGCTCAATTTTGATGTATAGAGATGGTATTGCAGATTTAATGC
>CAMOQV010000114.1 GCA_946623205.1 uncultured Clostridia bacterium
TCTTACATTTGCCATAATAATATGTCCTCCATATATTTATAAAATTTTTCGTTAATTTTTTAACTCCTAAGTATTTTAGCAAGTATGCATTATTTTCGCAAGCAAAATTGCGTATGTATGTTATGTGCGCAAATAGAGTGGCAAAAATAACCTGCTTTTTTGTTTATAGATTTGCTGCCTTCTTCTCGTCAAATGCTTTCATAAAGTCATATAGGAACAAATATGGATCATCCATCATTTCAACTTTTGCACCAAGCTCGATAACTCTATTATTGATTGGATTCCATTCGTCCCATTGTGGTAGACCTTCACCATTTGGATCTCCTGTTTTAACAAAGTTAATCCAGTAATTAAACATGGTATCTGAAAGCTTCAAATCACTCTCGTCATATCTATATGATTTAGATTCATTTTTAACATTTCCATAAGCATAAATGATTTCTCCAGAGTGCCATGTACCCATATAGCCATTTTCCTTTGTGAATACATATCTATAGACTTTCTCTGAATTGTTGTATGCCATTGTTGACCAAGATTGATGTGGATATACAAACCAGTATGTTGAGATGATTTCATTAAACACCTTATTTGCTTCTTTGTCTGAATTTATCTTGCCTTCGTACTTTGCAAGCAAAGTATCTGTATCTTCTCCAAAAATTGATTGAAGTCTTTCTTTGTAATTATCTAAGTTTGGTTGTTTGCCAAACAAATATTCTAAGAATATGAATGGATCTGCCTCGCCTGCGTTTACGCCATTTAATAGAGCAACTTCGTTGTTATTACCCTTTTTGTAAATTTCATATGGGCTTTCTGGAAGCGCATAACCATCAATTGTCATTGCTGAGTTTTGATATTTTGTTTTAATCAATTCTTCAGCAGGAAGCTCTCTCATTTGAGCTAGAGTCTCACAACCAAATTCCTTTTTAATATCTTCACCCATTTTATATGCTTTTTCTAACGTTCTAAATGTGTGAGGTGGAACTTGCAAAACTGTAGATGATGACTCTCCAATTGCTTGTTTAAATAACCCATATGCAAGCGGCGTTGAACATAATGCAGATACTGATGATGAACCAGCAGATTCACCAGCAATTGTTACATTGTTTTTATCACCTTTGAACTTTGCAATATTTTTATTTACCCACTCTAAAGCTTTAACTTGGTCTAAAAGACCATAGTTTCCAGTTGTCTCATGAGTAGTCTCTTCATATGATTCTTCTTTTAGCTCAGGAAGTGCTAAATAACCAAATACGCCAAGTCTATATGCAACAGTGACAAAAATGATTCCATTTTTAGCCATTTCTGCACCATAGATATCTTTATTTGCTGTTGTTCCAGACATTAAAGATCCACCATGATAATATACCAAAACTGGAGTGTTTTCATTTGCATTAGCTGGTTTATAAACATTTAAATACAAGCAATCTTCGCTCATTGGCAAATCTGGAGTTGATTTTAAATCTATATGCCATCCGCCTTCAAGGTACATATCTTGAAGCGAATTCATCATAAATGATGTTGATGCTTGCATTGCTCTATTTGCGAAATATGAGCAATCTTTAATGCCTTCCCAAGGTTCAACGTCTTGAGGCTCTTTCCATCTCAAATCTCCAACAGGAGCTTTTGCATATGGGATGCCTGCATATATTTCAACTTTGCCATCTAATGTTTTTACGCCTTGAATTTGTCCGCCTTCAACTTCCAGTACAGCAGCTTTTTCAACATTTTTGCCTTGCACTGCAGCTAGATGTTGCGTTAAAGGTGCAGCAGTGAAGAAAAATACAATTGCTAATACAACCAAAGCGACAGTACCTGCACATTTCACATACCATGGCTTTTTGATAAATACAATCATACATGCAACAAATGCACAATAGAAAATTAGCATTAAGACAACGCCAAATGCTTGTAGATTTGTTATATCTAACAAAAACAAAAGTAGCACTAACCCTATTGCAGATAAAATTGAATGAACGATTAAATAAGCTTTTTGACCCTTCGTTAATTCTTTCATAAATACTCCAATAAATTTATTTTTCTAGAATTGTTGTAATTGAATAATATAATATTATTCCCAAAAAGTAAATATCCGTTGTATTATATATACGCGAGGTGAACGATGAAATACAATTTTTACGGATGGCAAGATACTAAAGTATCTCCAATTAACGAAAAATATCTAAAGGTAGAAAATCCTAGAGTTTTATATGATATGTTATCTAACATTTGGTGTGAATATTCTTGTGCGCCAAGGTTAAGAAAAGATTGGTCTGAAAACAACAAAACTCTTGGCCAATGCTCTATTACAGCTTTTTTAGTACAAGATATTTTTGGAGGAGAAGTATACGGGATTCCTCTTGCATCAGGTGGAGTTCATTGTTTCAACATAGTTGATGGACATAAATTTGATCTAGCGTCAGAACAATTTGGGGATGAAGTTTTAGATTATGTAAATGTCATAAAGCAAGAAAGAGAAACTCATTTTGCAGATGAGGATAAATTCAATAGATATAAATATCTTTGCAATAAATTAGAAGAACTATATTTATAATATAGCAGTTAAGAATATCGAAGCTGTTGATATAACCGCACCAATGCAAGCAAATACTAACGCAGTTATAGCCATTGATTTTGTATTATCAAATGGTTTTACCAATTTTAACGCTTTTTCTTTTTTGAATTTAACTATTGCTATTGATGCCAAAACAATATTTCCAACAAACAATACTAATAAAATAATTCTATAAATTCTAAATGCCGCTAATTGCTCTGGTAGAATCTCTACACTTCCCATAATATCCGTAAATACATTCTTTATGACATTAATAGGCCAAAAGCCATTATTTTTAAGAATAACAATACCAAATATCAAAATAAGACTCGCTAAAAACGCCATTAATATTAAAACGGTCGCTATCGCTGTTACTACCAATCCTGCGACAAATGTTAATATAGCATCTTTAAATGCAAGAAAATCAAAAAGCCCTGAAAGGAAAATCATAAATATAGCTATAGACAACGAAGTAATTGCAAGAATTTTTGATACTCTTTTTGGACTTTGAGGTTTTAATTCTTCTTCTGGAATAAGTTCTACTTTTTCTAATTCTTCCATAGCACACCTCTCTTTTATTATACACTATTTCTTTTTGTGCTTTGCAATTACAAGATTTCTTGAGGTATCTATTAAACTCATAAGAGTTTCATCATCAAGTCCACCATCTAGAACAATACTTATCCATTTTTGCTTATTCATATGATAAGCAGGATAAACGCTTGGTAGTTTTAATATTTCCTCTCTTTTGTCTTCTTCAATTTTAATATTTAAAACATCAATGATGTCTATATCATCTGCCTTCTTAGATATACATGAGCGCTTGATCGGCATAAGGATTCCATACCATTTTTGATTCTCTTTGCATCTAAACACGGCATCTTCTTGATCTTTGCCTTCGTCAAATGGATAATCTGGACTTTCGTTATATCTTTCAAATATTAATTTAGTAATCCTATTGGATTGATCAAATCTAAATAACCTACTTTCGCAACAGTTATCTTT
>CAMOQV010000115.1 GCA_946623205.1 uncultured Clostridia bacterium
ACATAATATGGAGATTTCATTCTTCCTTCAACTTTGAAAGAATAAACGCCAGCTTCGATTAACTTATCTATATGTTCAATCATATTCAAATCTTTGCTGTTTAAAATATATGTACCTTTTTCATCCTCACCTATAGTTAAAGGACTTCCTTTTCTATTCTTTTCATAGAATTCAAATTCCCATCTACAAGCTTGAACGCAATCTCCTCTATTTGAAGAACGGCCTGTTAACGCATTAGATAACAAACATCTTCCACTATAAGATATGCACATAGCACCATGAACAAATGCCTCAATCTCTACATCTTGAGGTAACATTTCTCTAATGCCTTTAATGTCTTCAAGTTTAGTTTCACGAGCAAGAACTATTCTCTTTACGCCATTATCTGCCCAGAATTTAGCAGAATACTTATTTGTTGTATTTGCTTGTGTAGATAAATGAATTTCAAGATTTGGAGCTACTTCTTTGCAAACAGAAATAACGCCTGGATCTGAAATAATTACAGCATCAACTTTAGCATTTTGTAAAAATACCAAATACTCTTTAATTGCTTCAAAATCATCATTAAAAGCAAAAATATTAACAGCAACATATATCTTCTTGCCTTTTTCGTGAACATAGTTTACTGCTTCAAGCAATTCTTCTTGTCCAAAGTTCTTTGCATTTGCTCTTAGCGAAAACATGCTTCCGCCAACATATACAGCATCTGCTCCAAAATGAATTGCAGTCTTTAACTTGTTAATATCTCCAGCTGGTGCTAATAGTTCTATCATTTCTTCCTTATTATGGCTATGCCATTTCCTTCCTTTATTAATTCAACATCAAGATCATCTCTGTTTTCAATATCTGACAAAAATTCTCTTAAATGTCTTACAATTGTTCTATGTTTATGCGCTACGTGTTCTTCGCCTTTTACAAGACCGAAAAATAGCACATCGTCCGCAAGTATAATTCCACCTTCTTTCACATTTGGTAGAACCAAATTCAAATGTTCAAGATATCTTGACTTTGGTCCATCAAGAAAGACGAAATCATATTGCTTGTCTTTTATTACATCTTTTAAAATTTCATTTGCATCCCCAAGATATGCATTTACTCTATCTTGAAGATTTTGCGCTACCCAAACACTTTTTGCTACATTTTGTCTTTCTTCATCTATCTCGATTGTATCTACTATCGCTTCGCTATTTAGTAGCATTATGCTTGATGAATATCCAACACAAGTTCCTATCTCCAAAATGCTTTTTGGCTTATATTTCTGCATAAGTTCAATAAGAACTTTTTCACACTCTTGAGATAAAATTGGTAAAAATTCTATCTGAGCTAAATCTCTTATACCTTGAAGAGTGCTATTCATAAATAGCCAAATCCCCATCTAGAATTACAACAGGCACAACAAGTGGCTTTTGTGTTGTTAGCTTTGCTAATCTATTAGCCACTTTCTTTGAAGCAATTTGTTCAAATTGGTTTTTATCAAATGGCTTATTTGCTAAGTCTAATTGAACAAAAGATTTAGCCATACAAAGCTTAATCTCTTCAAAATCACCTTCTCTTAAATCTATACCTCTTGTTTCAACGATGAATTCGTCAGATAAAATCTTTGTTGCTTCATTTACCTTGCAAACAACTACGACTAAACCTTCGTTAGATAATTGACGTCTTTCTTTTACCATCTCGTGAGATATTTGACCTTCACCATCAACATACAAAGCCCCTGCTTTAACTTTTTCGTTGTGCTGCATCTTTTTAGTCTTTATCTCTACTTCGTCTCCAATTTCTGCAATTGTTATATTGTCTGGATTAATTCCTAAATCTTGAGCCAATTTAGCATGTTGTTTTAAGTGTCTATATTCACCGTGAACTGGTATAAAGAACTTTGGACGAATCAAAGATAACATCATCTTTAATTCTTCACGACATGCGTGTCCAGATACGTGCAATTCTTCCAAAGAGCCATACATAACTTTTGCACCTTGACGGTAAAGATTATTAATAACTGTATAAATGGCCTTTTCGTTTCCTGGAATTGCAGAAGATGAAATGACTATTAAGTCTCCATCTTGAACTTTAATCTTATCTATTCCGTTAGCCATTCTTGTTAGCGCGCTCATTGGTTCGCCTTGAGAACCAGTAGATAAAATACAAGTTTGTTCTGGTGGATAGTCTTTTATATGCTCAACCTCAACGAGGTTTTCTCTATTCATCTTTATAAGGCCCATATCTAATGCCATTTCGCAAATCTTTATCATTGAACGACCAGAAAATGCTACTTTTCTTCCGCTCTTTTCAGCAATAGATATGATTTGTTGAATTCTATTAACATTTGAAGCAAATGTTGCGATAATAATTCTCTTATCTGGATTTGCCATAAAAATTTTATCTAAAGTTTTACCAACGTGCTTTTCAGAAATTGTTGTACCAGGCTTTTCTACGTTTGTAGATTCTCCAAGCATCAATAAAACGCCTCTATTTCCAATTCTTGCAAATGTCGATATATCTACAGGCTTTGAATTTCCAATAGGTGTATAGTCGATTTTAAAATCTCCTGTATGGAAAATAATTCCACGTGGAGTTGTAATAGCTAAAGCAAAAGCTCCAATAATTGAGTGAGCTACTTGAACAAACTCTACACTAAAGTTGCCAAGTTTTATCTTATCCTCAGCTTTTACCACATTTAATTTTGCAGTATTAACTTTTTTATCTATCAACTTATGCTCAATTAAAGCAATTGTTAAATCTGAACCATAAATTGGAATATTCGGAATTTTACTGATTAAAAATGGAATGCCACCAATATGATCTTCATGTCCATGAGTTACGACAAGACCAACAATCTTATCTTTATTCTCTTCAAGATATGAAAAATCTGGAACAATTAAATCTACGCCTGGAGTATCTAAAGTTGGAAATGTAGAACCACAATCAACAATCAAAATCTCATCACCGTATTTGATTGCTGTAAGGTTTTTGCCAATTTCGCCAACACCACCTAAAAAGACGATTGATAGTGGATTATACTTCTTGCCCATTTTCTCTCCTAAAAACAAAAATCTTTTAATATTATATTATAATTGCGTATATATAGCAAGGGCTCGCGCAAAATATAGGCCAAGCTCTAGATTATTGTTTTTCTTAGAAATTAGCCGTTAACCACCCACCTAATGTAAAATTTTCAATAATTTACAAAAATTTTTCGTTAATATTTTAACAATGTGATTTTATGTGATATAATTTTGTCACACTTTTTAAATATTTTCGATAATTACTATATAATTTACTTGTCACAGTAAAAATCACACTATATATTTCATTTTTATATCGTGTATAAAATCCCCTCTTTTGTCCATAAATATGCTTAATTTTTGCTAAATTTTGTTCAAATCTTTGTTAATTATTTAACATATAGCAAAAAATTGCTTGCAAAATATTTTTTCGTTGTATATAATGGGCTTGTCGATTATTAATTAATCTATTATAAATTGATAAATAAATATTAATGGAGATACACATTATGAACAGAATTTACAACTACTCTGCTGGCCCATCAA
>CAMOQV010000116.1 GCA_946623205.1 uncultured Clostridia bacterium
TAATTAATCTATTAATTCTCTTACTCTTAATTTTGCGCCAATATCTTTAGCAATCTTTGTAGCTTTATCTATTTTTTCTTTGCCAATTACGTCAACAACACTAAATATTACATTTCCGCCCTTTACAATACAAAGCTTTGCAAAAGATAACATCTCTTCAAAGCCACCTTCAAATTCAGGGTGGCAAATATCATCATATTCTTTTTCTGAAATATCATTTAGGGAAATTCCTATTGTATCAATGTTTTTAACTATAATATCTGATACATCTTTTTTGTGAATATAATTTGCATGTCCGTTTGTATTAATTCTAGTTTTTAAACCATGAGCATGTGCAAAGTTTGAAACTTCCTCAATTACATCCAATCTGTATGTAGGTTCTCCATATCCACAAAATACAACTTCGTTGTATTTTTTTAAATCATACTCTTTTAGTCTATCTAAAACTTCTTTTACAGTTGGTTCATGTTCTAACCATAAATCGCCATAAACAAAGTCTTTGTTGTTTCTAACGCAAAACTCACAGGAATTCGTGCATTTATTGGTAGCATTTATATATAAGCTTTTGTCTATTTCGTATACAAAAGTGTTTGTCATTTTATCCTCTTATTTTGAAAAACAATGTTTTCGTATTTTTATTTGTTATATCTATAATTTCTTCTTTTTCTTTTTCTAAAACTGCAGCAATTTTTTCAACTGTCAAGTTTATATATTTTGGCTCATTTGTTTCGCCTCTGTGTGGATGTGGTGTTAAATAAGGACAATCCGTCTCTACGAGCAATCTATTTATAGGGATTTCCTTTATAACTTCATCCTTTTTTGCATTTTTGAATGTTATTGCACCACCCAGTGCATAATAACAATCAAAAGCGTTAAATTCACGAATCATTTCTTTTGATCCAGAATAACAATGCAAAAGTATTCCGCTATTTAAATGTGCATGCATATTCTTTAGAACACTCAAGCAATCACCGTATGCATCTCTAACATGTAAAGCTATAGGTAGCTTCAACTCATCTGCCAGCATAATTTGCTTTTCAAATGCTTCTATTTGCTCTTCTTTTGGTGGGTTATCTTCATAGTAATAATCTAACCCAATTTCGCCAATGCCAACAACTCGCGAAGATTTTGCTAGTTCTTTATATTTTCCCAATATTACATTGGTTACTTCTTTAATCTCCTCTGGGTGTGTTCCAATTAGCGCGTATTGTGAATACTTTTCGGCTAATTCTACGCCCAACAACGAAGATTTATAATCAAAACCAGCAATTATACAACTTTCAATATTGTTAGCTTTAAATCCAGCCACAATTTCGCCAGCTATTGGCAATAAACGTTCATCATTTAAATGTGCATGAGAATCAATAATCATTATCTAATCTCAGATCCTGGTTGCATATCTTGAGTTGGAGCAACCAAGCAAAGCTTGCCATCTTTATCTGAAGCACATAAAACCATACCTTGAGATAAAATGCCACGCAATTTAACTGGCTTTAGGTTTGTAACAACTATAACGCTCTTTCCTACCATTTCTTCTGGTGTATAGTATTTAGCAATTCCAGATACGATTGTTCTAGGCTCTGCCGCACCAACATCAATCTTTGAACATAAAAGCTTATCTGCGTTTTCAACTTTTTTGCATTCTAAAACCTTTCCAACTTTTAGTTCAACTTTTTCAAATTCATCTATTCCAATTTCTGGTATTTTAACAACGTTTTCTTCCATCTTCTTTTCTTGCTCCGCTTTAGCTTGCTTTTTTTGCTCTTCAGCAATCTTATCCATTTCAGCTAATTCTTTATTTAAATCTAATCTAGGGAAAAGGTTTCCTCCCTTATTAACTGCATTTCCATTTATCTTTGCACCAAATGTTAATGAATCAAAAGATTTTAAAGTAGCATCTTTAATTCCTAACTTTTCAAATATTAAAGCAGGTGTTTTAGTTAAATATGGTTGCAACAAAATTGTAATCATACGAATTGATTCGCAAAGATTATACATAACTGTTGCTAATCTATCTTTCTTGCTTTCATCCTTGTTTAGTGCCCAAGGCGCAGTTTCGTCGATGTATTTGTTTGTACGTCTAATTGCCTTCCAAATACTCTCTAATGCTTCTGGGATATATAATTTATCCATGTTATCTTGAACTTCACTATACATAGCATTAAGTGTTGCGATTAAATCGTCATCCACAGCTTCTTTCTCTTTTGGTTCAGGAATAATTCCACCAAAATATTGCTCTACCATAGCAACTGTTCTTGAAACTAAGTTTCCTAAATCGTTACACAAATCCCCATTTATTCTCTTTAAGAATGTTTCGTTTGTATATGAACCATCTTGTCCAAAAGAAACTTCACGAAGCATATAATATCTAAGCGCATCAACACCATATCTATTAGATAAGATAAATGGATCAACTATGTTGCCCTTTGATTTAGACATTTTATCGTTACCAAACAATAACCAGCCGTGTCCATAAACTTTCTTAGGAAGTGGGAGATCTAAAGCCATTAAAATAGCTGGCCATATAATTGAGTGGAATCTTACGATTTCCTTTCCAACCATATGTATATCTGCTGGCCAATATCTCTTAAATAAGCTATCGTCATCTGAACCATATCCTAAAGCTGTTATGTAGTTTGTTAAAGCATCAATCCATACATATACAACGTGCTTTGGATCAAAAGGAACTTTAACGCCCCAATCAAATGAAGTTCTAGATACACACAAATCTTGCAATCCTGGCTTTATGAAATTGTTGATCATTTCATTTTGACGAGTTGGTGGTTGTAAAAAATCTGGATTATCTTCGATAAGCTTTTGAATTCTATCTTGATATTTGCTCATCTTGAAGAAATAACTTTCTTCTTTAGTTAATTGAACTTCTCTTCCGCAATCTGGACATTTTCCATCAACTAATTGTGTCTTTGTCCAAAAGCTTTCACATGGTGTACAATACCAACCTTCATATGAAGATTTGTATATATCTCCTTGTTCATAAAGCTTTGTAAAGATCTTTTGAACAGCCTTTTCATGATAATCATCTGTAGTTCTTATGAATTTATCGTATGAAATATCTAAAAGCTTCCATAAATCTTTTAGGTTATTAACAACGCCATCAATATATTCCTTTACTGGAACACCTGCAGCTTCAGAAACTTTCAAAATCTTTTGGCCGTGTTCATCTGTTCCTGTTAAGTAGAATACGTCATACCCTTGTAATCTTTTAAATCTAGCAATTGCATCACAAATTATAGTTGTGTAGCAAGTTCCTATGTGCCACTTCCCTGATGGGTAATATATAGGTGTTGTAATATAAAATTTTTCTTTCTTGTCCATATCTATTCCTCTTTCAAACGTCTATATTATACATTTAACGCAAAAAAAATAAAAGCACACGCGCATATTTATTATATTTAGTAAATTGAAAAAGTAAATTCCAGCATAAAGCGGAAGTTTGCGAAAATTTGTAAAAGTAAATTCCAGTTGGTAAAATATGCCTACTA
>CAMOQV010000117.1 GCA_946623205.1 uncultured Clostridia bacterium
TTAAATGAAGTGCGATTAGGTTGCTGGTGGAGGAAATGCCACACGTGAATCTGCGAGAAAGATGAAATGAGGGGTAGAAATACCTAAAGCAAAGTGGAACCACGAGATGCTCGTCTTTGACAATGAGCGTCTCGTTATTTTTTTGCAACGAGGAAATAAGGATAGATATGAATAAAGTAAAAATGGATTTACAAGTCGCTATGGAAAAGGACCCTGCTGCTAGATCAAAGGCAGAAGTATTCTTTACATATGGTGGATTTAAAGCATTGTTTAGATATAGAATCGCACATTGGTTCTATATGCACCGTATGAAAACTATAGCAACTATAATTTCTGCAGGATCTAGAAGAAAGTATGGTATAGATATTCACCCAGCAGCACAAATCGCAGGTGGCGTATTTATTGACCATGGTGTAGGTGTTGTAGTTGGTGAAACAGCTATTATCGGCACGAACGTTTTAATTTACCAAGGTGTTACACTTGGTGGTACTGGTAAAGAAACAGGAAAGCGTCACCCAACTATTGAAGATAATGTAATGATTTCTTCTGGTGCAAAGATTTTAGGAAACATCACAATCGGACATGATTCAAAGATTGGCGCACAGTCAGTTGTAATTCGTGATGTTCCACCTCATACAACAGTTGTAGGCGTTCCAGGAAGAATTGTTAGACAAAATAACGAAAGAGTAAACGATTTAGATCAACACTTGCCAGACCCAATACTTGAAGAGTTTGCAAGATTAAATAAAAGAATTGAAAAACTAGAAGAAGCTTTGCATATTCAAGCATGCAAATATTCTATAGTTATGGATAACGAAGAAAATATTGAGAATAAAGAGGATAAATAATATGCTAAAGATTTATAACACATTATCAAGACAAAAGGAAGAATTTAAGCCAATCGATGAAAAGACAGTTCGTATGTATAGCTGTGGACCTACAGTTTATAGCTATGCTCATATTGGTAATATGAGAACATATATCTTTATGGATATCTTTAGAAGAACTCTAAGATATGATGGATATAAGATTAAGGGCGTAATGAACATTACAGACGTTGGCCACTTATTATCTGATGGAGATGAAGGTGAAGATAAAATGGAGAAGGCTTCTAGAGAGCAAAAGAAAACTCCATGGGAAATCGCTGCTTTCTATACAGATGTGTTCTTTAAAGATTTAGCTAAATTAAATATTGGTAAACCAGAAATTATCGCAAAGGCTACAGATCATATTGCAGATATGATTGAATATGTTAAAGCTTTGGAAGAAAAAGGATATGGATATGAAATCGATGATGGTATTTATTTTGATATTGATAAGTTCCCATCATATGGTAAGCTTTCAAGATTAAATCTTGAAGATCAACAAGCTGGTGCAAGAGTTGAAGTAAACTCTCAAAAGCACAATCCATACGATTTTGCATTATGGAAGAAGGCTGAACCAGAACACATCATGCAATGGCCATCTCCATGGGGACAAGGATACCCAGGTTGGCACATCGAATGCTCAACAATGTCTAAAAAATATTTAGGCGAAGTATTTGATATCCACACTGGCGGTGTAGATCATATTCCTGTTCACCATGAAAACGAAATCGCTCAAAGCGAAGCTTTAGCTGGTAAAAAGACTGTTAACTATTGGGTACACGGCGAATTTATGCTAGTAAACAATGGTAAGATGTCTAAGAGCTTAGGAAATACATACACAATATCTCAATTAGAGGAAATGGGATATAGTCCTTTAGTATTTAGATATTTCTGCTTAAATGCTCACTATAGAAAGAAATTAAACTTCACATTCGAAGGTATGGATGCAGCTAAGGTTTCTTATGAAAGATTATTAGCAAGTTTATATCAACACAAGATGTCTAACGAAAAAACTTCTCAAGAAGTTTTAGATAAATATAAGAAAGATTTCGAAGATGCAATCAATGACGATTTAAATCTTCCTCTAGCTTTGGGCGTTCTATGGACAATGCTTAAAGAGCCAAAGAGCAAAGATATTTACAATCTTGCATTAGATTTCGATAAAGTGTTCGGATTGAGCCTAAATGAGGCAAAAGAGCCTGAAGGCGAAGCTAATAAAGATATCCCAGAAGATATTCTAGCTTTAGCTCAAAAGAGATTCGATGCTAAGAAGGCAAAGGACTTTGCTACAGCTGATGCTCTAAGAAATGAAATCAAAGAAAAGGGCTACAGCATCTTAGATAGCAAGGATGGATTTAAGGTAGTTAAAGACTAATGGCAAAACTATATTTAGTAGGAACACCAATAGGGAATTTAGGAGATATTACTTTGCGTGCTTTAGATACTCTAAAGAGCGTAGATGTAATAGCTTGCGAAGATACCAGGCACTCAATGGGCCTACTAAATTATTATGATATAAAAAGCAAGTTGGTTGCTTGCCATAAGTTCAATGAAAGAGAATCAATAGACAAGATAGAGGCATATCTAAAGGATGAAAAGAGCGTAGCTTTAATCACAGATGCAGGTATGCCAGCTATCTCAGATCCAGGGGCAATATTAGTGGATGGCATTAAATCTAGAGGCTATGAAGTCGAAGTTGTGCCAGGTCCGACAGCTGTTACTTCAGCAATAGCTTTAAGCGGAATTTTGACCCCTGTTTTCACTTTTTTAGGTTTTTTGCCTACAAAATCAAAAGAAAAAGATGCGTTAATTGAGCAATTTAAGAATATAAAAACTGCTTTAGTTATATATTCATCTCCATATGATATAAACAAGGATTTAAAGTATCTATATAAGATGCTTGGAGATAGAGATGTGTTCGTCGTTAAGGAACTAACTAAGATACATGAATCATCGATAAAGATGAGACTTCAAGATGCTGAAATAGATGAGCCAAAAGGCGAATATGTTCTAATAGTAGACAAAGCTGAGTTTGTTGAAGAAGAACCAAAAGCTAGTGTTGAAGATCAATTGAAAGAATTAATTAATCAAGGCGTAGACAAGAAAGAAGCAATTAAAAAAGTAGCCAAAGCAAATGGGCTACTAAAAGATGATGTCTATAAAATCGCTATAGATTTAGGCCTTTAATTTTGAGGGGAGTATTCTCCAGATTTAACAATCCACATCAAGATATCATATACTTTCCAATCAGCCATTTCTTCTGTTCTAAAGGTTGCTTCAGGAGAATATGCATCACTGAATCTAGAAAGAATTCCGGTTGTATCTGCAAGTCCGATTTGATCAATTGTAATATATTTGCTGATAAAGAATGCGGCAACTAATAATGCGATTAAAACAACCACAGTAATTATCATTGATACGCACCCGCAGCATCCGCCGTGACTTTTATTGTTTGCCATATATTAAAATTATAAGTATTCAACCTTAAAAGGTCAATAAAGTATTTGACATCAAAAAAGACGCATGTTAAAATTGCTTTACAAACGTGGAAGCTTAGCTCAGCTGGGAGAGCATCTGCCTTACAAGCAGAGGGTCATAGGTTCGAGCCCTATAGTTTCCACCATTTTTTT
>CAMOQV010000118.1 GCA_946623205.1 uncultured Clostridia bacterium
TTGAATCAGCTAACACAAATATTTCTAAGTTATCTATCAAAGCTGATGGTACAAATGAAATAATTATGGATGCTTCTGAATATAACTCAGCAGTTTCTGTATACGAATACACAGTTCCAAACTCAGTAAGAAGTCTAGATTGTGATATCGTGCCAGAAAAGATGGCAGATGAATTTGGTGGCGAGGGCGCTGAAGTAACAGTCTTCAATGCAGAGAACTTAAATGTTGGTTTAAATAGAGTTGTTGTATTAGTAACAGCAGAAGATGGCGAAACAACAAGAGCCGTAGTAATTAACGTAATTCGTGAAGATGTTGATTACAGCGTTGCTATTTCAGCAGAAAACAACACAATAAATGAAGGCGAAAAGACTGTAAGCAAGTTCACTACAGATTTCGATCCAGCAGACGATAAGAAGTTATACACATATGAAGTATCTAATGCTGTTACATCATTAAACTTCACAGCAAAGAATAAGGATGCTAATGGTGTAGATCCTACAATCAGTGTTGTAGAAGGTCAAAACTTAAAAGTTGGTGACAACGCAGTTAAGATTGTTATCAAGCAAGACGATGGAACATCAATTGAACGTACAATTAATGTAAAGAGATTGCCAATGTCTTACACAGTTAACAAGAATGCTTATGAATATGCATGTAGCGAAACTCAAGGAACAACTGGAAAGAACTACACAATCGAATTAGGTAACAAGACATTTGATGTTATCGATGATTATACAAAGTATATTGAATTCGACGCATCACAAAAGTTAACAACAGAAGTAATTTCTAAGTCAAATTCAGAAGTAGTTGTTAAGGTTGCTTCTATCGACAATGCAGAAGTTGAATATGTACACTTCTTGATTAACACAACAGCTAACCAAGGTACAACATTCGATATCTTATTCTGGATTATTTTAGGAATCGCAATTATCCTTCTTGTAGTCATCTTAATCTTTGTAAATAAAGATAAGTATGGTGCTGTATCAAACAGTAGAAAGAAATAGTGGAGGGATAAAATAAGATGAATGCATATATGGCATTAGTTATAATTGCAGCAAGTATGACAGCCCCACAAATCATCGCTATAGTAATTTTGGCGTTGATTGTGGTTGCTGCATTCGTAGCATTTAGATTTAATACTACACTCCAAATGAGAGTTTCTTTCAATATGGATGATGAGTCTAAACTATTCAATAAAGATGGCTTAGCAAAATATTATGAAAATCATAAAAAGCAATTCAAAAAAGCAAGTTTAGTAGTTGTTGAAATAAGCAATTTGGAATCTGCATATAAAAATCATCCAAAAAAACAAGAATTTATTATTAAAATGGCAGATGCTGTATTAAAGGGAATGAAGAAGCAAGAAACTGCTGCAAGAATTTCATTTAATAAGTTCGTAGCGCTACTAGATGATCGAGATCAATTAGCTCTAAAGCAATATTGCCAAAATATGGAAGAGAGAATCGTAGCTCCAGGCTTTGATGGATATACAGATATTAAATACGATTTGAAGTTTGGCGTTTATGAATCTCCTGAAATGAAAGATGTAATAGGTGATGTTAGATTAGCTGAAGCTGCTATTACATATTCAACATTCGTAGAAAGAAATATTTATCATTACGTAGATGAAGTAGAATTCTACGCAGTAAAAGAAGTAAGAATTGCAAAAGCTAGAGCAATTGCTATAGAACAAAAACAATTTGTTCCATATATCATACCAAGAGTATCTATAAAATCTAAGAAAGTTGTTGGTGGTGAAATCGTTTGTAGATGGGTAGATAATAGACAAGAAGATTTGTTCCTACCTTCAGATTTTATGCCAATATTCGAAGCAGATGGGTTTATTAAAGAATTAGATAAAGAGATGTTTGATGCTGCATGTTTGTTAGCACAATCTTTAAAATCTAAAATTGGTGATGAATTAGTTATAGCTGTTAATGTATCAAAGCAAAACTTTGAAGACGTTAATTATCCAGATTCATTGGTTCAAATAGCCAAAAATTACAATATAGATAACAAGAATATCGAAATTGGGTTAACTGGTATTTCAACAGATGATTCTCCAGAAGCTATCGCTAAATATATTACAGATCTAAAGCAAAGAGGATTTAAAGTATCTGTTAATGGATTTGGAAAATCTCCACAACCTCTAAGCACAATAATTGCATCTTCATACGATGCATATAAATTGGATAATTCGTTCTTTGCAAATGGATTAACAACAGATAAAGCTAAAAAGGCTGTTGTGGATTTAATTAACTTAATTGAAGGCCAAGAAGCAAATGTTGTTTGCGATGGAGTATCAGATAGCGCAACTATGAACTATATTGCATCTGTTAACGAAGATGCATATATTCAAGGTAGTGCAATATCTAAATCCGTTCCAACTTATCAATTTGATTCTATTTTGTCTACGAAGTTTGTATTTGATTATAAGCCTCTACCAAAAGCACAAAAGGGACAAGTTCAAGGTGCATCAAGTGAAGAGGTTGCTCTATTAAATGCTAAAATTGCAGAATTAGAAGAAGAACTTGCAAAAGAGAGAGCTAAAAAGAAAGGAAAGGATTCGGATAACAAAGAGGAAGCAAAAGCTGAAGTTCCACACCCACAACCTGTATACGTAAACCAAAACTCAGCCGAAATTGAGCTATTAAAACGTCAATTGGAGGAAGAAAGGGAAAGAGCAAGACTTGCGGAAAAAGAAGCAAGAGATGCCGAATTAAAGAGCCTAAGAGAAGAGATAGAAGGCTTAAAGAAGGCAAAGCAAGAGCCAATCGTTTTAGAAGAAGTTGAAGAAGAGGCTCCTGCTCCAGCACCAGCCCCAACACCGGTTCCTACTCCAATAAAAGAGGACGTAGACGATGACGAGGATGAAGATGAGGGAGAGGAAGAAGAATTAGAAGAAATCGATTTAGCAAGCGATTCAGAAAAAGACGAAGAAAAACTTGCTAAGTTAATGGAAACATTCAAAAAGCAATTTAGAGATCAATGGGAACAAGAATTGCTAAAGAAATATCCAGATTTAATGAAGAAGCATAATGAAAGAAAGGGCTTTGCTGATAGAGTTATTAAAATGGCCCCAGAAAAGAAAGAGTATTATAACACTATTAAGAACGCTTTAATGTCATATGAAGGCATTAACAATGTTACAAAGAACTTCTCAGACAACTTTGTATATAATAGACAAGTAATTGCAAAGATTGCTGTATCTGGAAAGAGCTTCAAACTATATTTGGCACTTGATCCATCTAAATACCCAACTGGTCAATTCCCACATCAAGATGTTTCTGGGAAAAAGGTCCATGCTAAAACTCCGTTTGCTATGAGAACTACATCAAAATTGGCAACAAAGAGAGCAGGTATTTTAATTCAAGATTTAGCACATATTAATGGAATGCACAAAAAAGCAGACTTTACTCCAAAAGATTATGCTAAAGGAATACAGTTCCAGATAAAGAAAAACAAAAAATAATTAAAATTGGTGAGTTGAA
>CAMOQV010000119.1 GCA_946623205.1 uncultured Clostridia bacterium
GCGCATTAAATTATAATATTTTTGTATATTTTATTAGACGACATAGGAGCATATATATGAAAAAGGTATTAAGAGGTGTTGTTATAGTTGCATTAATAGTAGTTATGCTATTAGCTTTAACAGCATGTAATAAATATAAGTGGGGTCCAGTTGGTTCAACAGAATATTCTCAAGAAGAAGCTGTTGGTAACGGAACTCTTGCTGTAAAACAAGGAAAATATTTGTATTTCGTAAACAATGTCGCTGATGATGCATCTTTAACAAAAGATCAAAACGAATGGGGTGCTAACGGAACTAATGGCGCTATTATGAAGAGCAAGATTAATGATGATGGCACACTTGAATGCTTAGGAATCGTTGTTCCAAAGATGTATTATACAGATACAACAAATGCAGGTATTTATGTTTATGGCGAATGGATTTACTATGTAGCTAGAAGCCAACAAACAGATAACAAGGGTAACCTAATTAATTCTTTAGAATTCTTAAGAACAACAACAGATGGTACAAAAACTCAATCTATCGCTATAGTTGCAGATTTAACAACAAACTATATCTTCTCAAAGACTGGTTTACTATACACAATCGATTCAAATATCCATTATGTAGATTTAACAGGTAAGAAATTCAAAGATACAGTAGTAGTTGAAAAGTATACAGATTTATTTGTATCAGAAGATGCATTAAGTATGTTCTATACAAAAGCTTCAGATAACGAATATGTTTTAGGCAACAACTTAGGAGTTGTTGAAGCAAACGGAGCAAATAAGATTATTATTGCTGAAAGTGCTTACTATAAAGGCGAGGGTGATTATAAGACAAACCCATCAACTTTATTCACATTAGATATTATCAACTATAAAGATGGTGTTATCTACTATACAAAGACTTGTAAGGATGCAGATGCTAAGGTATCAACTGTTGGTTATGCATTAACAGAAGAAGCATTCAACGATGAAAAAGAAGTAAAATTTGCAAACAAGGCATTATCTACAATTTATCCATTAGGATTAGAAAAAGGTGTTGTTGATGTATCTTCTACAACAGTTGTAGCATATAAGCCAATTGCAAAAGATGCTATTGAAGAAGCAAAGTCTGATGAATTAACAATGACAGCAAACATCACAATTTTATTCAACGATGAAGCTGGCCATACATATTATTTAATGAATTCAAATCTTTATAGAGCAAATATCTTTGTAGATACATTGATTATCAACAAGAATGCTTATGAAGAAAAGGTTTCTAAGGTTTCTATTGGAACAAAATATGGTGCTCCAAGCGTATTAGATGGATATCTATATTATGAAAGCTCAGATGATGCTACATATCTATCTAGAATCAAGTTAGCTTATGATGAAGCTGCACAAGAATACCTAAAGGGATATATTGTTAGCGGATATACAGCTTACACATATCCAGAAGATGCAGATTATGTAATCAACGAAGATGATGATTTGATCAAGGATAAAGTTCCTGCATATATGACAGAAGCAGATATGACAAAATACGTTTCAAATCATAAGACAACAAAAGAAGCGTAATTGATTTAAAATGATATGAATTCCGCCAGTAACCTGGCGGAATTTTTTTACAAAAAATTGCTCCGCAACAGCGGAGCAATTAAGTAACTATTTAAATATATTACTCTTATAGAGTAACTGTAACCTTGTTTAGGTTTCTTGGAGCATCTACGTTATATCCTTTTTCTGTTCCAATATTTAATGCTAAAAGAGAAGCAGCAACGCCATATAAAATAGGGCTTGTAACTTGATTTGTTTTTGGCATTTCAACTTTGTATTTAGCAAGATTTAGAACTTCTTTAATGTCTGAAAAAGCGATTAGTGTAGCGCCTTTTTCTTTAGCTCTTGCAGCCATATCTATGTATTCTTGTTTGAATTCTGAATCAGGGGCAAGCAAGATCAAATTTGCGCCATCAGATAATAAAGATAATGGACCATGCATAAATGTAGCAGAAGAGAATGCTTTAGCAAATAGATAGCAACATTCTGTCATCTTTAAGCAAAGCTCGTCAGCAGTTCCTAGCATTGTGCCACGAGATAGAATTAGATAATCGTTATCATCAACGATTTCTTTCGCTACTGCATTAATTTGTGTATCGCAAAGAGCAAGCACACCTTCAATTTGTTTAGCAACATCTTTAAAGTTTGTTTCAATCTTTCCAGATAGAGCTTCAGCAAGCATTTCAAGGGCAAATAGCTCTGCTATATATGTTTTTGTAGCTGCTACAGACTTTTCCTCGTTTACGCCTAAATATAGGTGGAAATGAGCTTCTTTTGCAACAGGGCTTTCAAGATTGTTTGTTACGCCAACTACTATAGCGCCATCACGCATAGCATCACGCATAACTTTTATTGTATCAATGCTCATTCCTGATTGAGAAACGATAATGAACAATGTGCCTTTTAGATTTAACTTTGCGTTGTATACTGTGTATACAGATGGGTAGAAAGTGCTAACTGGCTTACCAGCCTTTAAAGGTAGGATGTATGAAAATACTGTTGCCGCATTATCTGATGTACCTCTAGCCATTGAAACAAAGTTTGTAATGTTGTTTTCTTTTACAGCTTTAACAATTTCAGGAATCACCTTTTCGCAATTATTAATTGTGTTTAAAAGCATTTGTGGTTCTGAAAAGATTTCCTGTCTCATTAATGAATCCATAAAAAATTCTCCTTTTTGTGTTTATGTTAATTATATATTAATTAAGTATAAAAAGAAAGGTAAAAAATATGCCTTTCGGTTTTATCCAAAAGGCATATTGTATTATCTTTGATTTATTATTCTTTCTTTTCTTCTACTTGTTGAACTTCAACTTTTGCTGGTTTTAATTTTTCTCTATCTATAACTAGATTTACGCAGATTCCAACTAAGCAACCTAAAATTAGTGCTAATAGAATTTCAATAACAATATGTATTCCACCTTTAGATTCAATACCAGAAGATGTAGCAAAATATACATTGTTGTTATTTTTAATAACAGATGATGCAACCATTTTGTATGTAGCTGTTAAATCTGTTAATTTTGTGAAATATGAAGTTAGAGTCTTATCGAATTCTGTTGTATCAGCTGTTGCGCCACTAGTAATCTTCTTGTTAACTAAAGCAAGTTCATTTTCCAAATCTGTTTTTTCAATATATAATTCATTTAATGTTTCGTTATATATATTTAAATCTAATACTTGAACAGAAATGCCAGCTGTCTTAACTTCATCAATTAAATCAGATCTTTGTTTTTCGACTGCTGTAATTTTGCTTTGGTTTAATGCGATTTGAGTTTCAATGTTAGTTCTTTCTAATTGAAGATCAGCAAGAGCGTCTTCGTAGTTATGTACATAACCTTTCTCTCTAATTTGAGCATACAAAGATGATAGAACTTTAGCATCTATAGTTGCATTTAATTCGCTCTTGAAATAATAAGGAACGATTTTAACGTCTCCTTCAATAACAAT
>CAMOQV010000120.1 GCA_946623205.1 uncultured Clostridia bacterium
TTTGACATCACGAAATGATAGATATTTTCAAGGTCAAAGTGGCGGGACTAGAAAACTACCATATGCTTATATGGAGCAAGGAATATACATGTTGAAGAAGGTCGTATCATCAATTATTAGGGGGATATATTTGAAGGAATAAAGATGGGCGCCCATAAGAGCGCCCGAATGTCGTTTAGGACATCTAAGTTTTCTATTTTGTTCCGTATAATCTATCGCCGGCATCTCCAAGTCCTGGAAGAATGTAGCAATGCTCGTTCAATTCTCTATCTAGAGTAGATACGAATAATTTTAGATTTGGGTGCTCAGATGCAATCTTTTCAACGCCAACTGGAGCAGCGATAACACTCATAAGAGTAATATCTTTACATCCAATCTTTTCAAGATATGAAATAGCAGCAGAAGCAGAACCACCTGTTGCTAGCATTGGATCAAGAACGATAACTTTCATATGTTCTATTCCATCTGGTAATTTGCAGTAATATTCTTTTGGTTGCATTGTTACTTCATCTCTGTACATGCCAATGTGTCCTACCTTTGCTGTTGGTAGAAGAGTATGAATACCATTAACCATACCAAGTCCAGCTCTTAAAATTGGAACTAGGGCAATACTCTTTTCAACAATTTCTGTTTGCATACATTTTTCAAGTGGAGTTTCAACTTCAATTTCTTTTGTTGGAACTTCTTTTAATACTTCGTAAGCCATAATTGTTGTAATTTCTTCAATAAGTTCTCTGAATTCTTTCATTCCAGTGTTCTTGTTTCTTAAGATAGCTACTTTGTGTCTAATAAGTGGATGATCGAAAATCATTACATTTTTAAAGTCTTTCATTGTAAACCTCGTTTGTTTTTAATCCTATGTAATTATACATTTTTTATGCGCGTAAAACAATATAACAATAATGTTGGCAGTTTCTATAAGTGGAAGAATATTCAAAAAATAGAATAAATATGCATAAATATACGCATAAACGATATAAATTCGTGCATATATGCAGAAAATATTATTTTTAAAAAAATTATATAGTATTATTTGTGAAATTATGGTTTAATTGAAGCGTTGATAAATAAAGATTATTCGGAGGGATAAAAAATGAAAAAGAGTTTAGTATTAATTATGTTAGTTGCTGCTCTTGTTGTAGTATCTGTTTTCGGATTTGCAGCATGTAGCAAGAATGCTTATACTATCGGTGTTCAATCAGGAACTACTGGTGAATATTATGTAAAGGGCGATGTAGACTGGGATTTTGCAGGATTTGCAAATGTTAAATGCAACCCATTTTCAAATGGTGGCTTAGCAGTACAAGCCATGAAGAATGGAACTGTTAATGCAGTTATCATCGATGAAGCTCCAGCAAAGGCATTAGCTCAAAGAATTGAAGGAATCAAAGTTATTGATATTGCTTTAACAACAGAAGAATATGCTTATGGCGTAGATAAGGCTCAATCAGAACTATTAGCAAGCATCAATACAATTTTAGCATCTACAGAATTCGCTACAAAGAAAGCCGAAATTATGAATGCTTACTTTGGAGATGGCACACCAACTCCAGTATCAGCTGCTACTTCTGCAGATTCATCTAAGGCTGCTTCTCAATTAGTTGTTGCTACAAACGCAGAATTTGCTCCATTTGAATATAAAGAAGGAGATAAATTCCTTGGTGTAGATATGGAAATCGCTGCATACCTTGCTTCTCAACTAGGATTAGAATTAGTTATTAAAGATATGGATTTCGAATCTGTTGTAACATCAGTTGGTAAGGATAACGTAGATATTGCTATGGCTGGTTTAACAGTTAACGATGTTCGTAAGCAATCTGTTAACTTCACAAATTCATACTATAATGCTTCTCAAATGTTAGTTGTATTATCTACAGACACAACATTTGATGATTGCAAGAGTGCTGAAGATATCGAAGCTAAGATTAAGGCTCTATAATGAATTTTGGAGTTATATTAGCATCTCAAGAATGGGATCTGTTTTGGAGACAATTTGCTACTAAGGGCGCTTATAAAAACGTCCTTAGTGGTTTAGGTATTACAGCAGAAATTGCAGTACTAGGTTTATTTATAGGTATCATAATTGGTACCTTAATTGCCGTAATTAAGGTATTCCCAAAATATAAATTACTTCCAAAAATTTTAGAAAAAATAGCGGATATTTATGTAGGTTTGTTTAGAGGCACACCGATGATAGTTCAATTGCTAATCGGTTATTTCGTGTTATTCCCAGCAATTGGGGTTAAGGGCTCAAATTTAAACATTATTACAGCTATTCTTATTTTTGGTATGAACTCAGGTGCATACGTATCTGAAATTATGAGATCGGGAATTCAATCTGTAGATGTAGGGCAATTAGAAGCGGCGAGAGCGCTAGGTTTACCATATGGCACTGCGATGATGAAGGTTGTAATTCCTCAAGCAATAAAGAATATCTTGCCAACACTTGGAAACGAGTTCATTTCATTAATTAAAGAAACATCAGTAGTAAGCTTTATTGCTATTGTAGATTTGACAAAAGCATTCAAGCAAATTGGCGATGCAAACTATGCTTACATCGTTCCGTATTTAATGTTAGCGTTGGTATATCTAATCTTAGTATATGCGATAACAATTATTGTAAGAGCACTAGAAAGGAGGATGAAGAAGAGTGATAGACGTCATTAATTTACAAAAAAGCTTTGGACAAAAAGAAGTTTTAAAGGGCGTTAATGTTACTATCGAAGAGGGCGAAAAAGTTGCCATCATCGGGCCTTCTGGTTCAGGGAAGAGCACTTTCTTGAGATGCTTAAATTGTTTGGAAGACCCAACTGGTGGATCAATTATCTTTGAAGGTGAAGATTTAGCAGATTTAAAGGTAGACATTAATAAGCACAGAGAAAAGATTGGAATGGTATTCCAACACTTCAATCTATTCAATAACTTAACAGTTAAGCAAAACATTATGTTGGCTCCTGTTACGTTAACTAAGAAGAAAATAGCAAAGAATAAATATATTGCTTTTAAGAACAAAATATTTAAGAAGGATATTCCTCTATATGATGTACCATCTTTGCAAGATGCTACTAAAGAAGCTGAAGATAATGCGATGAGACTTCTAAGAAGAATTGGACTTGAAGATAAGGCAAATGAGTATCCATCTACATTATCTGGTGGACAAAAGCAAAGAGTTGCTATTGTTAGAGCTCTTGCTATGAATCCAAAAGTAATGTTGTTCGATGAGCCAACTTCAGCTCTAGATCCAGAAATGGTAGGAGAAGTTTTAGACTTAATTAAAGAAGTTGCAGATGAAGGCATGACAATGGTTATTGTTACTCACGAAATGGGCTTTGCAAAGAATGTTGCGTCGAGAGTGTTGTTTATGGCAGATGGTATTATTGCAGAAGAAGGCAAGCCAAAAGATATTTTTAATCATCCACAATGTGATAGATTAAAAGACTTCTTAAGTAAGGTATTATAATAATAAAGGGAGG
>CAMOQV010000121.1 GCA_946623205.1 uncultured Clostridia bacterium
GAAGTAATAAAAGAATTTCAAAACTTACAAAATGTAGGTGTAGTTGAAAACTACAACGCATATGGCAAAATTGGAAATGCTGCATGCGGAGATATTATGGAAATGACAATGTATATTAATCCAGAGACAGAAATTATTGAGCAAGTTGGATTTAGAACATTTGGATGCGCTGCCGCTCAAGCAACATCTTCTCGTGCAACAACGCTAGTAAAGGGCAAGACTGTTAAAGAAGCTTTGGAGTTATCTAATAAGGCCGTAGTTGAGTCTTTAGGCGGACTTCCTCCACAAAAGATGCATTGTTCAGTTTTGGCAGAAGAAGCAATAAAAGCTTGCGTAGAAAACTACATAGATAGGAAAGAAGGAAGAATTAAAGATCCTCAAGAGCCTACAAAGATGGTTTAATTTTCGAATCCAAAAGGACTTGCTTTGCAAGTCCTTTTGTTTAACTATACTTTCACACACGTTTTATATTTATAATATTTTATTAGTCAATTAAAACTTTTAGTGATATAATTTACTAGAAATTATAATTTTTTACGCGAGGTTTTATATGACTAAGAACATAATGGACACTTTAAGAGAAAGAGGATTCATCAAGCAAACTGTATATGAAGATGAATTATATGACATGCTATCTAAAGAAAGTGTTCCTTTTTATATCGGCTTTGACCCAACAGCAGATTCTTTACACGTAGGCCACTTCTTAGCACTTATGGCAATGAGCCATATGCAAAAGGCTGGACATAAGCCAATCGTTTTAATTGGTGGTGGTACAGCTAAGATTGGAGACCCATCAGGAAGAACTGATATGCGCCAAATGATGACTAACGATATCATTAATCATAACTGCGAATGCTTTAAGCAACAAATGAGCAAATTTTTCTCATTTGAAGGAGACAATGCAGCGGTTATGGTAAATAATGCCGATTGGATTGATAAATTAAACTTTATCGAATTCATTAGAGACATCGGTAGACATTTTTCTGTAAACCAAATGCTTAGTGCAGAAT
This sequence comes from uncultured Clostridia bacterium, assembly GCA_946623205.1. Lineage (GTDB taxonomy): Bacteria > Bacillota > Clostridia > Christensenellales > UBA3700 > UBA3700. Next base: position 1,011 of record CAMOQV010000121.1, read on the forward strand.
GTTTCAAACAAAGAATGGAAAGAGGTCTTTCTTTCCTTGAATTTAACTATATGCCACTTCAAGCTTACGATTTCCTATACCTATACCAAAATTATGGATGTAAGTTAGAGTGTGGTGGCGATGACCAATGGTCAAACATTTTAGCTGGTGCTAACCTAATTAGAGTTAAAGAACATAAGCCAGCATTTGCTATGACATTCCAACTACTTACAACATCTGAAGGTAAGAAGATGGGTAAGACTCAAAAGGGAGCTGTATGGCTAGATCCTGCAAAGACATCTCCATATGAATTCTATCAATACTGGAGAAACATTGGAGACCAAGATGTTGAAAAGTGCTTAAAGCTTTTAACATTTATGCCTCTAGATGAAATTGCAGAACTATGCAAATATAAAGATGAAAGAATTAATGAAGCTAAAAAGAGACTAGCATATGAAGTAACAAAAATTGTTCACAGCGAAGCTGAAGCTAAAAAAGCTCAATCTCAAGCAGAAGCTGCTTTTGGTGGAGCAAGCGATGATTTGCCAGAAAAGAAGGTTACAAAAGAATGTGTAAACATTTGCGATATCCTAGTTTCAATTGGCGCTTGTAAATCAAAGAGCGAAGCTAGATCAATTATCGCTGGTGGCGGTGTAAAGATTGAGGATATGCAAGTTCCAGATTTTGCTTACAACGTAACAGATGAAATGCTTCAAAATGGATTTATCCTACATAAGGGTAAAAAGGTGCACGTAAAAGTTATAGCTGAATAATGGGATATAGAGCAATAGATAAAGAATTCGAAGAATTAATTGTAATTCAAAAATCCAAGTTTATCACAACGCTTGTTCCAATTTTATCGCAAGAAGATGCACAAGAGAAACTTAACATTATAAAGAAAAAATACTCAGATGCTACGCATAATTGCTATGCATACATCTCAAGTGAAAATGCCATAGAACAACGCTTTTCTGATGATGGAGAACCACAAGGAACGGCAGGCGTACCAATCTTAGAAGTTCTTAAAAAGAAAGGTGTGTACATGACACTTTGTGTTGTTACAAGATACTTTGGTGGCATAAAACTTGGCGCAAATGGTCTTATAGGTGCGTATTCATCGTGTGCAGCGAGCGCTATTGACAAGGCTGAGATTGTAGAGTATAAATTTAGTAACGACATTGAGGTTGACATAGATTATTCAATCTATAAAAAAGTTCAAGAAGCTATTGAGAAAAACGATGGCCAAGTAACAAATGTTGAATATGGCAACTCAGTAAAATTAAGATGCATAATTCCAATAGAGAATTATGATATGGCCAAAGAGAGTGTTATTAATATCACTTCAGGCCAAGCAAAAATAGAAATAAAAAACACGAAATATAATAAATTTGTAGAGGCGAAAAAATGAAAATTACATTAACAACTAATCCAAAGCAAAAACCAGATTTCTCTAATTTAGGATTTGGTAAGTATTTTACTGACCATATGCTAATTATGGAATACAAAGATGGCGCATGGGGAGAAATTGAAATTCGTCCTTTCGAGCCATTTGCAATGAGCCCAGCTTCAAACATATTGCACTATGCTCAAGGTATTTTTGAAGGTGCTAAGGCTTACAAGAATGACAAAGGCGAAATTACAGTTTTCAGAATTGATGATAACTTCACAAGAATGAACAATTCTGCAAAGAGACTTTGCATGCCTACATTCGATTCAGCTAAAGTAAAGGAAGCCCTATTTGAATTATTAAAGATTGAAAAAGATTGGATTCCTACAGCTAAAGGAACAGCTCTATATATTAGACCAACAATGATTGCTGACCAACCAGTACTTGGTGTTCACGCATCTCATGTATATAAATTCTTTATCATCCTATCACCAGTAGGTTCTTACTATGCACATGGTTTACAACCAACTAAGATTTTAGTTGAAGAGCACTATGTACGTGCTGCTATCGGTGGTACAGGTGAAGCTAAGTGTATGGGTAACTATGCTTGCTCATTACTAGGTGGTGAAGAAGCTAATAAGAAGGGATATGATCAATGTCTATGGTTGGATGCTGCAGAGCATAAATATGTAGAAGAAGTTGGTTCAATGAACATGTTCTTCGTAATTGATGGCGTTGTTGTAACTCCAGCATTAGTTGGTTCAATTCTTCCAGGTATTACAAGAAGATCTGTTATCGAAGTTCTAAAAGCTCACAATATGCCAGTTGAAGAAAGAAGAATTTCTATGGATGAAATTGAAAAGGCATATGACGAAGGTAGATTAAATGAAAGCTTCGGTTCTGGTACAGCTGCTGTTATTTCTCCAGTTGGAACAATTGGTTACAAGGGAAGAGATATGATTATCAACAATGGCAAAATGGGTAAGATTACTCAATTCTTATATGATGAAATCACAGGTATCCAAAACAGAACAAAAGAAGATACATTTGGTTGGGTAACAAAGGTTAACTAATAAACTTGTTTATTAAAG
>CAMOQV010000122.1 GCA_946623205.1 uncultured Clostridia bacterium
GTTTTATATGCAGTAGATCAAGTGGCAGATCTAGTTGGATCTGGTGCATGTCAAGGCGTTCACTTATATGTTATGAATAATGCAACTATTGCAAAAAAGATCACAAACGATATTGCAAGTCTTATTGATGGTGTAAATAATAGAGCATGGTAATAAATAGAAAAGAGTTGTTGTCTTATCTTGGATATAAAGGACAAGAGATGTCTAAAGAACTTGAAGATAAGATATCTCAAGCAATATCTTTGTGTGAGAAATTGGCAACTCCAAGAAGTGTTGTAAAAAAATACAAAGTAGATAAAGAAACAAAATCTATCGTTGGAACAACTCTAAAGTTGCCTGGCGAAGATATTTGGAAGCATATTGAGGGATGCAGTGAAGTATATTTGCTATGCGGGACAATCGGCTTTGGCCCAGAAAAAGAAATCGCAAAGAATTTTGTTAAAGATAAAACGCTCGCAATTATTTTAGATGCTGCAGCAACAAGTGCAATAGAATCATATTTGGATGAAATTGAAACTACACTAGATGGCACACTTACAACAAGATATTCATGTGGATATGGAGATTTAGATATTAAAATACAAAAAGATATTTGTGCAGTTTTAGATACTTTTAGAAAGATAGGTGTTTTTGTTAATGAAGCATATATGCTATCTCCACAAAAGTCAGTAACCGCAATTATTGGAGTAAAGGATGAACTTTAGAGAAAAACTTAATTCTGGATTTGTCGTTTTGGATGGTGCTATGGGCACACAATTACAAAAGCATGGTCTAAAAGGTGGAGAAATACCTGAAAGATATAATTATTTAAATCCAGAACTTATGGTTGCTATTCAAAAAGATTATGTTGATGCAGGTAGTGATGCTATAACTACTAATACTTTTGGCGCCAACAGAAAGAAAATGGGTTCGTCCGAAGAAGTTAAAAAAGTTATATTGTCTGCAATTGATGTCGCAAGAAAAGCTGCAGGCGATAAATATGTTATGTTAGACATAGGACCAATTGGGGAATTGATTGAACCAATGGGGTCAATGACATTTGATGAAGCTTACGATATTTTCAAAGAACAAGTCGAAATTGCAAAGGACAAAGTTGATGCAATCATTATTGAAACAATGTCAGATTTATATGAAACAAAGGCAGCCGTTTTAGCAGCTAAAGAAAATTCGGATTTGCCAATTTTGTGTTCAATGACATTTATGCAAGATGGAAGAACATTTACGGGTACATCTGTAGATAGTTTTGGTTTGACAATATCTCCATTTGTAGATGCAATAGGTATTAACTGTTCTCTAGGGCCTAAGCAAATCTTGCCTATTATGAAAGAGCTTGCTAAATGGACGGCTAAACCTTTGTTTATACAAGCAAACGCAGGTATTCCAAATGCTCAAATGTTATATCCAGTAGGGCCAGATGAATTTAAAGAAGTATATCAAAGATATATAGATGCAGGTGTAACTATCCTTGGTGGATGTTGCGGTACAGCTCCAGAATACATCCAAAAGGTTAGAGAACTTGTGGATGAGAATCAATTTGTAAAGAGAGTAGTAAAAGTGCCAAAAGCAGTTTGCTCAGCTACAAATACCGTTGTTGTTGATGATATTAAAGTCATTGGCGAAAGAATAAACCCAACAGGTAAAAAACTAATGAAGCAAGCGCTTATTGATGGCAACTTTGAGTATGTTGCATCTCAAGCCTTAGAGCAAGTAGAAGCTGGGGCTGACATCCTAGATGTCAATGCTGGTCTTCCTGAGATTGATGAAAAGGCAACACTTGTTAAGATGATAAGAACAGTTCAAGGTGTTGTAAATGCGCCACTTCAAATTGACTGCGGCAAAAAAGAAGCAATTGAAGCAGGACTAAGATATTGCAATGGAAGAGCAATTCTAAACTCCGTTAATGGTGAAGACAAAGTCTTAGACAATCTATTGCCAATCGTAAAAAAGTATGGCGCAATGGTTGTCGGTTTAACTATTGATGAAGCTGGCCTTCCAAAAACTATCGAAGATAGAATTAGAATCGCAGAAAAGATTATAAAGCGTGCAAAAGAATATGGAATTCCAGAAGAAGATTTAATTATTGACTGCTTAACATTAACGGTTTCAGTTGAAAAAGATCAAGCTAAAAACACACTTCAAGCAATAGAAGATATTAAGGCTAAATACCCAGTTAATTCTACACTTGGTGTTTCAAATATTTCATTCGGTTTGCCTAATAGGCAAGTTGTTAATTCAGCATTCCTAAAAACAGCTCTTGCTTATGGTTTGGATTTTCCAATTATTAATCCAAATATTGCTTCAAATATGGAAGCGATTAAGGCATATAAGGAAAATAGACTTTCAAAGGAAATGTACTTTGATGCATTCATGGATGCAGTAGATAACAACATGAATTTCAAAGAAGAAGTTGTTGTTACAGAAAAGCAAACTCAAGACATTTTCTATTGCATAAAAAGAGGGTTAAACCAGGCACAAGATGCATGCAAAGAATTGCTAAAAGATAACGACCCAATCACAGTTATAAATGAGTACTTAATTCCAGCTCTAAATATCGTTGGTGACGAGTACGAAAAAGGCACTCTATTTTTGCCTCAATTAATTGCAGCTGCAGAGAGTGCAAAGCTATGTTTTAATGAAATTAAAAAGGTGCTTCCTGTTGGACAAGATTCTAAAGGAAAAATTGTCATTGCAACAGTTAAAGGAGACATCCACGACATAGGCAAAAATATCGTAAAAACAGTCCTTGAAAATTACGGTTATAACGTTATCGATTTAGGTAAAAATGTGCCACCTCAAGACATTGTTGAAGCAACCATAAAGAGCGGCGCAAAATTGGTTGGTTTGAGCGCACTTATGACAACAACAGTTGGATCAATGGAAGACACAATTGCTTTGCTAAAAGCAAACAATGTTGATTGCAAGGTTATGGTTGGTGGTGCTGTATTAAATCCAGATTATGCACAAAAGATAGGTGCAGATTTCTATGCAAAAGATGCTAATCAAAGCGTTAAAATTGCTCAAAAAGTTTTAGGATAAACGCTAGCAAGGACACTTTCATCGTATAAATAATATGTGCGCGTTGAAGTTTGAATTAAAATATGCTATTTTAGATGTATGAAAGATTTATTGCTTCTAAGTAAAGACACAATCATTGCTAAATATATTAACAACAAACTTGAAGTTGTTAATTATGATTTATTGCCAATCTATTTGCAGAGAAACGGGGATTTTGAGATTTGGCTTGAATCAAGAGCTGTTGATTCTCATAGAGCAACATCACGTTTTCTTAAAAAAGCAATGAGGTTGGAAACTAAAGATGATGTATCAATCGTGGTAAAAGTTAATGCGGTTACTATTACGGATACTTACTGGGTAAAGGAAATAAATAGCGATATAA
>CAMOQV010000123.1 GCA_946623205.1 uncultured Clostridia bacterium
TCTAAAGATGAAAGCTCAATTTTGATGTATAGAGATGGTATTGCAGATTTAATGCTAAATGTTGATGAAATCGATGAAGAATATATCGCATCAACAAAGGCTATCTTAATTTCTGGTTCAGCACTTTCTCAATCTCCATCAAGAGAAGCTTGTTTAAAAGCAATGTATATAGCAAAGAAAGTTAACACCAAAGTTATTTTCGATGTTGACTATAGACCATATAACTGGAAGAACAAAGATGAAATAGCAGTATACTATTCAATCGTTGCTTCAAATTCAGACATGATTATGGGTTCTAGAGAAGAATTCGATTTAACAGAAGCTATCTCTGCTCCTGGAAGAAGTGATGCAGAGAGTGCTAAAGATTGGATTGAAAAGGGAAATAAGATAGTTATCATAAAGCACGGCAAGCAAGGTTCTACAGCATATACAGCTGATGGTAACTCTTATTCAATCAAGCCATTCCCAGTAAAAGCGTTTAAGTCTTTCGGTGGTGGCGATGGATATGGTTCTTCATTTATCTATGGACTTCTATCTGGATGGGATATTATGGATTGCTTAGAGATGGGTTCTGCGTCGGCATCTATGTTGGTTTCAGCTCACGGTTGTTCTTTATTTATGCCAACACTTGAAGAAGTTAAAGCGTTTATAGCAAAAGAAAAAGCTGAATTCGGCGAAATGGTAGCAAGGGGTTAATATGATTAGATATCCAAAGTTTAATAAAGCAGGAGAAAAGGTTTTATGTAAGATGGATGGCATTGGCAAGGAAATGCTAATGGACATCTCTGTTTTCTCGCTAAAAGCAGGAACAAAGAAAATCTTCTATAAAGAAGATAAGGAAATAGTTATATTGCTAACACACGGCAAGATTAGATTTAGAGCACAAAAGATTGATGAGATTCATGATAGATATAATGTGTTCAAAGATAATCCAACAACGCTTCATGTTTGTAAGGGAACAAAGATAATCATTGATTGTATTGAAGATAGCGAATTTATTTATCAATCAACAACAAACGATAATGTTTTCCCAGCAAAGCTTTATAGAAAAGAAGATGTTATTAATGCAGTTGGCGGAAAAGATGTTTTAGAAAACACAATGCTTAGAGATATCAACACAATCTTTGATAAATCTAATGCTCCATATTCAAATTTGGTTGTAGGCGAAGTTCTATGTCGTCAAGGCAGATGGTGGTCATATGTTCCACACTATCATCCACAACCAGAAGTTTATTACTACAAATTCGATAGAGCAGAAGGATTTGGTGCAAGCTTTATTGGCGAGACTCCATATTTTGTTAAAGATGGTTCTTGCTGCTTTATTCCGCCAAATCATACACATGCACAAACAACAGCACCAGGATATCCAATGTACTGCTGTTGGATGATTAGACATTTAGATGGCAATCCTTGGGAAAAGACAAGAATTGTAGATGAAAGATATAAATGGCTTGAGGAGGGAAGTTATGGCAAATAGCAGATTCATGAGTGTCGGAGATGCACTTATAACATTTTTAGACAATCAATATGTTAGTTTCGACGGTAAAGAGACCAAACTTCTAGATAGCGTATTCACAATATTTGGTCATGGTTGCGTAGTAGGTATAGGTGAATCTTTATCTATGGGCAAAAACTCAATAAAGACAATGATGGGTAAAAACGAGCAAGGTATGGCTCTTGCTGCTATGAGCTATGCAAAGCAAGCAAATAGAAGAAAGATTATTCCATGCTTCTCATCAATTGGTCCTGGCGCTGCAAATATGGTAACCGCAGCAGGATGCGCTACAGCAAATAATATTCCACTTCTATTGTTTATGGGAGATACATTTGCTACTCGTCAACCAGATCCAGTTTTGCAACAAATGGAAATCGCTTCATCTGCATCAACTACAACAAATGATGCATTCCGAGCAGTTACAAGATATTTTGATAGAGTTTCAAGACCAGAACAATTAATGAGCACAATGTTAAATGCTATAAGAGTTCTACTTGATCCAGCAAATACTGGTGCAGTTGCTATTGCTATGCCTCAAGATGTACAAGGTGAATGCTATGATTTCCCAGAAACATTCCTAAAAAAGCGAGTACATGTCATAAAAAGAACACTTCCATCAAAAGAAGAATTGGATGCAGCTATTAAAGTTATTAAAGCTGCTAAAAAGCCACTTATTATTGTTGGTGGTGGTGTTAGATATTCAGAAGCTGGCGATGCAGTTGCCGCTTTTGCTGAAAAATATAATATTCCATTTGCAGAAACTCAAGCAGGAAAGAGTGCTATTAAATCTTCTCATCCACTAAATCTTGGTGGACTTGGTGTTACTGGAAACTCTGCAGCAAACGTTATTGCTAAAGATGCGGATTTAATTATCGGTATTGGTACAAGATTTACAGATTTCACAACAGCTTCAAAGAGCTTATATCCAGAAACTCCAGTATTAACAATTAACGTTAACCAATTCCAAGCAGAAAAGTTAGATGCTACTCCAATTGTTGCTGACGCAAAAGTAACAGTTGAAATGTTGATGGAAAAACTAGATTATAAATCAGCATACAAAGATGAGATCAAAAAAGCTAAGGCAGATTGGGATAAAGAAATGGACAGATTGACATCAATTAAGGTTGATGCTAACTATGTTCCAGAAAATACAAATATGATGAAGGACGCTTGCACAGCTTTTGCTAAAGCAACAGGTGCTAAGCTTGGACAAACAACAGCAATTGGTATTATTCGTAAAAATATTCCTGATGATGCCATCTTAGTTGGTTCAGCTGGATCACTTCCAGGTTGTTTACAAAGAATGTGGACTACAGATTCTAAAGATTCATACAACATGGAATATGGCTATTCTTGTATGGGATATGAAATTGCAGGCGCATTAGGCTCAAAGCTTGCTGCGCTTGACAAAGAAGTATATGCATTTGTTGGCGATGGCTCTTTCTATATGCTTCACTCTGAATTAGTTACAGCAGTTCAAGAAAGAAAGAAGATCAACATTATGTTATTCGATAACGGCTCGTTTGGATGTATTAACAATCTACAAATGGGACAAGGTATAGATGCTCTATGTACAGAATTTAGATATAGAGATGGAGATAAGCCAATTAGAGAAGGCGAGTTTCTACATACAGACTTTGCAAAGATCGCTGAAGGTTATGGCCTAAAGGGATATACAGCAAAGACAGAAGAAGAGTTAGAAGCAGCCATTAAAGATTCTCTAAAACAAACATGCTCAACGCTAATTGACATCAAGGTATTACCAAAGTCTATGACTCATGGTTATGATGCTTGGTGGAGAGTTGGATGTACAGATAATCCAAGAGA
>CAMOQV010000124.1 GCA_946623205.1 uncultured Clostridia bacterium
TTATTTTCAAATGGATAATGTAATTGAGCAAATGGCATTGAACCAGAGTCGAACCAGCAGTCTAATACTTCTGGAGTTCTCTTCATTGTGCCACCGCACTTTGAACATTTCATTGTTAATTCATCAATATATGGTCTATGTAATTCGATATCGTGATCAAGACCGCATAATTCTCTTAATTCTTTTCTTGAACCAACAACATGAATTTCACCACAATCTGGACATACCCAAATTGGAAGTGGAGTTCCCCAATATCTTTCACGAGAAATACCCCAGTCGATAACATTCTCTAGGAAGTTACCCATACGACCTGTTCCGATTGTTGGAGGCATCCAGTTGATCTTTCCATTATTCTTTAGAAGATTATCTTTAACTTGAGTCATCTTAATGAACCAAGAAGATCTTGCATAATATAGAAGTGGAGTATCACATCTCCAGCAGAATGGATAGCTGTGTTCAAATTGGAATTCCTTGAATAGAAGCTTTCTATTGAATAAATCTTTGATAACCTCTTTATCTGCATCCTTACAGAACATACCACCAAATGGAGTTGCATCCTTCATTCTTCCTCTATCATCTACCATTTGTACAAGTGGTAAATCATATTTTCTACCTACGTTAGCGTCATCTTCACCAAATGCTGGAGCAATATGAACGATACCAGTACCATCTGTTAGAGTTACATATGGATCATTTGTTACATAGAAAGCTTTCTTATTTCCGTCATAGCAATTATATAAAGGTTCATATTCTGCACCTTCATAATCCTTACCAAGCTTTGTTGAAATAACTTCATATTCTTCAAATAAAGATGGAGCTAAAGCTTCTGCTAAAACATAGATTTCATCATTAGCTTTAATCTCAACATAGTTTTCATCAGCATTCATACATAGAGCTACGTTTGATGGAAGTGTCCATGGAGTTGTTGTCCATGCTAAGAAATATCCATCAGCATTCTTTCTCTTGAACTTAACGAATACAGATGTTTCTTTAACATCCTTGTATCCTTGAGCAACTTCGTGAGAAGCAAGAGCTGTTCCACATCTTGGACAATAAGGAACGATCTTGTAGCCTTTGTATAATAAACCTTTATCAGAGATAGTCTTTAATGCCCACCAAACTGATTCGATGTAGTTATCATCATATGTGATATATGGGTGTTCCATATCAGCCCAGTAACCAACTCTGTCTGACATCTTTTCCCATTCGCCTTTATATTTCCAAACGCTTTCTTTACACTTTTTAATGAATGGTTCAATACCGTATTTTTCGATTTCTTCCTTTCCATCCATGCCAAGCATCTTTTCAACTTCAAGTTCAACTGGAAGACCATGTGTATCCCAACCAGCTTTTCTTAAAACGTGATAACCTTTCATTGTTTTATATCTAGGAATAATATCTTTCATTACACGAGTTAAAATATGGCCAATATGTGGTTTACCATTAGCTGTTGGGGGTCCATCATAGAAAGAGAATTCCTCTTTGCCTTCATTTTGCTCAATACTTTTTTCAAAGATATTGTTTTCCTTCCAGAACTCAATGACTTTCTTTTCTCTGTCAATAAAGTTCATACTCGAATCAACTTTGTCGTACATTTTATTTATTCCTCCGATTCTTCGTCACTACCACTCTTTAACCCTCTTAGTAGTAGCCCTTCATTTACATCTTCAAATTCTTGCTTTTCGTTTACTTTAACGTAAATTCTAGCAATTCTGTTATATTCAACACTCAAAACTTTGATAAATAAGTTTTCAAAAGTTAAAGTGTCATTTACTTGTGGTGTTCTATCTAGAATTTCACCAACAAATCCAGATACAGTTACTGAATCATAATCATCTGGATCTTTATCTATTTCAAATAGATCAAAGAAATCATCAACTGTATATTGTCCAGCTATTTCGTATTCATTTTCACTTAATACCTTAACTGGTTCTTCAATATCGTCATGCTCATCCCAAATTTCACCAACCAATTCTTCCAAGATATCTTCAAGAGTAATGATACCCATTGTGCCACCGAATTCTGAAATAACGATTGCAATATGCATCTTACCTTTTTGAAGTCTCTTTAATAAATCTGAAAGTTTTGTGCTTGGTGGAACAAGAACAACTTCCTTTGACATCATATTTCTAATCTTCTTTTGGCCATCCATATAAAGTTTATAGAAGTCTTTTTCGTTTAATATACCAATGATGTTATCGATACTTCCCTTAAATACTGGGATACGAGAATAACCAGTTTCTCTAAACAATTCCAAAGCCTTATCTGTTGATGCTGTAACATCAATCGCAACAATATCAACACGAGGTGTTAATGCATCCTCAACTGTTAAATCATCAAACTCAATAGCTGATTTGATAAGTTCTGATTCTTCGGCATCGATTTCACCAGAATCTTCTGCTTCGTCAACATATGTAATTAAAACTTCATCAGTGATTGCTGTATCACCTTTAGATTTAAATATCTTTGTTAATAACTTTTGCCATAAACCTAAAATCCAGTTTAGTGGGTAGAACAAATAATACAAGAATAAAACTATTGGCGCTGCCATTAATGCAAATGGTTCTGGATTTCTCTTTGCCAATGTCTTTGGAGCAACTTCGCCTAAGAACAATACTACAACAGTGATTGTTATTGTAGAAATAGTACCAGCAAGCGTAGCATCTTCCATAATTCTTGTTAAGAATAAAGTAGCTAAAGTTGCTGCTCCAATGTTTACAATATTGTTCCCGATTAAAATTGTTGTGATTAATTTCTCAAAATTTTCGCCTAAGGCTGCAGCCCAAACTTGTCTTTTGTGTTTGCTTTCAGCCATTGCTTTAAATCTAACTCTTGTTATTGAAGAATAAGCGGTCTCTGCTGCAGAGAAAAACGCTGATATGATAACAAGTGCAATAATTGTTAATATGTAAAACAGGTCCATTTTAATATCCCGACAGGGACTTACTCCTTTAATATTAATAATAAAATTATATATATCTTTGAGCGCGTTGTAAAGAACTTATTGCGCGCATTTAAAGCATTTTTCATATTGTTTAATTATTTTTAGTAAAAAAATTGGCGGATTTCTCCGCCAAGAACACCTCTGTCTTTTTACTTGAGAGATTTCGTGCTGTTATGCCACGTTTGCCCCTTCAGTCTCCACCTTATCGATAGATTTCTCCAGAGTTCTATCCATCCACGGTCATTAGCGCTATCGCGTGCCAGAAAGTGTTACCTCGTAGGCCAATCTTGCGATTGTTTTCCGTGAACTTCCTCTAGTGTTCGCACAATATTGTAGCAACATAAAATGCCCTTTGCAACTAATTTTAATA
>CAMOQV010000125.1 GCA_946623205.1 uncultured Clostridia bacterium
GTTTGGCCAATTGAGCCTTGCTCATATTCTGGAGTCTCTACGAATTTTAGATAAGATAGATTATTTCCTTGAAGTGTTTGTAGAACGATTGAAGGAACCAAAACTATTATTGCAATAATAACAATTAAATATCTATGAGTAATAGCAAACTTACCTACAGCTTTAAACTTAGGCAACAAGATTCTATGTTCCGCCTTATCTGTCCACTTTGCCATCATAAGCATTAGACATGGTTGTAATAAAATAACCGTTACTAAACTTAAGAATACACCTTTAGCAAGAACTTTACCTAAGTCTGCACCAATACCAAATTCCATAGCAAATAATGCCAAGAAACCACCAACAGTTGTTAATGCTGATGCAGTAACTGTTGTGAATGTTTTTGGTATAGCATTCTTCATTGCCAATCTTTCATCGAATGGATTTTTCTTCTTTTCTTCAGCGAATGCGTGCATTAAGAAAATTGAATAGTCCATAGATAAACCTAGCTGCAAAACTGCTGAACAAGCGAATGTAACAATAGATACTTCGCCAAACAATATATTTGTACCCATATTAACAATGATTGAAATACCAATTGTTAACATAAAGATTACTGGCTCAATCAATGATGTTGTTGTTAAAAACAAAACAATAAACATTACTAAAACGGCAACCAAGATATATTTATACATTTCGTTAATTGTTGAATCAAAGATATCTTTAACCATCTTTGTTGATCCACCAATTGAATAATCTAGACAATCTGACTCTGCCAATACTTCATCTAAATCTCCAAGCAATTTCATTGCTTCATCTGCAGATGCTGGAATATTTAATTGAAGCATAAATAAATATTTAGCTGGCTTTGCTTCATCAAAGACAATTACGCCATCCTCACCTGGATTTGGGTAGAAAATATTTAATAGAGATTGATTTGTAGCCATTTCATCGGCCATCTCATCCATGTCAATATCTGCTATTTCTTTTGCTGTTTGTTTTGTTTCTTCATCCATATCTTTCATACTCAATATGGTTCCAATCCAAATAGCTCTACCTTTTTCGTCCTTCCCTCCACTTGATTCAGACTTTTCAGCAACAAGAGCTTCAACCTTTGTCATAATAGCTTTCATTTGTTCGTAGTTTACACCATCTACACCAACTTCAGCATCACCTTGCATATTAAAAGTTGCTTGCATAAAATGTAAGCCTTTTGTCATTTCAGCTTTTTCTGGAAGATAAGACATAATGTCCGAATTAACATTTACGAAGAAAATAGCGACAACAGATAATACTACTAATAGTACAAAAACACTAAAAATCCAATATCTTTTATCTACAATAAAATTCGCTATTTTTTTCATAACAACCTTATTATATATCAAACGATATAATAATAAAAAGGCTTTGTTTTTCTTTAAATATAAAAAACGCGATATTTTCTTAAAAAATTTAAATAATATTTATTTTTAACTTAATTAAACTTTAGTTTCATAAATTACTATATAGGTGTAAAGATAAGGAGGATATGCCTATAGAACAATAAGATAAAATTACTTTTTTTCATAAACAAACCCCAAACGAAAAATGACGCCAAACGACGTCATTTTTCATTCGTTAATTTATTGATTAATCGTCTACATCTAAAGCTTCTAATCCCTTCTTAAATCCAGTCTTTGTTGACTTAACATTTTTAATAAAGAAGAAAATTGCTGTAGATACTGCTAAACAAATTGTTGCATATACAGGAAGTACATCCCAATTAATTCCCTCAGCTAATAGTAATAAGCCTAGAAGTACTGGAGTTGTTGTTTGAGCTGCCATTGATGCTGCATAGTAATAACCAGTGAATGCTCCAATCTTTTTGCTTGAGCATAACTCTACTACCATTGGATAAGAGTTAACGTGTACAAGTGACATACCTACACCCTTTACAAACCAAATTACATATAGCCATGCTGGAACCGAATCGCCAGAGAATCCAACTGTGAACGTCAATATAATCCAAAAAATATAACTTAACAACGTTGATCCTAATCCTGCAACAATTGTCCATTTACGTCCAATCTTACTAGCAATAATACCGCCAGTTGCGAAACCGATAACAGAACCTACACCTGATACAATAACCATTACAGCAGTTGATGCACTTGAACCATTTAGGTTATATATAACATAGTTATTTAAGAATGTACCGATACCATTATCTGCCATGAACCAGAAGAATTCAGCAGCTAATATAAACCATAACATTCTCTTATTAGCTTTTGTCATTGGGCCTTCATCATCTACTGCCATCTTATCAGCAGCCTCAGATACTTCTTCCCCTCTAGCCATTTCATCTTTAACTTCTTCTGCGATCTTATTTTCTTTAATTGTTAAAAATAGAACGATAGCTGAGATAAGCATTAATACAGAACCTACTAAGAATGGAATTTCGATTGTCCAAATATTATTGAATTGTTCTGGATGTTTATTTGTTTTTCCTAAATACTCACTTAATATGAAAATCATACCAACGACAGTAGCAAAAGCACCACCAATATATCCCATGATATTAATAATACCATTTGCCTTAGAACGAAGTGGCTTTGGCGTCATATCTGGCATCAATGCAACAGCAGGATTTCGATACATCATCGCAAAAATCAATACGATAGCCATCATAGCAAGAGTTCCAGCTAAGTTGTTTGCATGGAAAAATACTGGTATAAATGGGAATGCTACCGCGCATACAAATGTACCGACCAAGATATATGGCATACGCTTTCCTAGTGGTGATTTTGTCTTATCTGAAAGTCTACCAAATATTGGCAACAAAATAAGCGCTGCTAAATTATCTAACGCCATCATTACACCAACTAGATATTGAACATCTTGATCACTTTCTTTATTGAATGCAGATTTAAACAATTCTGTTAAGAACGTTGGGCACCAAGTATCATAAACTTGCCAAAGTAGCAAGATTCCGAAGAAGGCGAAACCAATTGTAAATGTTCTTTTGTAATTTAGTTTAAACGAAGACTTTTGAGTATTAGTTTCTTGAACTGAAACCTCTTCCATAATTTCCCTCCTAAATAGTTAGTTCCACAAAATCATTTTACATTATTTTTATAATAATTACTAGATGCATAATAAAAACAAAAGTGCCTGATTTTAATTTCTCAGGCACTTAATTATGTTTTTAAGAATTAAAACTATTTAGAAACTTTTTCTAAAAGTTCATCAGCTTGTTGAGCTAGAACCTTTGGTAACTTGTCACCGAATGACTTGTAGAATTCTTTAATACCTTCAGCTTCTACCTTCCAAGCAGCAT
>CAMOQV010000126.1 GCA_946623205.1 uncultured Clostridia bacterium
GTTATAGCATCAAAGGTTGGTGGCGTTAATTGGGATGATACGCTTTTGATGGCATTTTCATCTATGCTTGGTATGATTCCTTGCGGAATGTTTGTAGTAACTTCAACAGCACTTGCTCAATCTGTTTTGAAATTAACTAAAGTTAATGCTTTACCTCAAGATATATATAGTATTGAAATGCTTGCGATGGTAGATACGCTTTTGTTGGATAAAACAGGGACTATTACTGATGGTAATTTGGAAGTTATAGATAATAAAATCACAGATAATAATTATGATTTAGAAAAGATTAAAGATATTATCTTTACAATGAACGATGTCAATAAAGATAAAAAGCCAACCGCGCTTGCAATGAATAAATATTGCGAAGGGGCTAAGATTCTTCCATCACTAGAAGCATTGCCATTTTCGTCAGAAAGAAAATATAGCGCAATTACTTTAGATAATAACATTACGTATATCTTGGGCGCTCCAGACTTTATTTGCCCAAATAGCGAGAAGATTTTGAAGTATTGTGAGACAAAGTCTATAGAAGGCAAAAGAACTCTTCTTTTGGCCTCATTTGATGGCTCTATTGATGATATAGATAACGATAAGACAAATCCTATATCAGTATTTACAATAGAAGAAAGATTAAAAGACAATATTGTAGATATATTAGATTGGTTCAATAAAAACGAAGTAGATATAAAGATTATTTCAGGAGATAATCCAGCAACAGTATCAGCAATTGCTCAAAAAGCTGGAGTTAAAGATGCTTGGAAGACACTTAATTGTGCAGAACTTAGCGATGAAGAATTGAAAGAGATGTGCAAAGATTCTGTAGTATTTGGTAGAGTATCTCCAGAGCAAAAAGTATTAATTGTTAATGAATTAAAGAAGAATAAAAGAGTCGTTGGTATGGTTGGCGATGGCGTTAATGACGTTAGAGCACTTAAGGCTTCAGATTGTTCTATTTCATTTGCAAACGCAAATGAGGCCGCAAGAAATACATCAAGAATAGTTCTTTTAGATAACGACTTTAAATCTATGCCAAAGATTGTTGAAGAAGGTAGAAGAGTTATTGGAAATATTGAAAAGGTTTCTTCAATGTACATTATGAAGAATATCTTTGTAATGGTTATGACATTTATATTTGCAATCGCTATGCTTGTTCTACAAGATCCAAAGTTTGGATATCCATTCTCGACAAAGAATATGCTTATGATTGAGTTTTTCGTAATAGCTATTCCTTCATTTACTTTTGCATTATTACCGAACCAGGAAAGATCAAAAGGAAAGTTTATGCGAAGGGTTATGATTGTTTCGTTCCCAGCTGCTATTTCAATGATCGCTGCTGCATTATTTATATTCATTTTAAATATATGCGGAGTTATCCCAGGACAAATCGTAATGGGAGATTATGTAGTATCTTTGGCCTCACTTGCCGTTACAATGGCCGCATTTATATGCGTAGTATTTATTTCACTTCCATGGGATAAAATTAGATTATTAACAATTCTAATTGCAGCCATATTAGCAGTTATTTCAGCAGCAATTGATTATAACTACCTACAAGGTTATTTATTAGACGTTGAAATGCCAGAGACTTTAATCGATGGTGTATATGTGTTAGCAGCCGTTGCAATTGCTTGGTTTGTAAATCTAGTTTCTAGATTTATTGCTAGAAATTTAGATAGAAAATATGGGGATGAGTTAGAGACAAGATTTATTGATGCTACTTCAAAATTAAGAGACGCAGTTTTATATATTCCAAAGAAGATAAAGTCAAATATTTCAAAGAAATAAAATTTTACATAAAATGAATTACAAATATATTGTTTTGTAGTATAATGGCTTTGATAAAAATTTAACAAACAGGTGATTTATGAACAAAATTATTAAAATCCTTGACATGGCAAACAATGTTAAAGAGTATGTTGTAGAAGCTCAAGACATCGCTAAACATTGCTTACCAGGACAATTTATCATTCTTCGTGTTAACGAAGAAGGCGAAAGAGTTCCATTCACTATTTGTGATTATGACAGAGAAGCTGGAACTATAACATTATTGATTCAAGAAGTTGGATATTCTACACATAAGATGTTCGAACTTAAGGAAGGAGATAGTGTTCATGACATAGTAGGACCTCTTGGCAAGCCAACAGATTTAGACGAATATGAAAATGTTATGTTAGTTGGCGGTGGTATTGGTTGTGCTGTTATTTACCCACAAGCAAAGCTTAGAAAATCTAAGGGATTAAAGAGCGAAGCTATTTTGGGTGCTCGTACAAAGGATTTGCTATTTGCTGAAGAAGGATTCAAAGAAAACTGTGAAAACGTTTACATCGCAACAGATGATGGTTCAAAAGGAACAAAGGGATTCGTTACTACAGTTCTACAAAACCTTTTAGATCAAGGCAAAAAGATTGACTGCGTTTTAGTTGTAGGTCCAATGATTATGATGAAGAATGTTTGTGAAGTTACACGTCCATATGGAATTAAGACAATTGTTTCAATGAACACAATTATGGTTGATGGAACAGGTATGTGTGGCGGATGCAGATTAAGCGTTGATGGCCAAACTAAGTATGCTTGCGTTGATGGTCCAGAATTTGATGGACACAAAGTTAACTTTGACGAAGCAATGGCAAGATCAAAATTCTTCAAAGAACATGAAGATAAATGTAGATTGAGAGGTTAATTATGGAAATCGTAGAAAGATATAAAGTAAAAGCTCAAGATCCTGAAGTAAGAAAGAGCAACTTTGATGAAGTTTCTTTAGGATTTGATGATGAAACAGCTACTTTAGAAGCACAAAGATGTATTAACTGTAAGAACCCTCAATGTGTTAAGGGATGTCCAGTTAATATTAACATTCCAGGCTTTATCGCTAAGTTAAAAGAAGGCGACAAAGATGGCGCTTTAGAAATTATTAATGAATCTTCATTATTACCAGCTATCTGCGGAAGAGTTTGCCCACAAGAAAGACAATGCGAAGAAAGATGTGTTAGAAAATTAAAACTAGGTGGATCAGTTGCTATTGGTGCACTTGAAAGATATGTTGGAGACTATGGTCTAACAAAGGGAACAAAAGATATTGTTAAGCCAGCAAAAAATGGCAAGAGAGTTGCTGTTGTTGGTTCTGGTCCATCAGGACTTGCTTGTGCAGCAGATTGTGCAAAAGCTGGATTTGATGTAACAATCTTCGAAGCTTTCCATAAAGCCGGTGGTGTTTTAACATATGGTATTCCAGAATTCAGATTACCAAAAGATAAGGTAGTTAAGAAGGAAATTGAAA
>CAMOQV010000127.1 GCA_946623205.1 uncultured Clostridia bacterium
TATCAATAATAAATAACATTTCTTAAAAAGTCAATAAATATAAAAAGCGCGCGAACAATCGAAGCAAGTGTGACAAGTGAATTATATCGTGTTTATCGGCAAATTTTGCTTTTAAAAAATAAGTGTGACTTGTCTAATTTTTCAGTGTGACGCCATGCAACAGCATAGCGTCGGCGCCTATCATCTAATAGTATAAACACAAGTTGTTCGATAGATAATCTTTTACGTTTACATAGAAGACGTCATCTTTATAGCCCGATTCGTCTCCTCTATATAACAAATATTTGCCTTTGAGCGTTCCATATTTTCGAGTAAGCTCTTCGATAATCTCTTTATTCGTTAAATACTTGCATTGTGTATTTGGGTCAGCTCTTTTAGTATGCTTTATTTCAAATATGTTAAACGAATTTTTTTCCGTGTTATATATGACCATATCGATTTCGCCTGGTGACATTTTCCTAATGTACTTAAACACATTTTCGTCCTTCTTTTTATAATAAGTAGACTCTAACAATACAAGATCTTCTAGCATTCTTCCTTTTACGTCTGAAAGAATTGTTTCTACGATTTCTTTCTGTGCTATTTGGCTAATATTTGAAAAATAACTGTCTTTCATTAACGAATAGCATAGTGCTTTAGCAATTGAATACCTCATTCCTGGTTGCGTAATAACCGCCTTTCTTTCTATTTGGCCATCGTCGTATCGTATTTCTATATCTTTTAGCAAATCTAAATCATACAAGTATTGTTTTATCTGATTTACTGCCTCTTGAGAAATCTTTACAGTCGTTTCTTCTTTTTCTTTTATTTCAATTATCTTTTTTAATTTTTCTAAAACTGTTTTTTCGTCAATTTTGCTTAATGCTGTTTGCACTTCCTTATCTTTTCTTTTATATAACAATTGACGAGCTGATCCTAAATCGTGTGACTTAAATCTCTCTTCAATAACGCTTACTAAAAATTCATGGTTCATATTCTCAACTAATCTATTGATTGCGTTTGTAAGTTCATTTTTATCATACAATTCTCTTAGGTAGAAAAATCTCGATCCGAATCTGTCGTTTCTTAACGTCCTTTGAATATTTCTGCTTATTGCCGTGTCTATGTACTTCCTTGTTGTTTCGTCCTTTCTAAAAGAAACACTTTCATCATCCCTATCTGGATCGTCAATATTCATATTTTCTCTTTGTAAAGTCCCACCATATTCTATATAGGTGTCGATATCTGAAGTTCCCATAACTCGACAAAACTCTTTATACGAAATATACGAAGTATGAATCGTTACAGTTCTATCATACAATTCATCTCTCTTTGCAAAATCGAATCCCAACGAATCTGTTCCTGATAAAATTATTTTTTGCCCCATTTGGCAATAAATATCTGAAATAGCAGAAGCCGAATTAATAAAATCCTCTAAAAGAGTTACTTCATCTATTAAAATGTATTTTATTCCCATTTCCGACAACGAATTTAAGTCCTTAATTAAATCGCCCATTGTGTTGCTTTCTATTATCTTAATATACGCTGTTTGATTATAATCTAAATCTCCTATTAACTGGCATAACAAGGTGGTCTTTCCCGTTCTTCTTAGTCCGTATAAAATACATACCCTACCCGTATAGTCGTTATTTACATAATCAAGAAGATGTTTATAACAATGTCGTTTGCTCCATTTTGCAACAGGATCATGTAGATTTTTTAGTTTTTCGCCCAAAACTACATGCGTATAGAATCGATTATTTTGCTTTAAAAATACTCCGCTTTTTAATCCGACTCCTTTATTTGTTTTCTCGTGCTCAGACAACAAAGCGCAGTAATAGTCATATTTTTGCTCATTGTTTGCTGGCCCTTCTTTTTCCATTTCTTGGTAAGTTCTTCTAGAAATACCCAAAATATCTGCGCTTTCTTGCTGCGTCAATTTCATTTCTTTCCTTATTTGTTTCAACTCCATTTCTTTCACCTCGTCTCTATTTTACCTCTTAATTTTGCTGTTTACAACAAAAAATGCGCAAAATTTGCGCTTTTTGCGCTTTTTGCGCTTTTTTATATGCATTTCTATTGTTGAATAATGATATGTTTTGTTCTATAATATCTTTACACACAAAAATTTAAATATTTAAGAGGTGGATCATGTATCTAATAGGAATAGACGTAGGCGGAATGAGTATTAAAGGCGGAATCGTAGATAGCGAAAATGGCAAGATTCTTGTTCAACATGCAATCCCTACAACAGCAAAGTATACTAAAGATTATAGTATTAGCGAAGATATCGCTAAAGTTATCGATTATATCTTAAACGAAGCGAAGATGAAGATTGACGATATTGTAGGTATTGGTATTGGCCAACCTGGTTCTATTGATTCTGAAAGAGGCGTTATTCGTTATAGTAACAACATTGCTCTTGAGAATGTTCCTGTTGTTGATGAATTACACAAAAAATACAACTTACCAATCTATATTTCTAATGATGCTAACTGTGCAGCTTTAGGCGAATATGTATTTGGTGCAGGAAGAGGATACAAAGACATCGTATTTATTACATTAGGTACAGGTGTTGGTTCAGGTATTATTATTGATGGCAAGTTATTCGAAGGAAGAGCTGGTGCGGGCGCAGAAGCAGGACATATGGTAATCGTAGTAGATGGCGAAAAATGTAACTGCGGAGCAAGAGGCTGTTGGGAAACATATGCTTCAGCTACTGCCCTAATTAGACAAACAAAGGCAGCTATGGAATTACCAGAAAACAAAGATTCTTTAATGCATGCAATTGCTGCCGAAGAAGGAAAGGTTTCAGGAAAGACAGCATTCGTTGCTGCAAAGAAAGGAGACAAGGCTGGACAAGCTGTTGTTGATCAATATATTAAATATATTGGTGTTGGCTTAATCAATATGGCAAACATCTTTAGACCAGACGCAATCTTAATTGGTGGTGGAATCTCTAAAGAAAAAGATTATTTAACAAATCCACTTCAAAAGATGATGGACACTCAAGCATTCGGCGGCAAGTTCAATCCTAGAGTTGTTGTTAAAACAGCTTCTCTTCAAAATGATGCTGGCATCTTAGGCGCTGCTGCTTTAGTAATTAAAGAGTAATTATTTTATATGAACCTAATTGCCACCTTTTGGGTGGCAATTTTTTTGAAAAAAGGGGCTGTTCGAAAACCTAAAAGTTTAGAACAGCTCTTTTTCTATGCTCATTTTTATGAAGATTTAGCAACCGAACAATCTTAGATTGTTCGAAAACCTATTTAGCCTGATAATTCTCGATCA
>CAMOQV010000128.1 GCA_946623205.1 uncultured Clostridia bacterium
TAGGAAGAGCAATATCTTCAAAGACAGAGCATACAGTATATGGACTTGCATTGCATGAATCAACAATGCAAAAGGCAGAATTATGCAAAGCTATTCAAAAGCGTTTAACAAAAGAAAACGCAAAAGAATTAGATATGCTTATTATTACTTTGTATCCAAAAGCTATACAAGAATCTTTAGATGAGTGGGTTCCACTTTTAAAGAAGGGATGTATAGTTATTGACTGTGGTGGTACAAAAAGAGATATTTGCAAAAAGATGCTTCAAATGCATGAAACTTATCCAGATATTGTTTTCGCTGGTGGTCACCCAATGGCAGGAAGAGAGTTCAGTGGTTTTTCTCACTCTCAAGCTTCTTTGTTTGAAAAAGCTACAATGCTAATTGTGCCAATTAAAACTCCAATTGAAGCATTATTTGCAATAAAAGAGTTTGCGCTAAGCATTGGATTTGAAGGTATAGTAATTACAACTCCAGAAGAACACGATGAAATGATTTCATTTACATCTCAATTAGCTCATATCGTTTCTAGCAGCTACATTAAAAATCCATTGGCAACAACACACTATGGATTCTCAGCTGGTTCATTTAGAGATATGACAAGAGTTGCTAGATTGAATCCTCAAATGTGGTCAGAATTAATGCTTGAAGATAGAGATTATTTGGTTGATCAAATTGAGAATCTACAAATGAATTTGGAAGCTTTTAAAAAGGCATTACAAAATAACGATAAAGACACGCTTGAATCATTGTTAGATGAAGGGCGTATAGCAAAAGAAAAAGTTGAATCATTAAGAGCAAAGAAGTTACAAGAGAGAATCAATAATGGTAATTAATGTTAAAGCATCAAAATCATATGATATTGAAATTGGAAGAAACTTATTAGACAAGATAGGTGAAGATATTTTGTCTTTAAAGAGCGCATGTAATGTATGTATTGTATCTGATGATATAGTATATCCACTATATGGAGATATAGTTTTCAAGTCATTAAAAAGAGCTGGATATAACGTTTGTATATTCACAATTGAACATGGCGAAAAAAGCAAAAATCTCAATACGTTTTCGGAGATTCAAGAATATTTAGCTTCTCAGAACTTTAAAAGAAACGATTTAATTGTTGCTTTAGGTGGTGGCGTTACTGGTGATTTGGCAGGATTTGTAGCTTCAACATATATGAGAGGTATAGATTTTGTACAAGTTCCAACAACTCTACTTGCTATGATAGATTCATCTGTTGGTGGAAAGACAGCAATAGATCTTCCAAATGGTAAGAATTTAGTTGGCACATTCTACCAACCAATAAAAGTTATTATAGATTTAAAGACTTTAGATACACTTCCATGCACAGAATATAAAAATGGAATGGGAGAAGGTATTAAATATGCAATGCTTATGGATAATGAATTAGAAAGCATTGTTACAAATGGTGTAACTTGCTCAACAAACGTAGATAGATTTGTTGAACTTTGTATTAGATATAAAAAATACATTGTTGAAGAAGATGAAAAGGAATCTAATTTAAGAAGACTTTTAAATCTTGGACATACATTTGCGCATGCAATTGAAAAGTTAAGCGGATATACAATTCCTCATGGGGTTGCCGTAGCGCAAGGCTTAAAGATTATTTCGGATATATCTATAAAGCAAGGCAAGTTAGCACAATGCGCTTATGATAAATTACAAACACTTCTAGATAGATACGATATGCATATTGATGAAGATTATTCATTAGAACAAATGCTAGAAGTTATAAAGTTAGATAAGAAAGCAGAAGGCGAATATATAAATGTTGTAATGCCATATGCTTTTGGCGATTGCAGAATTGAAAAGATAAAGATTGAGGATTTGATTAAATGATAGCACATATAGCTCCAGCAAAAATGGGTGGAAAGGTAGATTCAATACCATCAAAGTCATATGCACATAGAATGCTACTATGCGCTATGCTTTCTAATTCCCAAACAGAATTGTATGGAGTTACAGGTTCTAAAGATATAGAGGCAACAATTAATTGTATTAAAGCTTTATATGGCGATGTTGTTATAAAGCCAGATAAATACATCGTAAAGCCTATAAATAAAGAAAGAGAAGATATCGTATTAGATTGTATAGAAAGTGGATCAACTCTAAGATTTATTTTGCCAATTGCGTTAGCTTTGGGAAAATCATGTAAAGTTATTGGAAAAGAAGGACTTCAAAAAAGACCACTTAAAGATTTAGTAGATGTACTTCGTGCGCATGGTGGCGTTATAGATGCAGAGTCTTTGCCTCTAAATATATCTGGGAAGTTAATAAGTGGAGATTATAGAATTAATGGAAGCGTTTCATCTCAATATATAACAGGACTTTTAATGGCACTTCCAATTCTAGATGGCGATAGCACTCTAACTATCGATGGAGAAATAGTTTCTTCGAAATATATAGATATAACGCTAGATGTTCTACAAAACTTTGGAATTAAGATTGAAAGAGTGGATAATAATTCTTTCTATATCCAAGGAAACCAAAAATATAGCAACAAAACAGATTTAAGAGTTCAAGGCGATTGGTCAAATGCAGCTTTTTGGTTAGCACTTGGCGCATTAAATGGCGAAACTCAAGTAAATAAATTATTCTTTGATTCAGTTCAAGGAGATAGAGAGATTCTTCAAATAGTTATGGATATGGGAGCTAAGGTAGCAATAAGAGGAGATAATGTTATTGTTTCTAAAAAGGCCCTTCAATCTATAACCGTTGATGCAAAAGATATTCCAGATTTGATGCCTATTGTTAGTATATTGATGGCAAATGCTGATGGTATATCTGTAATGAAGAATGTAGATAGATTGAAAACAAAAGAAACAGATAGATTAAAAGCTATTATGGAAAATCTTGCAAAGATGGGAATCCAAGCAAGATACCAAGATGGAGAATTGCTAATTTTGGGCGGAAAGATTAAAGCTTTTAATGTAGATAGCTATAATGATCATAGAATGGTTATGATGGCAGCTATTGCTGCATCAATTGCTGATGGTAATTGTGAAATAACAAACATAGAAGCAGTAGATAAATCATATCCAAACTTCTTTGATGACTATAAAAAGTTGGGAGGCAAGGTAAATGTTAAATAATTTTGAAACTTTGAATATTAAAATTCAAGGCGCATCTCATGCAGATAGAATAACTCTATTTGTTGACGGCCTTCCAAAAGGTAAAAAGATTGATTTAGAAGAATTGCAAAAGTTTGTAGATAGAAGAAAGGC
>CAMOQV010000129.1 GCA_946623205.1 uncultured Clostridia bacterium
AGCTCCAGCTGGTAACGATCTTCCTACAATCGTTTACAATGTTAACCACACAACATTAACAAAAGATGACAACATCATTTCTGCTGCTTCTTGTACAACAAACTGCTTAGCTCCAATGGCTAAGGCTTTAAATGATCTAGCTCCAATCGAAGCTGGTATCATGACAACAGTTCATGCTTATACAGGAGACCAAATGATCCTAGATGGCCCACAAAGAAAGGGTGATTTAAGAAGATCAAGAGCTGGTGCTATCAACATCGTTCCAAACTCAACAGGTGCTGCTAAGGCTATCGGTTTAGTTATCCCAGAATTAAATGGTAAGCTAATCGGTTCTGCACAAAGAGTTCCAACTCCTACAGGTTCTACAACAATCTTAGTTGCTGTTGTAAACAAGGCTGTAACAAAGGATGATATCAACGCTGCTATGAAGGCTGCTGCTACAGAATCATTCGGATATACAGAAGAACAACTAGTTTCTTCAGACGTTATCGGTATGAGATATGGTTCATTATTCGATGCTACTCAAACAATGGTTATCCCAATGGGTGACAAGACTCAAGTTCAAGTTGTTTCTTGGTACGATAATGAAAATTCTTATACATCTCAAATGGTTAGAACAATTAAGTACTTCGCTAAATTATTAAACAAATAATTAAGTAAAAGTTAATATATTGAAATACCAAAGGCTGGTAAACTTGCGAGTTTATCAGCCTGTTTTTTTAGTTGACATTTATATTTATATAATATAAAATCAACGTATTATTTTTGGAGGCCGATATGCCAGAGAAAACTAGAAGCGAACGTATTAAAGAGAACTTCAAATATCTAGGCAAAAACATTACAGAAGTAATCTTGCCTGTTATAGGTCTTTGCGGTCTTTCTGGTATAATTGTTGGCTTATTAGTAGGATTTTTTAATTACGGCGCAAAAATATTAATTAAATATTCAAAAGTTGTTTATGGCTTAGTTGCGGAGCATTTAGCATTTTTACCGCTTTTATTATTAGGATTAGGAATATTAGCTATAGCAATGGCATATTTGCATAAATGGGCACCAGAAACTCGTGGAAGCGGAATTCCTCAAACAGAAGGTATGATGAGAGGAATGGTTGGTTTTAAACCACTTAGAATGATAGTTGGTATGATTGCTGGGTCAGCAATAAGCTTTTTTGCAGGACTTCCTGTTGGAGCAGAAGGCCCATCTGTACAAATCGGTGCATCAACATCTCAAGCCGTTTCAAATATGTTCAAATCAAAACTTGCTTGGCAAAGATATGTTATATCTGCAGGCGCTGGCGCAGCTTTTGCTGTTGCGTTTGCAGCACCTTTATCTGGATTGGTTTTCGTATTAGAAGAGGGACATAGAAGATTCTCTCCAGTATTATTGTTATCTACTGTTGTATCTATCACGCTTGGTTTTATGACACATAGATTAATGGGGACTATTACAGGTCTTTGGAACGCCGACTATGCATATTTTGGATTTGCAGATTTTGAAGTTGTTACGTATAGACAAATTTTGACATTAATTGGTGTGGGCGTTTTTTGTGGTATTTCTGCTATCATATTTAATTATCTATTGATACATTCTCAACGTGGATCAGATAAGCAAGAAAAGACTTTCCCATATTGGGCAAGATTGTTAGTGATATTTATTATTGTTGGTATAACAGGCGTGTTCTTTAACGATGTTAACTATAGTGGTTTTGATTTAATACATGCCGTATCTATTAGATCATTTGATACTTGGATGCTGTTGCTATTATTAGTAGTTAAATTCTCTCTAATCTTATTGTGCTTTAACTCTGGTGCAACAGGCGGTTTATTTATTCCAATGTTATCCGTAGGTGCTTTAATTGGCGCTATTGTTGCAGACCTTGGAATTTTGTCAGGATATTTAGATCCAGCATATTATGTTTCTGTCGTGTGTATTGGTATGACAACATTCTTTGGTGCTTCTGTTAGAGCTCCACTTACAGCGATTGTTCTAATCGTCGAATTGTCTAATTATGAGGCTAAATTCTTGCCTCCGATGATTTCTATAATAACAGCATTTATAATAGCTGAAATATTTGGATCTAAGCCACTTTATGATTCAATGCTAGAAAGATTAAAGAAAATCTTTGCAAATTACCATAAGGTAGAAATGGAAGATATTGATATTGAAGTTGTAGATGGCGCATTTATATCAGGAAAGAAAATATCAGATATCTTATGGCCAATTGATACGCTAGTTGTTAGCGTACAAAGAGGTGACGAAAAGATTGTTCCAGATGGTGGAACTATTGTTCGAGTTGGTGATGTTTTAACAATTCAAGTTGAAACTGGAAACAAAGAAAGAACAACAAGATATTTAAACAATTTAATTACAGGTTAATTCCCCAAAATTAGAATTTAATATCAAAAATGTCCGTGCAAATTCTATTTGCATATTCAGGTTCGTGCGTTACAAGTAATATTGCACCTTTGTAGTCTTGAAGTGCATCAAATAGAGCATCTTTTGCATTGACATCTAGATGGTTAGTAGGCTCGTCTAGAATAAGCAAATTTGAGGATCTTTGCATAATAGCACAAAGTTTGATTTTAACTTGCTCACCACCAGATAGATTTGAAACTGGCTTTGTGGCAAGGTCTCCGCGAAGTCCTACTTTTGCGAGTTCTGATCTTATTTCTTTTGCATTCATTCTAGGGAACATTTCATTCATAAATGTTGTTGCTGAAATACTCTTTGATCTAAATTCCAAATCTTGTTCAACATAGTTGATTTTTGTTTGTAGATGAAAATCGAATGTTCCAGATATTGCAGGAAGCTTGTGCATTAATGTTTTTAATAGTGTCGTTTTACCAAGACCATTAGTACCTCTAATCCACATTTTTGTATCAGATGTCATAGAAAGATTAATAGGAGGTAAGATGGCATGTCCATCATATCCAATTTCAAGGTTCTTAACTTCAAGCAAGTGTCTTGTAAGAATTTGAACATAAGGGAATTCAAATACTGGCTTAACTGTTGATACAGGCTTTGCCATAACATCAATTTTATCTAACATCTTTTGACGAGAATTTGCCATACCAGCAGTAGCGGCACGAGCTTTGTTTTTAGCGATGTATTCTTCCATTCGCTTTATCTCTCTTTGTTGACGCTCATAGTTGTCTTGATATTGTTGAGCTTTTTGTTCATGTTGAACTAAATATTCATTATATGAACACCAGTATTTAGTTATTTGTGCATTCTCAATATT
>CAMOQV010000130.1 GCA_946623205.1 uncultured Clostridia bacterium
TTGAAATAATCAATAAACTCTTTTGCTATAGATTCTATAATATCTAACTTCTTTAGATAATTCTCTCTTTCATTATCTTTTGTTAATAAGAATTCAAACCTATCATATAAATCGTTATATAAAGGCAATTGCTTCATCTTTCTAAAAGCGAGTTTGAAATATGGCGCATATTGATGATTCATCAAAAATGCTAACGAAACCCCATCTTCAACAAACTTAGATAGCGCTATTTGTGCTGCAACGTTATCATCGTGTCCTACACATCTTGCATAGTTATATTGGCCTGCAAGTCCCATTCTAACCATCTTTGCTGCGACTTTTTTGAACCAAATATCCTTTGGCATATTTAGAAGATCGTTTCTAATTTTAGAAAAGATTCCTAACTTATCTTCAAACACTTCTCCATTTGTTGCTGTAGCTAAAGTATCTTCTGGAATCTTCAACCATTCCTCATTATTTTGAGGGGCTCTATTTGAACCAATGAACTTTTCATAGAACTCATCAATTATAATTACGCCATGTCTATTACCCCCTGCTGGATTCATTGGTTGACGCGTAAAACCTTTATATGTGTTTGGAAGTTTTGCATATGCTCTTTCTAATTTAAAGCCAAATGCTCTTTCATCTTCTTTTGTAATCCATAAGCAAAAACCTGGTTCAAAGTCATGATCCCAAGATACTTCATCATCAACATTGAAATTCTCAGAACCTTCCCCAGCAACGCCCACGGCGATTCTATCTTTGACATCTTTAAATTGTTCTTCTAGCATGGCTTTGCCATAGCTTTCATAATATCCTTTTGCTAAGCTAATTCCTTCCATATATTGTGTCTACCCTTTTTTGTAATGTCTCTTTATATTCGCCAAACCCAAATTGTTCAAATGCAGGAATGCAGCAAGATGCTACAAATGCATAATAACCATTTTGAGTATTTCTTTCGTCCATTAAATAATCGTATGCTTTATTCATACAATCCATAATCTTATCTATACATTCATCCATATCTAAAGATGCAAAATATAATTGCGCCATATTAACATATGTAATTGCTACTTCTAACAATCCGCCTTCATGCTTAGACAAGATATCTAATGCTTTTTTATATAGCGCCTCTGCCTCATCGTATTTTTTCAAATCAACATAAGCTAGCGCAAAGTTGTTATATAGACCTGCATATTTTTCATCATTTTTGTCTAGATATTTATCATATAATTCTTCTGCCTTTTTGTAGCAAGGAATTGCTCTATCTAGTTCATTAAACGCTTTAAGCGTTGTAGCCGCATTTAGATAGATTGTTCCAGCATTTGGAGAATCATTTAACCCAGATGTTTCTAAAAGCATTAAAGCCTTATCTATAGCCGATAGAGCCTTTGCTTTTTCCTTCATCTTTCTAAACAATCCTATTTGCTCAGATAGCATTGTTAACTGTCCAGATTTATCTTTTAGGGAAATAGCTTCATTCTCCCAATATCTTAATAGTGTTTCTATTTCTGAATATTTTAATTGATCGTATAGCGAATCTTCTTTTGCCAAAATTCTTCCAATTTCAATTCTTCCTTCTGGTTCTTCAGAATTTGGATCATAAAAATTGTTGTCACATAATACGCATCTTGGTTCTTTGTAATCTTCTTCGTTTATCATATTTCCCCTTTTATAAACAAAGGGACTATTAATTGATTAGATTAGTAGTCCCTTAAATTTTTAATGTTTTTAAAGAAAAGCTTTATTAGTTCTTCTTTTCTTCTTTCTTTTCAACTTCGCCCATCATACCAACTAATTGAACGTTACCTTGAACAGCTTTAATAGATAGGTCGATAGAATCAAAGATAGCTTGCTTAATATCAGCATCTTTAACGCCTAAGCCCTTTGTTTCTGTTGGGTCGATGAATAAGTTGTAATCCATTGTATATGGTAATTGGAAT
This sequence comes from uncultured Clostridia bacterium, assembly GCA_946623205.1. Taxonomy (GTDB): domain Bacteria; phylum Bacillota; class Clostridia; order Christensenellales; family UBA3700; genus UBA3700. The sequence goes on from CAMOQV010000130.1 coordinate 1,923, forward strand.
GGATCCATACCAGATTCGATATTTCTCTTATCATAATCCTTTTGAACAGATCCCATACCCAACTTCATCATCCATGGAGCGATTGAAATAATCTTTCTTCCTGCCATTCCTCTTGCATCGTAAACGATAGCTAGGAATTCTTTCCATGTTAAGTTATACATACCGATAGGAATAGCTCTAAATCCGTAACCTGGCTTTTGAACAGCAGCACCAGCTAATGCTTGTCCTACTTGGTTACATGTTAACATAGCTGTACCACCAGCTGGGTACAATGTGAATGGAAGCTTATCCATACGAGCTAATTGGTCAATAAGAATTGTCCAAACTGGTCTTCTACCTGGTTGTACACCGAAGATGTATGGAAGCTCTAGAACTGAAGCACTGAATGTATCATCGCAGAATTTTTCAACGATCTTTTCTTGTTCAATTCTTGATTTAATGTATGGGTTATGAGATAGGAACTCTTCACCTGTATATTTAATCTTTTGCTTTGGATTTGCTGGGTTCTTTGCTAAACCTGCAGCTAGTTTGTACATATATGAGAAATATGAACCACAAACTACAGCATTCTTAACACCAACTTTCTTACAAATTGGTAATAATCTTTCTAGTGGGTCGTTATTGAACTTTTTGTAAACTTCGTAAACTGGAGGTGGGCATTCTTTTCTTTCGTCAACACCTGCAGCATACATAAATACGTCACAGCCCTTTAACATTTCTTCAACTTCTGCATCTGAGCACTTGTTGATATCTTTGAACTCTAATTCCATTTCTTTTGGAATTGGGGCGCCTTGTGGTAGAGGTGGTAATGCAACACTCTTTACTTGGTGGCCCATTTTGATTAATTCAATGGCAGCTTCACATCCTAGTAAGCCAGTTCCGCCAATCATAAATATTTTCATAATTAATTCTCCTCATAGTGAAATTCTTATTTATAACAAGAATAATTATAGCATTAATATTTCATAATATAAATATTTTTTTTAGTGTTTACCCCCTTTTTACTTAAAAAATAAATATTTTTTATTCTTTCCGTTTTTTGTTGCAACTAAAAGTGATAAACTATTGATTGTAAATAAAGAGGTACAGTATGCATCACGAATATAAAACACAAATGACTTGCTCATCAAAGATATTATTTGACTTAAATGACGACGTTGTCACAAACGTAAAATTTATTGGCGGCTGCGACGGCAATCTAAAAGCCATCTCTAAATTAATTGACGGATGGAGAGTTGATCAAATCACAGAAAAACTTGCAGGCAATACTTGTGGTGGAAGACCAACATCTTGTGC
>CAMOQV010000131.1 GCA_946623205.1 uncultured Clostridia bacterium
ACTCTTTCTGCACGAATCGCAGCTTCGCCTGCAAGAACAACACTTCCAGCCATTATCTTTTGATCTTTAACTTTCTTAACGCCTCTAGATTCGCCAGTTAATATTGATTCATCTAGTTCAACTGCTCCATCTAAGATCAATCCATCAACTGGAACTTGTTGGCCAGCAGTTAATATAAATACATCATCTAAAACTAAATCTTCTGTAGATATTGTTTCGTTTTTAGAATCTCTAACAACTGTACATGTAGATTGTTTAACAATAGATAATTTTTGTACTGTCCATTTTGCTTTAATTTCTTGATAAATACCAATAACAATATTAACAGCTATCATAGAAGATGAGATGGTGTAAGAAAAATACCCCATAATATCTAATATGATACAAAGAATAATAATTAATGAATTACAAAAATTGAATGTATTTTGAACTATGATTTTTGTATAAGACTTTGTCTTATCTAAAGCTTTTCTATTAACTAAATTATGTTCTAACCTATCTCTTACTTGTTCGCTAGATAAACCAGTTAAAGCAGAAGAATTTATTCTTTCTGCTTTTTTTAACTTAAAACTATCCTTTTTGTGCGACAACTTTTTGTCAATTTTTTTCTGAGATGGTTGTTTCATGTTAAGTATCGAATTTATATATTATCCTAATTGCGGCATATTGTATAGCAACTTTTGCCTTTCTAACCGCAAGTTCGGATTTAATCGGAAGCATCGTTGGCACATCCTTATAAGCAAGTGTTCTAGACATATTTCTTGGATGATATTTGCCTTCTTCCAACATTTTTGCTTTAGGGTCTATCGCTAAATACAACTTTAAAGACTTGCCACCAAGCGCAATTTTACCAATAATTTCGCTGCCATGTCTATATGTTACACAACGTAAACTAGTTCTTGCTTTCACAGAAGCATAACTTAAAAACTCTTGGTTTAATTCTTCAAAATATTCTTTAGTTTGAGCATCTGCCTTCTCTAAACGGCTTGCAAAACTCGCCCTTCTCGCATACTTTAACATAATCCACCCTCCGATTTTAAGTTACATTAATATGTGTTGATTAGTCAATAAATTGTCCGCATATGTGTGCTTTTAGGCAAATTATAGCAAAAAATGCCGGCTTTGCGGCATCTTTTGAGTCGTTTTTAATATAAAGAATACTCTGGATACATCAAATGAATGTATTCTACAATATCCTCTCTCTTTCCTTTGTATGGTCCTGGAGCTTCCATTTTTGTAGATACTGTTGCTGTAGCCCACAATAAAGCTTTTTCTATGCTCTCTTGTTGTCTTTCTGTAATATATGCAGCAAATGTTGTATCTCCTCTTCCAGATCTACCAGACAAATTTCTTGCTCTAATTGGGCATGTATAGAAATTGTTACCATCATATGCTAAAACTTCAGTATTATGTGTAATTACAACTTCTTTTGCTCCCCATTCATGCAAAAGCTTTGCAGCTTCTTTTCTATCTGTTAATCCAGTTAAGATTTCTGCTTCTGCAGCATCTGTCTTTAGATAGTCAATATATGGAAGAATTTCCTTCTTTTCTGACCAATCCTCAAAATACATTTCGCCTGTTTCTCTATTAGCGTGACGAAGAAGTGCTTGTACATCAACAGCTACCTTTCCTCTCTTTGATGCCCATTTAATAATTTCGCCATCAAAATCGCCATATATTAATCCTGCAAAATGGTAAATGTTTGTATCGAAGTCCTTAATGTCTTCGATCTTGAAAGAATCGCCTTGTCCAATGCATGTACAAGTTCTTCTTTCTTTATCTGCTGTGTGGTACTTATTTCTAATAGATGTAGATTCTGAAGATGGAATGTAATAAATATCATCCTTATCTATTACAAAAGCGCTCAATCTATCTTTATCTTGAGGGGCTACCTTTGTAACTACAGCTACTTTATATCCGCCTGCATATGCTGCAGCAGAAGAATAAATAACTGCACCTCCAACTTCAATTATTTGATTATCTTGGTAATCAATATTGTAATCTAGTGAAATGTGTCCAATTGTTAATGTGTCGTATTTTTTCATCTATATCCTCTTTATGGTAATAATGTATAATTAACTTCATATGTTCCAGCAATCTTATCTGCTGCTAATACTTCATCTACATAGCTTGGTGGTGGTGTTATAGACTTATTAGCTGTCAATACCATACCTAATGTAATATCTGTAACGCCATATGTAAACAACTTAACGCCTTCAATGTGAGTCTTCATCTTTGTTGCTAAGCCCGTTGCATCGAATGCATCATCTGCACTACCTTTTGCAAGCGACTTTAAGACTGCTAGTTGATCATCCGTCAAATTATTATACGCTACTTTTATATCTCCTGTAGAGTTATTTACCATCGCTGTTAAATAAATATTTTCTGGCATTAATGTAGATGTGTAGTTAATACCACTTGTTTCAATGCTAAATGTTGCAGCAATATAATCTCCAGTTGTCTCTGTTAAGATACTAGATAGAGATTGCTTAATTTCGTTATTCTTATTTTGTGTTGCTACATCTGATGTATCTAAATCCAAAAGTGCAACTTGGAATACATTGAAATTACTTGTAATTCCTAATTGAGCTCTAATAACAGTTGTATCTGTATCCAAAACTGCAGCACCTAAATTCTTTGCTGAAAGTGTCGCCTTTACTGTTGTTCCAACTAGCGATGGTGTGCCAGAATACTTATCTAAAACAGTGAAATCTGGAGATGCACCTGTTCCTGTTAAACCATTTTGTGTAACAGGTGTATGTAATGCTGCAATTGTATCTGCTATATCGGTTGCCACATAAGCTTCATCTGTATGAACATTTTTATATGCAAGTTCAAATAAACTACCAAAATAGATTTGTTGATTTGTCTTATCTAAAGTTAATTGAACTTTTTGCATCATATCTTTTAATCCATCGTTGATTTGTTGGTTAGCGCTTCTTATTACTGAAGACATATCAAATTCAGTAATACCTAATCTTTGGCACATTAATTTGAAGTCTTCTAAAACCTCTTCTGACATGCCATTAATTGTTACACTTGCGCAATATGTATCTGGATTTTCGATATCTACGCTACCAATCTTTGATGTATCAATCTTTACATTGATAACAAAGTTTGGAAGTACATTTGCATATTTGTCTCCCTT
>CAMOQV010000132.1 GCA_946623205.1 uncultured Clostridia bacterium
TTGAAATCGCAAGAGATATTGCAGAAAGAGTAAATGGTATTTATGGAGATATCTTTACTGTTCCAAAAGGCGTTTTAACAAAAGTTGGCGCAAAGGTTATGTCGCTTCAAGATCCTTTATCTAAGATGAGTAAATCTGATCCGAATCCAAAATCATATATATCTGTTTTAGATGACGACGCAACTATTATGAAGAAATTCAAGAGCGCTGTTACTGATTCTGAAACTGAAATTAGATTTGACCCAGAAAACAAGCCAGGTGTTTCAAATCTATTAACAATTTTAGCTGTTGCTCAAAAAAAGAGCATAGATGAGGTTGTAAAAGAATTTGATGGTTTAATGTATGGACATCTAAAGGTTAGAACAGGTGAAGCTGTTTGCGAAATGTTAAAACCTATGAAAGATGAATATAACCATCTTATTAAAGATGAAGCTTATTTAATGAAGTGTGCAAAAGAAGGTGCAGAGAAAGCTCAAGCTATTGCCGCTGATACATTAAATAGATTCAAAAAGGCTATAGGATTTGTAACTTTATAATGTTTGGTTACGTTTTGCCAGATAAGCCTAATATGTTCATGAAGGACTATGCTCAATATAGAGCGTTCTATTGTGGACTATGTAAGAGCATCGGCAAAAAGTGCAATCAAGTAATGAGGTTTACAACGAATTACGATATAACATTTTTAAATGTTTTATATCATTCATTATTTGATGTTGATGTTGTAATAAAAGAAGAAACTTGTATTTTAGGACCTTTTAAGAAGAAGCCTATAGTAAAAGATGATGAATATACTGAAGTAATAGTTGATGTAAATAATATCTTAGGGCACTATAAGTGTGTAGATGATATTAAAGATAATAAATCCGCATCTAAATGGATGTTTGATAAACTAATTTTAAAAAAGCACTATAAAAAAGCAAAAGTGAACCTTCAAAATGTAGATAGCCTAGTTGATAGAGGATATGCAAAATTGCGCGAATTAGAAGCTCAAGGATGCAAATCTGTCGATATGGTTGCAGATCCTTTCGCAAACATAATGAAAGGGATATCTAAAGAATTGTTTAATGAAAAATACGATGATTCTATTGGTGATATGATGTATGCGCTGGGTAAATGGGTATATATAATCGATGCTATAGATGATATCGATGAAGATTATAAAGATAAAAAATTTAATTTATTTTTATTTGATTATGATTACATTGATAAAAAGACATTCTTAATCGATAAACATGATGAATTGAATTTTATACTTATGAGTTGTTATAAAGATATTGTTGATAACTTTAATAAGTTAAAAGTAAAAAAATATGAAGGTGTACTAACAAATATATTGTGGTATGGTATAAAAGCTAAAACAGAAGAGATTTTATCAAGGAGCGAAAAATGCAAAAGAATCCGTATATAATCTTGGGAATAGAAAAAGGCGCTACTAAAGAAGAAGTAGAGCAAGCATACAAGGCGCAAAAAGCAAAATACCAAGCTTTAAGATTTGAAGATGGTGAGGTTGGTGCTAATGCGGCAAAAATGTTAGACAAAATTGAAGTTGCATACGAAGATTGTCTAATAGACATCGCTAATGAAAAATCTAAAGAAACATATGGTAGCACATATGGGGAAGTAGAATCGCTTATCAAAGATAAAAGATTAGACGAAGCTCAAGAGCTTTTAGATAAGTGCGAAACTAGAGATGCTGAATGGCATTATCAACAAGCAAATATCTATTTCAAAAAACAATGGCATTCTGAAGCTAAGACTCAATTAGAAATCTCATGTGATTTAGACCCATCTAACCAAAAATATAAAGACACACTAGATAGATTAAATAAGGTTATGAATAATAACTCGCAAAAAGAAAGCACAGAAGAGACTCAAAATATGGGATCACGTGCTGGATATGCTAATCCAAATATGGCAGGTCAAGATATGGATACATCAACTGCATGTTGTAACGCTTTGTCTTGTGCATGTTGTGCGGATACTTGCTGTGAGTGTATGGGCGGGGATTGTATTCCTTGTTGCTAAAAAATGAAAAAACTAACAGGTAAAGATGTTGCATTAAGTGGTATTTCTGCGGCTCTTGCAATCGTATTTGTAATAGGCGCAATTTATATTTCTTTTGCTACTTTACCTTTTTATATTTTAGGCGCATTGTCAATATCGCTTCCATTAATTAAAAGAAATATTATATCTGCAATTCTAAGTTACATTGTCGCCTCGTTGGTGGCCTTTTTTGTAGGAAATATTAGAATGCTTCCTTTTGTTATGTTCTATGGCTTATATGCAATAATCCAATGGCTTTTGGATTTTTATATGTTTGAAAAGTTAAATATTAACAAATGGATTAAAATAAGTATTAATGTATTTTGTAAGATTGCATACTTTGCGTTAGTATTTTGGGGGCTATATGCATTGATGAATTTAACGCTTGCAGATTTTAGCGTTTTAAACATTGAATGGACAATGCCACTATTAGTGTTTGCATGTTTTATAGCATTTGTGCTATATGATTTATTATATAGAGAAATATTTAAACTAATTAATAGGTTACTTGGAGGTAGAATTAAATGAACACGAAGGCAAAAATGGCAACAAGAGATCTAGCTAAAATTGCTTTGTCTGTAGCATTAATTGTAGTTGGAGGATTAATCAAAATTCCAGTTGGAATAGTTCCAATTACACTTCAAATGTTTATGTGTTTTACAATCACTTTAATTTTGCAAAAGAAGGCAGTTATTGCTGTTGCAATATACGTTTTAATGGGACTTTTAGGCCTTCCAGTATTTGCTTCAGGTGGAGGCTTTTCATATGTATTTAATCCATCATTTGGATATTTGATTGGCTTTTTGTTTGGTAGTGTAATAGTTGGTTTTGCTATGTCATATCTAAAAGATAAAAAGTATATAAATATACTTTTATTGGTTCTATTATATGAACTAATTGTATACATCTTTGGTCTTGGATATTGGACAATTTTATATAAGTTTATAGTAAATAAGAATTTAACAGCACATACATTATTTGTATCAGGATTTTTAATATTCTTACCAACAGATATGTTCTGGTGCGTTTTATCTTCATTTATCTATAAGAAATTAGAGCAAAGATTACATCTTTCAG
>CAMOQV010000133.1 GCA_946623205.1 uncultured Clostridia bacterium
CCAATAACTTTTGTACGAGAGAATCATCCTTGTCTACATATAAAGGTGGTTGATGGCTAACGATTTCAACGTTTGCAAAATCGAAAGCTTTAGTAACTCTATTGAAAATATCTATATGATTAAACGTTACTGGATAGCGAATATCTAAATACATACACAATTTTTGTTGTTCTATGCTAGCTATTCCTACATTTAAAGAAAGGGCACCAGATTTGTCGTCTTCGCAATTAATCCACAAGCCTTCGCCTTTTATTGAATACAACAAATTAAATATCTTTGTATATACGCCACCTAATGTATCGCTTAGATAGTGAAGTGTATGAATAAATGCATTATCGCCCTTTTCTGGAGTTGAGCCATGTGCGCCCATTCCATAAGTTTTAATGTTTGTTTTGCCATTTTCTATGCTTGCACATACATTTATATCCGTTGGCTTTGGTAATTCTTTATTAATTTGAGCTAAGCATTTATCTATTACCATATTTGGTCTAGATCCAGCTTGAATAGATAGAAGTTCTTCAGGTTTATCCAAAGATACTTTTAAATGAAGAATACCTTTTTCAGAATAGATAACAGGAAAGTCTGCATCTGGAGAAAAACCTATCTCAGGCATTTTCTCAACTTGGTTATATCTCTCGATGCATTTCCAGCCGCTTTCTTCATTGCCGCCGAAAATGAATTTGATTTTCTTCTTTGGTTTATATCCTTCTTGGATCAATTTATATACTGCGTATAAGCAACATAGGATAGGACCTTTATCATCTAGAACGCCACGTCCGTATAGAACGCCGTTAATAATCTCTCCTAGAGGTTTTTTCGTCCAAGTCTGGTCTTTATATGGGACAACGTCAACATGGCCTAAAATGCCGAATTCTTCGCCTTCGCCAATAGTTGCTGTTCCGTAATATCCTTGTTCGTTTTTGGTTTCAAATCCTAAAGATGATGCGATTTTCAAAATCTCAATTAAACACTTGCCTACGCCATCCCCGAAAGGAGATAAATCGGTAGGTTCTGCTTGAACGCTATCGATAGCCACAAGTTTTAGGGTATCATTCAAAACGTTATTAATATAATTAATCATTGCTTTTATTATACACAAAATCTTACAATTATGATATTCTTAATAAGGATTATTAAACGACAAAGGATTTAGAACATGGAAACAGTTAGAACAAGATTTGCCCCAAGCCCTACAGGGTTTATGCACATAGGAAACCTAAGAACTTGTCTATATGCGTATTTATGGGCAAAAAAACATAATGGAACATTTGTATTAAGAATTGAAGACACAGACCAAGAAAGATATGTTGAAGGCGCTGTTGATGTTATTTATAGCACACTAAAGAAGGCTGGCATTGAACACGATGAAGGTCCAGATAAGGATAAGGGATATGGACCATATATCCAAAGTGAAAGAAAGGATATTTATTTAAAATATGCAAAAGAGCTAGTTGAAAAGGGTGGTGCTTATTATTGCTTCTGTACAAAAGAAAGATTAGCTACGCTAAAAGATGAAAATGGTATTGGTAAATACGACAAGCATTGCTTGAGTCTTTCAAAAGAAGAAGTAGAAAGAAGATTAGCAGCTGGCGAACCATATGTTATTAGACAAAACATTCCAGAAGAAGGCATATCTGAATACGATGATATGGTATTTGGACACATTTCTGTTCCAAATAAGGATATGGAAGATGAGATCTTAATAAAGACAGATGGTATGCCAACATACAACTTTGCAAACGTTGTAGATGACCACTTAATGAAGATTAACTATGTTATTAGAGGTGTTGAATATTTATCTTCAACTCCAAAATATAATTTAATGTATGATGCATTTGGTTGGGAAAGACCACACTATATGCACCTATCTCCAATTATGAAGGATGCTCAAAGAAAGTTATCTAAGCGTTATGGAGATGCTAACTTTGAAGACTTTATAGCGAAAGGCTATTTAGCAGAAGCTATTGTTAACTATATTGCTCTTTTAGGATGGGCTCCAAAGTCTAACCAAGAAAAGATGACAATGCAAGAAATGCTAGAACAATTTGATGTTGATGGTATTTCTCACTCTCCAAGTATTTTTGACGAAGCAAAGATGCGTTGGTTAAACGGAGAATATATAAAAGAATTATCTATAGATGAGTTCTTGAAATATGCTACACCATATTTTGATGCAAGTAAGGTTGCAGGAAAGTATGACTATAGAAAACTTGCTGAATTATTAATTCCAAGAACAGAAATCTTTAGTGATATCCCAGAAAAGATAAACTTTTTGGAAGAGTTTGGCGAATATGATGTAGAAATGTTTGAAAACAAGAAGATGAAGATAACAAAAGAAATCGCTTTGATGGCTCTAAAGAAATGCGAAGAGATTCTACCAAAGGTAGAAAACTGGACAAACGATTATCTAAAAGAATTGTTAACAAACACGGCTCAAGAAATGCAAATTAAGACAGGTCAAATCTTCTTACCATTAAGATTAGCAATAACCGCAGCTGCTTCAACTCCAGGTGGAGCTACCGAAATGGCAGATCTTTTAGGAAAAGAAGAAACATTAAGAAGATTGAGATTCTCAATTGAGCTTTTAGAAAAGAATATGTAAATATGCAAGGGCTCGCAAGAGCCCTATATTTTTTTGTACTCACAGTGTTATGTCGAATATACTCGACAAAAAATATATAAAACCGTCGAATATACTCGACACTTTTGGCTTTAACTTAAAGAATAATGAATCTTAGAACGCAAGTAAAATCGCTTTACATTTAAATATTTATAATGATATATTTATAATACATTTTGAATATATAATATTTTTTGTTCAAAATCCTTGCTCCTACATCGAGGTAGGGGACACTAGACCAAGAGGAGGTATTAAGCATGAACAAGTACGAGCTTTTATATATCGTTGATAACGATTTAGCTGAAGATCAAAAGCAAGCAGTTGTTGATAAGATTAATGCAATCATTACTTCTAATG
>CAMOQV010000134.1 GCA_946623205.1 uncultured Clostridia bacterium
TATTCAACATATGATATAATCATATAGGACATTAATTTAACAACTTGGAGGGGGCAATGAAAAAAGTTTTAATTATATCAACATCACTTCACAATGGATCAAATTCAGATTTATTAGCAAAATCATTTGAAAAAGGTGCAAAAGATGCAGGGCATCAAGTTAGCTTAGTTTCTTTAAAAGATAAGGATATTAAATTCTGTAAAGGCTGTTTTGCATGCCAAAAGATTGGTAAGTGTGTAATTAAAGATGATTCAAACGAAATCGTACAACAAATGCTTGAATCTGATGTTATAGTCTGGGCAACACCTGTATATTATTATTCTATGTCTGGACAAATGAAGACTTTAATAGATAGAGCAAACTGTTTATATAATTTAGATTATAAATTTAGAGATGTTTATGGGCTAATTACTGCAACTGAGGAAGAAAAATTTACTCCAGAAGGAACAATTAAAGGTATCCAAGGCTGGGTAGATTGTTTTGATAACGTAACACTAAAAGACATTTTATTTGTTGGTGGCGTTACAGATTCAAATGAAATTAATGGAAATGAAGGATTAGAAAAAGCATATAAGTTAGGTCAAAATATCTAATTTTTTTTCTAAAAGAGGTGGCATCATGTTTAACAAGAAGGATCAAAGACGTAATACATTTCAATTATATGGCGGACAAGCAAAAAGGGGATACGATTGGTGGTGGCATTCATTTACTGCCATAGATAAAGAAACAAAAGAAGAAAAACCTTTCTATATTGAATTTTTTGTTTGTAATCCAGCACTTCAAAAAGATTATCCAGTATTTGGACAATTAAAAGAAAATCAAGAAAAGGGAATAAGACCATCATATTTGATGGTTAATGTTGGTACTTGGGGCGAAAATAAGGCTCAATTGCATAGATTCTTTGCTTGGAAGGACTTTGATATTAAGAAAGATTGCCCATATGAAATTAAAGCCGACGATTGCTTTATAAATGAATATAAGACATATGGCCATATAAAGGTAACGAAAGAAGAGGCAAAAGCTCATCCTGAATATATGTCAGATGCAGGAGAGATTTCTTGGAATCTTGAGATAGAAAAAGAAATAGCTTTTAATGTTGGCTATGGCGCATCAGGATTATTCAGAAAATTACAGTTGTTTGAGATGTTTTGGCATGCCGAAGGCATGAAATCTAAATTTTCAGGATCTATTACATATAATGGTAGAGAATATTTAGTTATCAAAGATTATTCATATGGATATGCGGACAAAAACTGGGGTAAAGATTTCACATCACCTTGGGTTTGGTTATCTTCAAACAATCTATATTCTAAAAAGGAAAATAAACAACTTTTAAATTCTGTTTTTGATATAGGTGGCGGTAGACCAAAAATTGGACCTATTGCTTTGAATAGAAAACTATTATCTGCAATGTATTATGAAGGCAAGTGCTATGAATTTAACTTCTCAAAGTTCTGGACATTAACTCGAACAAAGTTCGAAGGAAGAGAAACAGATACTCAAATTATTTGGCATGTAGAGCAAAAGACATGGACTAAAAAGATGGTTACAGATATTACATGCGAGAAAAAGGATATGTTGCTTATAAACTATGAAGCTCCAAACGGTAAGAAACTTCATAATAGATTGTGGAATGGCGGAAATGGCGTAGGAACAGTTAAATTGTATTCTTTTGGCAAACTTATTGACGAAATTGAATGCAAAAATGTTGGCTGTGAATATGGAGAGTACGATAAGCTATAAATCAAATTATTCCGTCCAATCTAAAAAGATATGATATAATCATATAGATGTTCGGAGGACATATGAAAGATATTAGTTTAGAAACATTAGCAAAATTAAAGAAAGAATATTTAAAAGACGATAAAAACTACATACTTCAAAATGCATTATCTACATCAACTATAGAAAAAGTTATCTCAAGAAGAAGATTGAGAACTTTAGATACTAAGATGATGTTTTCTCATGAAATAAAAACTCATGGAATTACTAATCAAAAAGCATCTGGAAGATGTTGGCTATTTGCAGGATGTAATCTACTTAGAGAAGAAATTATTAGAAAATTTGATTTAGATGATTTTGAATTATCTCAATCTTATCTTGCTTTTTACGATAAAATCGAAAAATTCAACAACGATGTTAGAGTTTTAATGGATTTAGTAGAAAAGCAATATGCAGAAAAAGGGGAATTTAAGTATTCAGATTATGAATTGACAGATCATTTAGCTCAAATCTCTCAAGATGGCGGAAACTGGGGAATATTTGTAAACCTTGTAAACAAGTACGGTATCGTACCAAAAGAAGTATTCCCAGAAAGCATTACATCATCTCAAACAAGATTAATGAACAATCTTCTAACTTCGTTAGTATGCCAAACTGTATATGCATATATTGAACTTAGAAAGAAGAACAATAAAGATTCAAGAGAAGAATTCGAAGGGGAAGTTGAGAAAGCAAATAAAAAAGCATACAAGATTATTGCTTTAAACTATGGCGTACCTGATGATAAGTTTGAATATTACTTTGAAATCGCCGATAAGAGCAAGAAAAAGGATAACGACGAGAAAAAGGACGACAATACGCTAAAGGTTAAAAAATACGAGCATTTTAAAGGCACACCAAAAGAGTTCTATAATAAGTACCTTGGCGAAGATTATCTAAATCAATTTGTAAGAATTACAACATATCCAAAAGAGGAGTTGAAATTCAACCAATTGTATACAGATAGATATAGCTTTGGTATGTATGGTAAAAAGGAATTATATCTAAACGTATCATATGATGATATGGAAAAGTTGTGCATAGCACAAATTAAAGATAATTCTCCTATTTGGTTCTGCTGCGATTGCTTGCAAAATAGAGATGGAACAGAAGTTTGGGATGACCAAAGTTATGATTATAAATCAGCTTTTGGTGTAGATTTGTATTTTGATAAAGGCCCAGCTATGGATTT
>CAMOQV010000135.1 GCA_946623205.1 uncultured Clostridia bacterium
TAATATGTTGTAGTGCATGTTTAGCAGGAGAAGTACCGCAAACTATAATAAGAGAGGGAATAGAAAAGGCTGAAGAAAAAGCTTTGTGGTATAAAAATCTATTTGGTGATGATTATTATTTAGAAATTCAAGCAAATAGTATCAGAGACCAAATTGTAGTGAATCAAAAGTTAATACAATTATCTCGTAAGCTAGGAATCAAATTGGTAGCAACTAATGATGCGCATTATTTAACTAAAGATGATTATTACAATCATGAAGTTCAATTATGTATTCAAACAGGAAAGAGAATGACAGATGATGATAGAATGTCATTTGAAACAAATGATTTTTATATTAAATCACCAGAAGAAATGGAAGAATATTTTAAGAATATTCCTGAAGCGTTAGCAAATACTGTTGAAGTCGCAGAAAAGTGTAATGTTGAATTCGAATTTGGTCATACTATATTGCCAAATTATGATGTACCAGAAGAATTTGAAACTCATTACGATTACATTAAACATCTATGTGATGAAGGATTAAAAAAGAAATATGGTGAAGGTGGTTTAACAAAAGAAATATTAGACAGAGCTGAATATGAATTATCTGTAATTAAGAAAATGGGATATGTAGATTACTTCTTAATTGTGTGGGATTATATTAATTATGCTAAATCACAAGGAATTCCAGTAGGCCCAGGACGTGGTTCTGGTGCAGGTTCTATTGTTGCATATGCTATTGGAATTACAGATATTGATCCGATTAAATATAACTTGATTTTTGAAAGATTTTTAAATCCGGAAAGAATTAGTATGCCTGATTTTGACGTTGATTTTTGTTATGAAAGAAGACAAGAAGTTATAGATTATGTTGGAAGAAAGTATGGACATGACCATGTTTCTCAGATTATTACATTTGGAACAATGTCAGCGAGAATGGTAATTAGAGATGTTGGTAGAGCTCTAGATGTTTCATATGCTGAAACTGATAGATTAGCTAAGATGATTCCAAATGAAATTCATATTACAATCAAAAAAGCAATGGAACAAAATGTTGAATTAAGAACACTTTATGAGAGCGATGAGAATATTAAGAAGCTTTTAGATATTGCAATGGGACTAGAAGGTCTTCCAAGACAGGCTTCAACTCATGCGTGCGGTATTGTTATTACAAAAGAGCCAGTTGATACATATGTTCCATTATATGTAAGAGATGATCAGATCTCGACGCAGTTTATTATGACAACACTTGAAGAGCTTGGTCTACTTAAGATGGACTTTTTGGGATTAAGAACTTTAACAGTTATTCAAGATACAGTTGATTTAGTTAAACAAACTAGAGGAATTGATGTTGAATATGATAAAGCAATGAATGATCCAAAAGTATATAAATTGTGGCAAAATGGGGAAACAGTTGGTATATTCCAGTTCGAAAGCCAAGGGATTACTAACTTCATGAAGGAATTAAAACCAGATTGTCTAGAAGATATCATAGCCGGAGTTTCTTTATATCGTCCGGGACCTATGGATCAAATTCCAAGATATATTGCAAATAAAAAAGATCCGGAGCATGCAGTGTATACGCATCCAAGTTTAAAACCAATCTTAGAGGTAACATATGGATGTATGGTTTATCAAGAGCAAGTAATGCAGATAGTACGTGAGCTTGCAGGTTATTCACTTGGTAGAGCCGACTTAGTAAGACGTGCTATGGGTAAGAAAAAGCTTGATGTAATGGCAAAAGAGCGTGAGTATTTTATTCATGGTCAAGTTGATGAAGATGGAAATATTGTTATTCCAGGATGTGTTAGAAATGGAATAGATGAAGTATCAGCAAATAAGATATTTGATGAGATGGCTGAGTTTGCTAAATACGCATTTAATAAATCACATGCTGCTGCTTATGCTGTTGTATCATACAGAACTGCATATTTAAAAGCATATTATCCAGCAGAGCTTATGGCTGCAACACTTAATAGTTACTTAGGTAACTTAGATAAAGTTCCAATGTATATTGATGAATGTAAACGTCATCATATTGATATTCTAAAACCAGAAATAAATAAAAGTTTTACAAAATTTACTGTTGAAGATGGTAAGATTAGATTTGGTTTAGGAAGTATTAAAAATGTTGGATTTACTGTATTGGATGCAATAGTTAAGAACAGAGAAGAAAATGGTCCATTCAAAGATTTAGGCGATTTCTGTGAAAGAATGCAAAATGACTCTGTTAATAAAAAGTGTATTGAAAGTTTAATTAAATCTGGAGCGATGGATGAATTTAATCAAACAAGAGCAACACTTCTTGCTTCATTTGAAGATATTGTTGATACGGTAAACTCATCTAATAAAAAAGGATATAAAGACCAAATTAGCATGTTCGATATGGCTATGGGAAGTAGCGAAGATGAAGAAAATTTGGATGAAATTAAAAACAACTATACGATAATGAAAGAGTTTTCTGATAAAGAGCTACTTTCTATGGAAAAGGAAATGCTTGGTTTATATATAACTGGACATCCACTAGAATCTTTAAGATCTGAAATTGAAAATCAAACAACAATTAATACTTTTAAAATGAAAGAGGCTGTGGAAGATGAAGAAGGAGCAGAAAAATCTGAATTCAAAGATGGACAAGTTGTAAAAATAGCCGGAATTATTAGTAGTGTAAAGAAAAAGTATACCAAAACAAACAAGATAATGGCATTTGTTACTCTAGAAGATTTATATGGATCTTGCGAAATTATTGTTTTTGAAAATAGCTATCTAGCAGCACAAGAATTATTAGTTGAGGATAGTGTTATTTTAGTTGAAGGACGATTAAGTATTAGAGAAGATGAAGAAACAAAAATTGTAGCAAATAGTATTACAAAATTTGGAGCTAAAAGCTCAAAATATTTAACTATAAA
>CAMOQV010000136.1 GCA_946623205.1 uncultured Clostridia bacterium
TGTTTGAATTATCATATTAAAAAATGTTTAGCGCCATGTATTGGTAATATAACAAAAGAAGAGTATATGGCAATCATAGATAAAGTCATAGACTTTTTAAATGGGAACGATAAAGAAGTTGAGCAAATTTTGACTAAGAAAATGCAAGATGCATCAGAAGCTGAAGAATTTGAATTAGCTATGCTATACAAAAAGAAACTTGAGACTTTAGATAAGCTAATTAGAAAGCAAGTAACTGCGCTTCCAAGAGATTTTGATTTAGATATATTTGCCATCGCTACAAACGGCTTAAATACTGTTACAGATGTATTGTTTGTTAGAGGCGGTAAGCTTCTTGGTTCAGATAAGCAAATCATTAATGATTTGTCATTAACTCAAGAGCAAGCTTTATCCAACTACATCATATCCTTCTACGACAATATTAAATATATTCCAGATGAAGTTGTGGTTGCTATGCCACTTGAGGACGCAGACATCATATCTGAATATCTAACAGAAAAGAAGGGATCTAAAGTAAACGTTATAACACCACATCAAGGCGCAAGAAAGCAACTTGTGGATATAGCTCAAAACAATGCAAACGATTATCTAGAAAAATCTTTATCTCAAAAAGAAAGAAAAGACAATCTAACTTTAGGAGCCATCATGCAGCTTCAAGAATATTTGCATTTAAAGAAGTTACCAATTCGTATGGAGTGCTACGATATTTCGCATATTCAAGGTACAGATAAAGTTGCTTCAATGGTAGTAACAATAAATGGGGAAGCTGCAAAATCTCAATATAGAAAATTCAAGATAAAGACAGTTGAAGGCAATAACGATTTTGCGTCTTTAAAGGAAACTCTACTTCGTAGATTGACAAAATTTGACGATAAAGATGAAAGCTTCTCAGCCGTTCCAGATTTACTTGTAATCGATGGTGGTAAGGGACAACTAAGCTCAGTTAAAGAGATAATGGATGAACTTCATTCAGATATAGAAGTTATCTCTCTTGCAAAAAGAGAAGAAGAAGTTTATGTGCCAGGAAGAAGTGCACCATATGTTCTTCCAAGAAATTCATATGCATTAAAGCTTTTACAAAGAATAAGAGATGAGGCACATAGATTTGCAATAACATTCCATAGATCTCAAAGACTTAAACGTCAGACAAAGTCTGAACTTGACGATATCCCAGGACTTGGGCCTAAAAAGATTGGCATACTTCGCGCTAAATTTAAATCAATAGAAGAGATTAAAAATTCGTCAGTTGAAGAATTAAATATGATTCAAGGAATCGATAGAAGATCTGCTCAAAATATTTATGACCACTTCCATTGATTGACTTATATTTTTTAAAAATATATTATAAATACGTATGAAATATAAAGCTTTATTTACAGATTTTGATGGTACATTATTCTCAGACAACTTTGAGGTGTCTAAAAAGGATATTGCCGCAATTGACGATTATGTAAAAAGAGGCGGGAAGTTCTTTATCTCAACAGGAAGATTATTTAATTCTATTTATCCATATCTAAAAGCTATGAATGTAAAGAGCGATATGATAGTCGTTTCTCAAGGCGCAGAGGTTTATGATGTTAACACTAAGCAACCTCTATTTAGAGAACTTATCTCTTTGGATTTGGCCTCTAGAATTATTTCATATATTTACGATTACATGAAGATCAATCCTCAAATTACAGCTATGCTGTACATTGATGATGAAGTATATTTTTTGGATAGATTGCCAGAATATAGAGAAGCATTTTGTAACATTTTAAAGATCAAGCCACACATTCTTGATTGTACACTTCAAGAGTTTTTAGATAAGGTTCAAAAGAAGCCATCTAAGATTTTGATTATGACAGAAGAAGCTCACATTAAAGAGTTTATTGAAGGCGGTGAAAAAGCTTTAAATGGGGACGCAGTTTTCTGCGAATCTAGAAAGTTCTTAATTGAGATTATGCCAAAAGAAATCAATAAGGGAACTGCTGTAGAATATGTTGCAAAACATTATGGAATAGATATGGATGATGTTATTTGTGTTGGAGATTCAGATAACGATTTATCTATGATAAAAGTTGCAGGACTTGGTGTTGCAACTCAAAACGCATTAGAAAGAGTCAAGGTGCACGCAAAATATATAGCGCCATCTTGTAATGATAGCCCAATTGCGGATATTATCAACAAGTTCTGTATGGACTAAAAATATATTCAATTGTATTGAAATATATTCCTTTGATATAATAAAAGTTAGAGGGCAAGAGGAAAAATATGTTAAATTACGAAGATTTAGAACCAGTTCAAATTAAGATTCATGAGTTTTGCGAGAAGTGCAACGTTGAACTTTTGTCTGGTGATGAAACAGAATATTTGTCATTCACATCTGTTTTAATTAACAGACCAGGTTTGTTTTTGGCTGGATTTAAAGAGTATTTTGGATACTTTAGAATTCAACTTATCGGTAATGCAGAACACTATTATTTAAAGTCAATTGAGGAAGAGAAGAGAAAACAAGCAATTGAAAGCTTATTCTCACAACACATTCCTTGCATTATCTATTCAAGAGGTATTTCTCCATCTGAATACGAATTTGAGATGGCAGCAAAATATCATATTCCTTTAATGGGAGCTAAATCTACAACAACATATTTATCAAACATCATTTCAAACTACCTAGAAGAAATCCTAGCCCCAATGACAACAATCCATGGCACATTAATGGATGTTGCAGGTGTCGGCGTTTTAATTACTGGTGAATCAGGTATGGGTAAATCAGAAGCTGCGCTTGAACTTGTTCAACGTGGACATAGATTGATTTCCGATGATGTTGTAATTTGTAAGAGAATCAGCGATAAAGTCGTTGGAACATATCCAGAAAAAACAAAGTTTTTAATGGAAGTTAGAGG
>CAMOQV010000137.1 GCA_946623205.1 uncultured Clostridia bacterium
ATTAAAAAATCATTAGCTTTTGAAAAATGTCTGCACTCCAAAAAGCCCCTAGAGAAAGATAGAGGTGATGGATGAACACTCTCTAAGATTAAATGCTTTGGATTTGTTATTAATTCTTTTTTCTTTCTAGCAAAATTGCCCCATAGCATAAATACAATTGGATGATTAGATTCATTCAACATCTTAATTACGCTATCTGTGAATTTATCCCAGCCAATCTTTGAGTGAGAACAAGGTTCTCCTTCTCTTACGGTAAGCGTTGCATTTAGCAACAAGACTCCTTGCTTTGCCCACTTAGATAAGTCTCCGCTCTTTGCTGGTGGTATATGCAAATCATAATCTAGTGCTTTATAAATGTTTTGAAGAGATGGGGGCAAATCTACGCCCTTTGTAACGCTAAAACATAGCCCATTTGCTTGTCCTTCGCCATGATATGGATCTTGGCCTATAATTACAACTTTTACGTCCTCAAATGGCGTATATTCAAACGCCGCTAATATCTTATCTTTTGGCGGATAAATTTTATGAGTTTTATATTCCGTTAAAAGCGTATTCCTTATTTGATTAAAATAAGGCTTTTCAATTTCGTCTTTTAATTTTATATCCCAAGAATTGTTTAAATGTGTTGCCATAATTTACATACTATTATACAACAATTTGACTTTATATTCTAAAAAAGGCTACTATATTTTCGATATGATAGATTGCCACACACATACGAAATATTCACATGATTCAACTCAAGACCCAAGAGAAGCAATAGAAAGCGCTATCTCTAAAAATATTGAGTACCTTGCATTCACAGATCACTGTGATAGGGATTGTTTGTTCTCTCCAAGACATAAAGATAAGATTAGACAAATCGATCTTGATGCTTGTATGACAGAAATCCATGCACTAAAAGAAGAATACAAAGGCAAAATTGAACTTGCTGTTGGTATTGAGTGTGGATATATGAAGGATGCCACTCCTTTATATGAAAAAGATTTAGCAAAATACAATACAGATATAATAATAAACTCTATACATCTTGTGGATTTTACTGATTGTTACTTTAAAGAATTCTTTGAAGATAAGACAAAAGAAGAAGCTTATATGATGTATACAAAAGCTATATATAACTCTTTATTTGTTCCTTATCCATATGATGTAATAGCTCATATTGGTTATGTTTCAAGAAAGGCTCCATATGAAGATAAGATGTATAGATATTCTGATTTAAAAGACGTAATAGACGAGATATTAAAAACTATTATTCAAAAAGGAAAAGCACTTGAGATTAACTCTCACGCCGAAAATACAGGCGATTTGACGCTTCCTAATTTAGATATTATAAAAAGGTACAAAGAACTAGGCGGCGAGCTTTTAACATTCGCATCCGATGCACATAAGATTGAAAAGCAATGCTTTATGTACAAAGAAATAACTGAAAGGTTAAAAAATTGCGGATTTAAATATCTATTCAAATATTTAGAACACAAGCCAATCGCTGTTAAGGTATAAAGAAAGTTGCTCGAGCGAGCAACTTTCTTAATTCTAATAAATCTAATTATACTTCTTCTATAGTCTTTTCTGGTTGAACAACCAAGAATGCTTCACCGCCAGATAGACAAATCATCTTAACTGCATCTGGCGTATATTCATTTGCATATACCTTTAACTTCTTAGACATCTTCTTTGATTCTTTAATGCTTAAGAAGTTTGAATTTGCAGGGCCTAAGCCTAATTCTCTAACCTTGTCTATATCTACGATATCGCCGTCTTTGAAATTCTTTTCTAAATCTTCAATACTTAGCGATGTCTTAATGAATCTTTCTTGATATTCATTATCTTCAACCATTTCAAGTAATTGAGCAGCAAATCCATCTGGATATTCTTTTGCTTTATCTAAAGTCATACTCTTTTCTACTAGATAGTCATATCCCTTGCATTCAACTGTTGTAAATCCATCTACAGTCAAATCTTTTGCAAAGTCTACTTCTTCGTATGGCTTCTTGCTAATTACTAAGCTTTCCATCATTAAAACGATTAATTCTTTAACCTTTCTTGCAGCAACCTTTGAACGTACGTTAATCATTGTTGGCAATTCTACTAAGCCCTTTCTATGTCCAACGTCTGTATGGTGGAAATAACGCTTGTCTATTGATTCTGGATCAACTGCCAAATAAACCTTTAGAGTCTTTCCGTTAATAACCATACGGCAAATATTTATACGGCCTTGGTTAAAGTTTTCCCTATGACGAGAAATTCTATCGTGAATACCATAAGATAACAATTCATTCTTAATATCTGAATAGAATCTCTTAATATCGTCGTCCGCAACACGCAATCTCATCTCAAAACTCATCTTTGGCTTGATTCTTGTGTCTTGGTCAGCAGTAGCAATCCAACCTGCTGCATAATCTTCAGCGATTTGTGCATTTTGATCTTCAATCTTTTGATCTTCTTCTACTTGATCAAAATAATCTCCGCCATCTGCTGCTTGTGGTTCTTCTTCTTGAACTACAGGAGCTGGAACTTCATGTACATCGTTTGTAGATACAGCAATTGTTGTTTGACCTGCAGGAACTGTGTCATATAACAATGCTTTTAGCGCATCAGCTATAATCTTTAGACTGTCATCAATTCCTTCTAATCTCTTTTCAATGTTCTTATTTAATTCTTTTTGCTCTAAGATGAATGCTTCAACATCTGTCTTTTCTTCTTTTGGAGCTTCTACTTTTGTTTCTTCTTGTGTCTCTTTTTGTACTTCTTGTTCCTCAACTTCTTCAACAGCAGCTGGAGCAGTATTTAGTTCCTCATTTTCTTCGGCAACCATAGATTCTTCTTCTTTTGGTTCCTCTTCTTG
>CAMOQV010000138.1 GCA_946623205.1 uncultured Clostridia bacterium
CTTTACGATTGAATTAATGTGTTTCATATTTAATCCTCCGATTTTTCTAACATAAATATAATAATATATTTTTTTAAATAACACAAGAATAATATTATATAGCATAAAAAAATGCTGAGATTTTACTCTCAGCACTTTTCATTTCAAAGTTTTTTAAGAATTAGAAAATCTTTTCGTCTTTCTTTTCTTCTTCTTTCTTAGCTTCTGTATCAACCTTTTCTGGAGCTACATCGTCTAAAGCCTTTGGAGCTTCTTGCTTAACTTCTTCTACTTGTCCGTTAGCACCAACTTGCATAACTGTGTAGATAGCGCTCTTGTCTAATACGCATAGATTTGAGCCATCACACTTTGGGCTTAAGTCGATAACGATATTTTGTCCGTCGATTGATTTGATTTCGCCGATAAATCCACCAATAGTTTTAACTTTTGTACCAGCTGTTAATGAATTCATCATCTTTTGTGCTTCTTTTTGTCTCTTTCTTTGTGGAACGATAGACATAACTAGCATTAATACCATAAGTACACCAAGTACTGCTAACATAATGATGCTTTGTGTGTCCATTCCTAAGATATATAGTGTATTCATAATGTAGGTTCTCCTTTTTTAATATCCACGTTAAATAATATAGTATTTATCGTATTTTAGCAAGTAAAATATTATTTTAGGTTTGGAGCCTGCTTTTCTCCCCCGTGGCCCCATTCATATTTAGAAGTAAATTCATTATAAAAATCTAAGAATCTATCTTCCATAATTGCTGTTCTAATGTCTTCCATTAACTTTGTTAAGAATCTTATATTGTGGATAGATAATAACTCTCCACCCAGTATTTCATCTGCATTAATTAAATGTCTAATATAAGCTCTAGTGAAGTTCTTACAACAATAGCAATCGCATCCTTCCTCAACTGGAGTAAAGTCTTCTTTGTATGCACCATTTCTAACTGTCAAATTGCCGTTTCTTGTCAAAGCTGTTCCGTTTCTTGCAATTCTTGTTGGAAGTACGCAATCGAACATGTCTATACCTCTCATAACGCCTTCAACCAAACAATCTGGGCTTCCTACTCCCATCAAATATCTTGGTTGATTTTCTGGATAGAATGGTCTTAAGAAATCAAGAATATCATACATTGTTTCTTTTGGCTCGCCAACAGATAGCCCACCAATTGAGAAACCGCACTTTGCATACTTTAGTGTTTCTTTGATACTTTGCTCTCTTAAGTCTTTATACATATTCCCTTGAACAATTGGGAATAACATTTGATCTTCTCTTTTATGATGTTTATAACATCTATCTAGCCACATCAATGTTCTTTCCATAGCTTTTTTAGATGTTTTATAATCCGCATGGCCTTCTGTACATTCATCAAATGCCATGATAATATCTGCGCCTAATTTTTCTTCAACATCAATAGCAAGTTCTGGCGTCATAAATAACTTTTTGCCATCAATATATGATTGGAAGGCAACGCCTTCATCTGTAATTTTTCTCATTTTAGATAAAGAGAAAACTTGGAAACCACCTGAATCTGTAAGGATTGGTCTATCCCACTTCATAAAATTATGAAGTCCACCAGCTTTTGCAACCAAATCTTCACCTGGTCTTAAAAATAGATGGTATGTATTTGCAAGAATAATAGATGCCTTGCAGTCTTTGACTGCATCTGGTGTTAATGACTTTACTGATGCATTTGTTCCAACTGGCATAAATACTGGTGTATCAATAACGCCATGAGGTGTATATAACTTACCTACACGGGCTCCAGATTGTTTACAGGTATGAATTACTTCGTATCTAAATTGTTCCATATGTTCCTTATATCAAAAGTGTTGCATCGCCAAACGAGAAGAATCTATATTTCTCTTCAACTGCAACCTTATACATATCAAGTGTTTCTTCTCTTCCTAAAAATGCTGAAACTAGCATAATCAATGTAGATTCAGGAAGGTGGAAGTTTGTTATTAATCCTTTTACAACTTTAAACTTATAGCCAGGATAAATAAATATATTTGTATCGCCTTTAAATGGGCGAACGTGTCCTGTTTCATCAGCAATTGATTCTACTACTCTAACAGATGTTGTACCAACGCAAATAACACGTCTATTTTCATCAATCGCCTTATTTATGATATCTGCATTCTCTTTTGTTATTTCGTATGATTCTGTATGCATTTTATGCTTTAGGATATCATCTTCTTTAACTGGTCTAAAAGTCCCAAGACCTACATCCAAAGTTACGTGAGCTATAGTTACTCCCATATCTTGAACTTTTTGTAAAAGTTCTTTTGTGAAATGTAACCCTGCCGTTGGAGCTGCAGCAGATCCTAAATGTTCTGCATAAACTGTATTATATCTAGACTTATCTTCAAGCTTTTTTGTGATATATGGAGGAAGTGGCATTTGTCCAATTCTATCTAATATATCTTCAAATATTCCCTCAAATTCGAACTTAATATATCTAATACCTTCATCTGCAAAGCCAACTACTTCTCCAACTAATTCGTCAGAAAATTTAATCTTTGTACCTATCTTTAATTTCTTTGCTGGTCTTGTGATACATTCCCAAGTTAGATAATCTTGTCTCTTTAAAAGAAGAACTTCTGTATTTAGTTCTTTAGTAACATTCTCCCCTAATCTAGTTCCATAAATTCTTGCTGGATATACTTTAGTATCGTTTATAACTAAAACATCATCTTTTCTTAAATAATCCAAGATGTCATAAAAATGTTTATGCTCTATAGCCTTTGTGTCCTTATGATAAACTAAGAGTCTAGAATGATCTCTAGGCTCGATAGGTGTTTGAGCTATAAGCTCTTTTGGTAAATCATAATAAAAATCATGAGTCTGCA
>CAMOQV010000139.1 GCA_946623205.1 uncultured Clostridia bacterium
GCCAAATCTTCATCTTCATATATTATTTTTATAGGAATATTTGCTTTATCTACTTTCTTTATATCTTGATCTTCAAGCACTATTGAAATGACATCATTTTTCTTAACTTTATCGACAATCTTTTTAGGCTCAGAATTTACCATGATTAAACCCATCTTTTTTCTTAGTCTCGTACATAGTGATGAGGAGTAATTTTGCTCCCTTAAATTCTCTACAATCGTTCCATCAAAAATTGCGTTAATATTTATTGATCTCATGGTTTAATTATACACATTTTTTGTATATGCCTATATGGATTTTTTCGTTTTGTGAAATTATTAACTAATTTTATCCAAAATTTACTCGAAAATGCCTTTTTGCCGACATTTTTCCACATTTTAGGCCAGTTATCCACATAGTTATCCACAAAAACAAATGTTCGTGTGGAAAACTCACATTTTTAGTGTGACTACTCAAAAAGCCCGATTTTAGGCTATTTTCGTCTTAGATTTACTCTAAATTTGTCTACCTTAAATGTCTCAATTTTGGGTGCAACACTTTGGGCAAAAATTTGCAAAAAATAGACAATTTGGGAATGCATATTTGTATAAAAATTTGCATAGTCAAAATATGGGTGATTTTTTGCGAAAACTTTAGGCTATTTTCTCCTCATTTTTTGCATCATTTTGCTTCTTGTTTTTTAACACAAAATACACTGCAACAATACCACCAATTAGTGCAACAGCCCCTACTATAGATAGTGAAATTACCAATGCTAGATTAATCTTTTTTCCATCTGCCTTTAAACCTGGGATTTCTTCTTCAACTCTATACATTAAATCTTGGCTTATTCCAGCATTTGCAATAATTGCATTAGCCTCATCTCCCCAATTGCCATCTTCGCTTACATGCTTATTTGTTACATCGCACCCTGGTGCCCAATCCCAAGTTGAGTATCTATCTGTTCTAGAATAATTGTTATCCCAATCGTTATCATGTTGTCTTCCCCATAAACCACAATCTACACAAGCAAATTTAGAATCTACGTCTATGACGTTCTTTTCGCCATATACTCCAGCAGTTCCTTCGTCTAGGTGAATTCCTCTTATCTTGTCCTTATCTGGCTTTGGAGCGCCTACAGCGACGTCCTTTATATAGTTTTCGCTAATAATTGAATCTGGCATAGCGCCTAACGTGTAAATAGCGCCACCATCAGAAAGCTTTGTTAAGCAGTTATAAAAGGCATTATTCTTTATTGTTATCTTGCCTAAGCAATCCATAGCTTCACCTGGAACAATAGAATCGTCGTCTCCATTTTGATTCCACCAGCCCCATCCAATGCTTATTCCAGAATATGGAACATTCTTTAGCGTGTTCTTTTCAAAAGTGATTTCTTTTCCTGCGTATACCATGACACCAGGATTTCCTGCAAACATAACACCTATATCTTGTATATATGTATTTTTGATTAATAATCTTTCACATAAAGCTTCTTGAGAGATTTCATATTTCTCTTTGTCTGAAAAAATACCTTTACTGCTTCCCTTATCTCCAATATACATATGTTGTGGATGTCCAATAAGCATAGAAGTTCCTGCTATATCATAAATAATCCCTTCTTCAAAACTTGAATCTTGAACATCATTAACCATTGATATTGCATCATTTCCCGTATGCGCAATAACAATATCTTTAAAATTAATATTGTTTGCTGCTGAAACCATAATTGCCGCAGGGCCTACATCGTTTGCTCTATATATTGATTCATGGAAAATGGTTCCATCTTTATTCTCGTCATATAAAGCTACCATCGAAGCTGCACCTTGATTTGTTGCTCTACCATGAGATCCTGCAACTTCAAATAAATTCCAATCGGTATATGCAAACTTCAAAGATTTAAAATTCAAGTATTTTACTTGATGATCTTTATCTTGTCCTTCAATCTTTATTACGGTTTCATTATTTGGTACAACTACTTGAGCAGTATTTAAATCTTCATTTGCTCTTTTTTTGTAATAAAGTTTTTTAGCAGATTTATCAAAATAGAACTCACCTTCTTCGTCTAACCATTCAAAAACATTGCTAATAGTTACAACGTCAGTAAACTTGAACGCATTAGAGCTTGTTAAGTTTTGAGCTATTGCTCCATATGGCATTTGTAGATTTGCATCTACCATTGTTCCGTTCTTTTCTAAACTATCTACGCAAACAATAGTTGTATTCCATGTTGTTTGTGTCAGTAACTCTATATCTTCTGGGTTTCTTGTGTTTGAATCTAACTCTTTTGTATTTAAAGTAACACCTTTATATGCTTCTACGTCATCCCATGCCCATGAAGCTTGATTCTTGCTTACAGAATAAGAGCCGTATCCACCAAAGCCTCTAGCTGTTTTTGCGTTTGTTGTCATATAACATCTTTGGCCGTTAACATACAACGCACGAAGTTTCTTATCTCTATCATATGGAATACTATATATTCCATTTCCCTCGTCACTCCAAGTTCCTTCTACAATATTTCCGCCCGATAGAATAGGTCTATTCCCATTGTTAGAATTGTCACCATAATATGTTATTGGACAATTCTCTATTCCGCTATCTTCTTCGCTAAATACAATTGGTTCATCTATATAATAAAAGCCGCTTTTTATAGCAACTGCTATTCCGCTTTTATCTGCTTTATCTATTGTTCTTATATATTCTTTTGCTTGTTGAATAGTTTTAAAAGGATGGTTTACACTACCATCTCCGCCATCGGCTGCGGTTGCATCAACATAAATCTCATATGGATTTTCTATATCTTGAGCAAAAACTGCAACATTTGGGACTAATAATAA
>CAMOQV010000140.1 GCA_946623205.1 uncultured Clostridia bacterium
TTATAACTCTTACTTTAATATCTGTATTTTTAGATGAGATAGGATTCTTTAGCTATGTCGCAAATTTGGCCCTTAAAAAGGCGAAGGGAAGCCAATTTAAGTTGTTTATCACACTTTATATTTTGGCTTCAATTTTGACCGTATTTACGTCTAACGATATAATCATATTAACATTCACTCCATTTATTTGTATGTTCTGTAAGCGAGCTAATATAAATCCAATACCATATTTGGTTGCAGAATTTGTGGCAGCTAACACCTGGAGTATGTTCTTAATAATTGGAAATCCAACAAATATATATCTAGCAACAAGTTTAAATGTATCGTTCTTTGAATACTTAAAGCATATGGCATTACCAACGGTTGGTGCTGGATTAACATCATTTTTGATACTAATTTTGATTTTCTATACAAAATTAAAAAATCCAATTGAAAATGTAGTTGTAGCAGATGTAAAGATCATGGATAAATATATGCTAATTATTGGTCTTACGCATCTTGTTTTGTGCATTATTGGTTTAAGTGTTTGTGCTTATGTGGATATTGAGATGTGGGTTATATCGCTATCTGCTGCAATAAGTTTATTTATTTGCGAAGGCGTATACATTGCTGTAACTAAAAAGAAATTTGCGCCACTTGAAAAAACGATAGTAAGAGCGCCACTTGAACTTATCCCATTTGTTCTTTCAATGTTTGTCATTGTTCTTACTTTAAAATATCAAGGAGTAACAACTAAGATATATGAAGGATTAGTATCGTCACAAGATGGATTAGTGTATGGATTAACATCAGCTTTGTTTGCAAATATCTTAAACAATATTCCAATGAGCGTTTTGTTCTCATCGATTTTACAAGAAGGTGCTTCATTTAAGGCGGTATTTGGTGCAATTATCGGTTCTAATATTGGTGCAATATTAACACCAGTTGGCGCGCTTGCTGGTATTATGTGGTCTAACATTCTAAAGCGTAGCGAAATTAAATATTCGTATTTAGATTTTATGAAATATGGTTTTATTATTGGTGTTCCAACTTTAGTTGTGGCATCGCTATTGATTATTTGATAATTCCTATAAATATAGTAGGATTTCTCTTGACAGCATTATTATTGGTATAATAAAATTAACCTAGTAAAATAGTAGGAATTAAAATGAAGTTATCTACAAAAGCAAGATATGGATTAAAATTGATGTGCTATTTGGCAAAAGAAGAAGGTAAAGGCCCAATCTCTTTATCTACAATTGCTACACAAATTGATTCTTCGGATAAGTACACAGAACAAATTTTATTGGCACTAAGAAAAGCTGATTTAGTAAAAGCAACTAGAGGTGCTAATGGCGGATACTTTGTAGAAAATGCTAAAGATATTTCTGTTGGTTCAATATTAAGAACACTTGAAGATGATTTAGTAATTGTAAATTGCGTTGGAGATAATAATTCTTGTCCTAAAATTGCAAATTGTCAAACACACGTTGTTTGGGAAAATTTATATAAACAAATGAATAGCTTATTGGACTCAATGTCCTTAGAGAGCATTATAAGGAAATAGATATGAAAAAGATTTATTTGGATCATGGTGCAACAACAGCTGTAGATAGCGAAGTTTTACAAAAGATGCTACCTTATTTTTCTGATGTATTTGGAAATGGTTCATCTCAACACTTCTTTGGTAGAGAAGCGCTTGCGGCTATTGATACTGCAAGAGAAGATGTAGCAAAGGCTTTAAATTGTAAAAGCTCAGAAATTTATTTTGTTTCAGGTGGTTCTGAAGCAGATAACATGGCAATTAAAGGCTATGCGCTTGCACACAAAGACAAGGGTAATCATATTATTACATCAAAGATTGAGCATCCAGCAGTTTTAGAAACTTGCAGAAAGTTAGAAAAATATGGTTTTGAAGTAACTTATCTTGATGTGGATAAAGAAGGATTTGTTACACCTCAAGCCCTAAAGGCTGCAATTAAGGATACAACTATCCTTATAACAATAATGATGGTAAATAATGAAATTGGTACAATTGAACCAATTAAAGAATTGGCAAGTATTGCAAAAGAGCATAAAATTGCATTCCATACTGACGCTGTTCAAGCGGTTGGAAATATTCCTGTAGATATTCAAGATTTAGGTGTAGATATGTTATCTTTGTCTGCACATAAATTCTATGGGCCAAAAGGCGTTGGTGTACTATATAAAAAGAATGGTGTAAGAATCCAAAGATTCTTAGATGGTGGCGAACAAGAAAGAAATCTACGTGCTTCAACACTAAATACACCTGGTATTGTAGGATGCGCAGAAGCATTGAAAAAGGCCATCAAAAATATGGATGAGAATAATAAGAAAACTCAAGCCGTTAGAGACCATTTCGTAGAAAGAGTAATCAAAGAAATTCCTCACATTTATTATAATGGACCAAAGGATGTAACAAAGAGAATTCCAGGCAATTCAGATTTCTCATTTATAGGTATTGAAGGAGAGGGAATTTTGTTCCATTTGGATATTAATGGAATAGCCGTATCTTCTGGCAGTGCGTGCTCATCTGGATCTTTAGATCCAAGCCATGTACTTTTAGCTATTGGAATCCCTATGGAAGTAGCACACGGATCAATAAGATTTTCATTTGGAAAAGAAAACACAATCGAGGATGCAGATTATACTGTTGATGTATTAAAAAAGACAGTTGAACAATTAAGAGCAATGTCTCCAATTTATGAAGAATTATTAAAGGAGTTAGGCAATGTATAACGAAGAAGTAATAAAAGAATTTCAAAACTTACAAAATGTAGGTGTAGTTGAAAACTACA
>CAMOQV010000141.1 GCA_946623205.1 uncultured Clostridia bacterium
AAAAAAGCAAGGGACTTGTTTTTTGGTACAAAAATGAATGATAATATTATTGATAAGATAGTGGAGGAAATCAAAATGAGTAAAACTAACATAGTTATTATTGGTATGCCAGGTAGCGGAAAATCTACTGTCGGCAGAGCATTAGCGCAAAAAATCGATAGACCATTTATAGATACAGACGAGACTATTATCGAGAAGGAAGGAATGCATACTTCTAAAATTATTTTAGAAAAGGGTGAACCATATTTTAGAGATGTTGAATCTAAAGTTGTAAACGAGGTTGCAAAACTACAAGGTTACATTATTGCTACAGGTGGCGGTGTTGTTTTAAGAGAAGAAAACATGAAAGCTCTAAAGCAAAATGGTTTTGTAATTTTCTTGGATAGAAATATTAACAATTTATCTTTCGAGGGACGTCCTTTATCTCAAGGTGAAGATGCAATAAAAAAGATGTACACAGAAAGAATCGATTTATATACAAAATATGCAGATGCTATAGTAGATAGCAACGTGCCAGTTGAAGAAGTAGCAGATAATATCATATCTGAACTTTATAACAAGATTTAATAAATACAATCAGAATAATCAAGTGGAAGTTTAGGCTTCCACATTTTCTTTGTGATAAAATGCTTTACTTACAAGTGAAATAATGTGTTTTAAGTAAAGAAAATGGGCAAAAACTTTACTTAGAATACGATATAATGCAAATAAGTAAAGAAAATGACAAAATTTTTTACTTAGAATAAGAACGAAAATCCAAAAACAGCGCCAACGCATACAACTGCAACTAGTGCCATATTTACTTTAAAGAAAGATAATACCAAAGCTATAACTGTTCCAATAGTTGCCGTGTAGATGTTTCCTGTTGAATAAAAAATTGCAGGGAATGTTAGAGCTGCTAAAACAGCATATGGCATATAGTATAAGAATGATTGTATATATTTCGATTTGATCTTTTTCTTTAGAAAAGTTATCGGAATGAAACGAGGAATATATGAGGCAAGTGCCATTACGACAACGCATATTATTTGGTATTGCATGCTTCTACCTCCTCGTTATTTTTATCTTCACTTTTTGCATTTTCGTCATCTTCAGTTTTAATTGGGAATAACCAAGCTGTAATTGCTGCAGAGATTATTGATGCGATAATTACTCTTATTCCACTTGAGATATAGTCTTTTAGATATGGTGTATAGTAGAAGATGCAAGTAATTAAAACAGATATTGCTATTGAAACGACTATTCCTTTAGATTTTCTAGCAGGGGGAATAATTAGTGCAATAAACATACAATATAACGCTATGGCTAGTGCGTTTTGAAGAGATGCAGGAAGAGCATTATTAATTAAGCCACCAAGTAGCGTTCCAAAAGTCCATCCTAAAAGTGGCAATATAGCTATTCCCATAAAATATTTAAAATTTAGATTCTTTCTAGACATTGAAGCTACAGCAAATATTTCATCAGTTATGAAATATGCCATAATTAAACGCTTCCAAGCTGGAGTTTTTTCGTCTAATTGTTGAGATAGAGATAAACTCATTAAAAAATATCTAGCATTTATAACTAAAACAGTAAAGAATATTTCAACGATAGCTGCAAGTTCAGCCATCATTGTAACGCCTGCAAATTGACCTGCAGATGTAATATTAGATGCGGAAAGGATAGTAGCTAGCCAATAAGGTAGCCCGTGTTGAACTGCGTATATACCAAAAGAAAATGACACTGCAAGGTATGCAAGCCCAATTGGTAATCCATCAAAAAATCCACGTTTAAAATCGTATTTTTTTTCCATATCCTTCGAAATTATATTATTAATATTTAAAAAATACAACAATATCCTATTGCAAAAAGATTAACATTGTTTTACAATAACCTCGCAAAAAGGAGATTTATATGGAAGAGTGGTTAGACGTTTTATTGGATGCAACTCTTGACACCTTAAAAATGGTGCCTATCCTTTTAGTGGTTTATTATTTGATTGAAATTCTTGAATATAAAAAGGTTATAAAGCTTGGAAATTCAAGTATATTCAAGGGTAAGGCTTCTCCTGTATTTGCAACTTTATTTGGTATTATTCCACAATGTGGTTTTTCTGTAATAGCTACGGATTTATTTACTCAAGGTAACTTAACAGTTGGTGCTTTAATTGCTATTTATATAGCAACTTCAGATGAAGCGCTTCCAATTATGCTATCTAATGTATCTAATCCACAAATACTTTTAGATATGCTTTTACTAATTGCCGTTAAGATTGTATTTGCTATTTCAGCCGGCTATCTTGTTCAATTTATCTACAATAGATTATTTAAAGAACCTGTCACAAAAGATGAATATGATGAACCATTTTCTCTTGAAGTTAATCAAGGGGCAAGAGCAAATAGATTTGTAGAAAAAGACAAGACTATAAATATGTCATGTAATTGTTCATATTGTTCTGGTAATTCTACAAAATTTGTATGGCAAAACCCAATATTTAAGACATTAAGAATTGCACTTTACGTATTTGTAATTAATTTAATTTTGGGAACAATAATTATGTTTATTGGCGAAGATAAGATTGCTGAATTTTTGCAATCATCTTATGCTGTTCAACCTATATTTGCTGTGCTTGTTGGCTTGATTCCCAACTGTGCAGCGTCAATTATATTGACGGAGTTATATATTGAAGGTGGATTAACATTTGGATCAATAATTGCAGGATTATCTGTTAACGCTGGTCTTGGTATGTTGTTCTT
>CAMOQV010000142.1 GCA_946623205.1 uncultured Clostridia bacterium
CATGAAGGGCTCTTTGCTTTGAAGATGACTAAATCAACATTGTTATCTTGGGCTAATTTTAGGGCAAATTCGGCGCCTTTTTGGTATTCGGCTGTTACATCCTTACCTTTGCTTGAAATGA
This sequence comes from uncultured Clostridia bacterium, assembly GCA_946623205.1. Lineage (GTDB taxonomy): Bacteria > Bacillota > Clostridia > Christensenellales > UBA3700 > UBA3700. The sequence continues at coordinate 122 of CAMOQV010000142.1, forward strand.
CCTTATTTGCGACTCTTTCGCTTGGATCTCTTGGAGTAGGCAAGCCGCCTTCTACTTCAGGGCAAACTCCAATAACTTCTTTGTCTTTCAAAAATTCTAAAAGCTTATCGTTTTTGCAGTTATCACCTTTGTATCTACAATTAAATCCTAATAAACATTTACTTACTAAAACCTTCATATAATTACCTCGCAAATATAATAACAAAAACCGGCCGTTTATTCAACGACCGGCAATTTGTTAATCAAAACTAGATTATTCAGCTTTTGGAGCTTCGTCTTTTACTTCTTCTTGAACAGGAGCATCGTCAATGATTGTTTGTTCATTTGTAACAACAGCTTCCATACCTTCAACAGCAGCAGCAAGACCAGCGTCTTCGCTTTCGATTTCTTCACCAGTAGCCATCTTACCATTATGAGCGATTAGGTTAGTAATGATACCAATGATCATTGCAACAGCTAGTGTAGAGATTTCGATAATAGCACTTCCATCTTCTTTATGGCCGAAGTCTAAAACAAGACCACCGATACCAGTAACTAAGATAGCAGATACAACGAATAAGTTCTTGTTGTTTCCTAAATCAACTTTCTTTAACATTTGTAAACCAGATACAGCGATGAAGCCATATAGAGCGATACAAGCACCACCCATTACGCACTTTGGAATAGATTCGATTAAAGCAACGAATGGAGTAATGAAAGATAATACGATACATCCGATAGATGCAACGAAGATAGATACAACTGATGCGTTTCCTGTGATAGCAACACAACCGATAGATTCACCATATGTTGTATTAGCAGCACCACCGAAGAAACCGCCAACAATAGATCCAACACCATCACCAAGTAAAGTCTTGTCTAGACCTGGGTCAGAAATAAGATCTTTGTTAATAATGTTTCCTAGGTTCTTGTGGTCAGCAACGTGTTGAGCAAGTTCAACTACACCGATAGGGATGAAGATTAATGCGATTGTTGCGATAGCAGCACCATTGATGTTAGATAATTCAGGATGCTTAATAGCTTCTACAAATGTGAACTTAGGTAAATCTAAGAAACTTGTGAAAGCGATTGGGCTAAATGCTTCTTCAAATGGTTTGAAGCTTAGAATTTGTAGATATGGAGTATCTGCAGCAATTCCGATTAATGTGAAGATTAAAGCTAAAACATAACCAGCACCAATACCGATGATGAATGGGATTAGCTTTAATTTCTTTCCGCCTCTAACAGATACTAAAACGATTACAAAGAATGTTACAAGAGCGCAAAGAATTGATAATAAGTTATAGTCATTTCCGCCATTTGTCATAGCCCAACCTGTAGCTGTACCAGATAAAGATAATCCGATTAAAGCAACGATAGGTCCGATAATGATTGGAGGTAAAATCTTGTTAACCCACTTTGATCCAACGAACTTAACGATTAAAGCGATAGCAACATAAACAAGACCAGCAAATGCGATACCGATAATAACACCCCAGTATCCAAAGCCAGCACCTAGAGTTGCTGCATAAGCACCAAGGAATGTGAATGAACTTCCCAAAAATACTGGGCTCTTTCCTTTAGTGAATAGAATATACACAATAGTACCAAAACCTGCACCGCATAGAGCAGCAGCTGGATCGAAATATACATTTCCTCCTGTAAATCCGGTCATAAGCATTGGAACTAATAATGTAGCTGCCATGATGGCAATCATTTGTTGAAACGCGAAGATGATAGTTTCCTTCATAGGTGGTCTATCTTGAACGTCGTAAATTAGTTTCATAAAACCTCTCTCCTTTAATATTTATATATTTTTTATAAATCAATATTAATCTTTGTTCCAAAGCTCAACATTTGTCTTGCCATCTGTTTCTTTTAAATTAACAGCAATTAACTCGTGGTGAGATGTAGGAACGTTTTTACCAACAAAGTCTCCTCTTATTGGTAATTCTCTATGTCCTCTATCTATAAGGACTGCAAGCATAATTCTATTTGGTCTACCAAGTTTGAAAATTCCATCTATAGCAGCTCTAATAGTTCTTCCAGTGTAAATAACATCATCAACTAAGATGACGTCTTTGTTTTGAATAGGGAATTCAATTTTGGTATCTGTTAAAATGGCTCTATCTGAAACTGCAGATAGATCATCTCTATATAAAGTAATATCTAGTTCTCCAACTGGGATAGATACTGATGAAAATTGTTCTACATATTTTGAGAGAATTTTAGCTAGTGGCACGCCTCTTGTTTTGATGCCAACGAAAACAACATTAGATAAATCTTCACAATTTTCGATGATTTCGTGAGAAAGTCTCTTTAGGGCTTTATCTACGGCGATTTCATCAAGAATTTGAGCTTTTAAATTCATTGTATACCCCAAAAGAAAAAGTCTTGCAAAAACAAGACTTCAAATAAACATAGAATTATTCAGCGTCTTGTTAATATCACGGTATTAATCTTAAAGACTATTTCTTTAACTATTG
>CAMOQV010000143.1 GCA_946623205.1 uncultured Clostridia bacterium
TCTAGTAGCTTACCTACGTTTAGAGTAATAGCAGCCTTTGTAGATGTGCATACACCATCTTGTGCTAAAGAAGCTACGATTCCTAAATATTCATCTAAAGAATCCCAAATTTCTTCATCTGTTAAATCAATACCAGAGAAATCAACTTGTCCATCTAAAGCAGCTTGAACGCCACCGATGAATGGAGCTGGGAATGCCATCTTCTTTTGTCCATCAGCTGTATTAGCTTGAACATATAATGTATTTCCTTGATAAATCTCAGAAACGCCAGCAAATTTGCTTTCTGCAGCGCTTGGCTTATCTGAGAAGTATAAACCTAACAATGTCTTGTTTGTAGCAGTTCCATCTTTCTTTACTTCGATGATTTCTGCATCAATCCAAGAATTTGTTTGTTTATCTGTTTCAGCATTCTTTCTAGCTTTTGTATAAAGAGTAGATTTTACATCATCAAAATCGTAAGAAGCAACATATGCTCTTTCATATTCATTCTTTTGATTTTTCTTGTAGTACTCTGCATTTGCATCAAATTTTGCAGTAGATGCAAGTGGAGTATAAGTCCAATCATGATATTGAAGTAAGTCTAGTTCTAAAGCTAATTTGATTTTGTACTCTGTCTTGTCATTAACGTTAAGACCTAATGTAGCATCAACCTTAAGATCTTTCATGTCACCATTTTCAACGCTCTTTTGAACGCCTCCAACGATGGCCTTTACAGCTTGAAGTTCTACTGAATCACCGCTTTCTGGTGTATCTTTCTTGCAGGCAAATAAGCCAACAGAAAGCATACAAACGATAAGAACAATAGCTAACAAGCTTACACCAAGTTTCTTTGTCATAAATAAACCTCCATAAGTATTATCTAAAATTGTATGCGTTATATATAATACGCACTACTTATTTTATATACGTGGCACCTTAAAGTCAACACTCAAAATTTTGCGCCAATGTAAAATTTTTCAAACGTCTTACGCAAATATATGCTCTAACCTTAAAATAACAATAATATTGGATAATAATTAAAAATATTGTGTATAGACAATTTTATATAACTTTTATATAATAAATGCGTATGAATATATCGAAAAAATCAAAAAAATTAATACTTTTTATCGTCATTCCATTAATTGGAATTATTGCACTATCTGCGGCCATATTTGGTATTGCGTATGGATATTTAAATAGAAGCACAATTAAGCTAGATTTTGATGATTCTATTGAATATCAAACAATGAAATATTTTGGCGCTTCTTCTTGCTGGAATATGCGATTAATTGGAAGAGATGAAACACCTGAAATCCAACAAGAATTGACTAATTATTTATATGGTGATGATGGCTTAAAGCTTTCAATATATAGATACAATCTTGGCGCAGGTTCTATCGAAAAGGATGAAATCAAATACAGCGAAAGCAATAAAACTGTTAGTTTTTTTGATTCGTCGAAATATCAAGATAATTCATCTTTTTTAGATCCTAACAATTACGATATAACTCGTGATGCAGATTATCTAAAAATGTTAAAGATGGCTCTTGAAACAAATAATGTTAAAAAATTGGTTATTTTTGCTAATTCACCACATTATCTTTTAACAAAAAATGGATTAACTCACGCAAACGAAAAGCATGAAAACAATTTACCTGAAGAGAATTTTGCTACTTATTCAGAATATGTTTTAATTGGCTCTACTCTTCTATATAATTGGATTTCATCTTTAGGATATGGAAATATAGAAATAGAAATCTCTCCAGTTAACGAACCACAATGGTCTTGGGGCGGAGAAGACGCTGGGCAAGAAGGCTGCCATTACGATTATGACATTCTTGCTAAATTCTATGATGTATTCTATTCAACATTGAATAAATATAATTCAAATAACAACACTAATTTTAAGATGGATATTTTTGAATCTGGTAACTATAAATTAGGACTTAATTCTTCAAAGAATAAAAAGTATTTTAAGGAATTTTCAAAATATTCATATTTTGACTCACTTGACGGAATATCAATGCATTCATATGCAGCAGATACAAATAAATCTATAAGAAGAGTATTTGCGCGTTATTATAAAAAGTTCAACAAAGAATTCAAAATGAGCGAATATTGCATTATGCAAGGTGGCGTAGATACATCTGTAAATAGAGGTATTGAATCTGCAAAAGTTTTGATGCAAGATTTAAACATTCTAAATGCAACAGAATGGTCTTGGTGGCTTGGTGTTGCTTTTGGTGGATGGGAAGATGGACTTGTTTATTTTGATAGAGACACAAAAGTTGCTACTCCATCTTATCGCTATTATATGTATGGCCAATTTATGAAATATATAGATAGCGGAGATAAGCGTATTAAAGCAGATATTCACGATTTATATGATTTAGGCGGCGTAGACTCTGTTGGATTCAAAAAAGCCGATGGATCAATAGTTATTGTCATTTTAAATGACAACAATAAGCAAAAGACAATAAAAATCGAATCTAAAAAATATACTCAAGCAAAGATAGTTGAAACGTATGAAAACACATATTGGAAAGAAAGCGAAAAAGCTTTTGATGGTTCGTTTGAAATCCAACCATATAGCGTTACAAC
>CAMOQV010000144.1 GCA_946623205.1 uncultured Clostridia bacterium
GTTTCGTCTAATCCTTCACCCTTAGCACCCATGATTGCACATAGTGTCCATGCAAATGTCAAAATTAAAATAGCAGGAACCATTGACTTAAATCCATCTACAAATGAATCCATCATTTCTTTAAATCTTAGAGCTTTAATTGAAGAATAATAAATCATTGTAATAACTAATGCAACAGCTGAACCCATAGCTAAAGCTGAACCGGCATCACAATTTGAGAATGCTTCAATAACACTTTCACTTTGTGGAACTGTTGTAATCATTCCTAAATCCCAATCATAGAAATATCCGTTATAAATCATTGCGCCAATACAGCAAACAACTAAGATAATGATAGGAACAAGCATATATTGAACCTTACCTCTAATTTCTGCCTTAACAGAAATATCTTCTGATGGAAGGTCTGTTTCGCCTGCAAATAAGTCTCCATTTCTAGCAGCCTTTTCGTTTCTTCTCATCTTGAAGAAATCTACTCTTAATAAGATAACTGCTACCATAAATACGATTGTTAAAATTGCATATAAGTTAAATGGAATTGTCTTAATAAATGTCAAGATACCATTTTCTGCACCATCACCTGCATATCCAGCAACAGCTGCTGCCCATGAAGAAATTGGGGCGATGATACAAATTGGAGCTGCAGTTGAGTCAATCAAGTAAGCAAGCTTTGCTCTAGATACTTGATGTCTATCTGTAACTGGTCTCATAGCATTACCAACTGTTAGACAGTTAAAATAGTCATCAACGAAGATTAAACATCCTAATCCAACTGTAGCCAATTGAGCTGATACTGGAGACTTGATTCTCTTTGACATCCATTCTCCATATGCTTTTGATCCACCAGTTTTTACCATTAAAACTGAGAATACGCCTAAGATAACCAAGAAGATTAGGATTCCTCCGTTTCCTCCTAATTGATTACCCATAGTAATAAATGTGTTTGACATAGCTTGTAGTGGGTCTCCACCAGCCAAGAACATTGCACCTAAAAAGATACCTGCAAATAAAGATAGGTATACTTGTTTTGTAAGCAATGCTAGCATGATTGCTACTATCGCTGGGACGAACGCCCAAAATGTTCCTACCATAAATAAACCTCCTTAATATGGTAATAAAAAATACGACATTGGACTCCAACATCGCACTAAATCAATTGCAAAAATTGATATCCCCTTATGTATAAAATCTTAATTTATTTTATAGTAATAGTCAATATCAACTATTTGCGGTACCCGTTGCCGCTATTAAATCTCCTAGTATTCTATCTACAGCAAGCTCTAAACATCCATCGTATGGCACTACTGGAAATGTATATACTCTTTCCCAAGTTGATACATAATCCCAACTATGCCCAACCAAATCTCCTTGTGGTGCATATAGAATCATTCTGGCGCACGATGGGATTAGTTTTGCATTTGCGTTTCTTTCAATCTCTTCATCACTGCCATCGCTAATATTCAACTCTCCGCCATAGCACTTACCCCACAATCTTCTCATTTCTTGAATTCTTGCTGGGAAGTTATATCTTGCATATCCTGGATACTTTGCTCTTTCTTGGAAATGAAGAGGAGAAGCATCTGTAAAGAGCATTATAATTTGTCTTACATTTTCATCTGGCCTTTCTTCTGTAAAATCACTATTTAGTGCAAGCCATAAAGCTTCAAGTGCATTTTCTGGAATTTCATCCCCGCCTCTGCCTTCGCCTAATTCGTTAACCATCTTAACAGAATCGAACTCATTTATGATTTGAACTATTTGATTGCTTGCATTATAAAAAGGTGATTCGTGAATAGTATCCTTGCCTTCAGATTTAAAGTCCGCAAAGTCTATAACCTTCATACGAATCTTTCTCATATTCTTGCCGGCAAGTTTAACTGCTTCAGTTAAAGCTTTTGGAAGCGCAATGGCAAGTTGTTTGATTTTATCCATCAAAAGCCTCATGCTGCCTGTTGCATCAATTACAAAAACAATATCGACAGAACAATTTAATTTTTTAGACTTTGCCATTACTAACCCTCAATTAATTTTAACATTATTCTTTTTTTCTAACAATATGCTATTATATTTATGTATGCGCGAGATAGTAGTAGGCAAAAATGATATAAGATTAGACAAGTTTTTATTAGAGCAATTTCCTGCCCTAACATTTACTAAGCTTGCAAAGGCTTTAAAGACTAACAAAATTAAAGTTAACAATAAAAAGGTGCCTCTAAACACTCGTCTTTATAAAGGAGACATCTTAAAGTTATTCATCCTTGATGATGAACTTACTAATGCGCCTAAGCTTTTAGATCCTAGTCACATTATTTTCGAAGACAAAAATATACTTGTTGCATTTAAAGAGCCAGGCCTTATTTCTATAGATGATGATCCTGAAGTTGACTCACTAAACAAGCGCATAAAAACATATCTTCAAACGGACGAAGGTTCTATTTGTCACAGATTAGACACTGGCACTTCTGGTCTTCTTATTTTTGCTAAAAATGAACCTACAGAAGAAGCTATTTTAAGTGCCATTAAAAACCACAAGTTGCAAAAGTTCTATAGATGTGTCACATTCGGTTGGC
>CAMOQV010000145.1 GCA_946623205.1 uncultured Clostridia bacterium
TGTCTTGGGAAAGAGAAGAAACAGTTCAATCAAATAAGAAAGCAAAATTAACAATTTTGACTGGCGAATGCGCAGGCGGTGGCGGTACAACAAACCACACATATATGTCATTCTCATATAGCCCAATCGACTATTCTCCAATCGCTTTGGCCGCAAGATATTTACCAGAAGTAGGAAGCAAGATCAAAATTGACAAGAAGTGGCCTACACTTGAAAATTACGATCCAAAGAAAAACGATTATACAAAATTAAAATAATTAGTTCTTAACACATACCGCATCTATATGGTGCGGTATGTTTTTCATGAAATGGATTTTCGCGAGATTTTAGGCAACTTTCAAATAAAAGGAAATGTACAAAGCGTTAAAGCATTTGGTGCAGGACACATTAATGAAACTTATTTAGTTTCAACTGATTGTGCGCCATATATTTTGCAAAGTTTAAATACACAAGTTTTTAAAAACTATGAAGGGGTAATAGATAACATCGCGAAAGTTACATCTTTTCAAAGAGAAAAATATTTAAAAGAAGGAAAAGATATAGAAAAGCTTTTGTACCTTATAAAGACAAAAGATAATAATAATTTCTTATACGAAAATGGTAAGTGCTATAGAATGTTTAACTTTATTAAAGATTCTATGGTATATCAACAAACAGATGATTTAAATATATTAGAAGAAGCAGGATTTGGGCTTGGCGATTTTATTGCAACATTAAACGGATTTGATGCTACTCAAATATGCGAAGTTATTCCAAATTTTCATAACACAAAAATTAGATATGAGGATTTCAAAAGAGCTTTAAGAGAGGATAAAGCTTTTAGAGCTTCAGCGGTTAAAGAAGATATTCAGTTTGTTTTAGATAGAGAGAATTATTGTTCTATTATTGTAGATAAGATTCAAAGCGGTGTAATTCCACTTAGAGTTACACATAACGATACAAAGTTAAACAATTTTATGTTTGATAATAAAACAAACAAATTCTCATGCTTAATTGATTTAGATACAATTATGCCAGGCTCACTTTTATATGATTTTGGTGATGCAATTAGAATTGCCGCGTCGGAAGCTGGCGAAGAAGAAAGAGATCTAAGCAAGGTTAAATTTAATTTAGATAATTACGAAGCCTTTTTAAAAGGGTTCTTAAAAGGCGTAGGAAATAATATTAAAAAAGAAGAAGCAAAACTTTTACACATTAGTGCAAAGATTATGACATTCGAAATAGGAATGAGATTCTTGATGGACTATCTTGATGGCGATGTATATTTCAAAGTTCATGAAGAAGATATGAATCTAGTAAGGGCAAGAACGCAATTGAAAATGGTTCATGAAATAGAGCAACACGAAAAAGAAATGGAAAAAATATTATATAAATATTATAATAATATATAGAGCACAAATAAATTTTGAGGAGAAAACAACATGAGCGTATTAGTTACAGGCGGAGCAGGATATATTGGCTCTCACACAGTAATTGAATTAATTGAAAATGGTTACGACGTAGTCGTAGTAGATAATCTTTGCAATTCTAAGAAAGTTTCTTTAGAGAGAGTTGAAAAGATTGTTAATAAGAAAATTAAATTTTATGAGATTGATGTTTGTGATGAAGACAAACTAAGAGATGTATTTAAAAAGGAAAATATTACAGCTGTTATTCACTTTGCAGGATTAAAGGCTGTAGGAGAAAGTTGCAGAAAACCACTTGAATATTATAGAAACAATTTAATCTCAACACTTAACCTTATCAAGGTTATGAGAGAATTTGATTGCAAGAATTTGGTATTCTCATCATCTGCAACTGTATATGGACAACCAAAGTCAGTTCCTATTAGAGAAGATTTTCCATTAGGACCTACAACAAACCCATATGGCGCAACAAAGCTTATGATTGAAGATATGCTAAGAGATATTTATAAGGCAGATCCTTCTTTTAATATTGCTTTATTGAGATACTTCAACCCAATTGGAGCTCATAAGAGCGGTACAATCGGTGAAGATCCAAATGGTATTCCAAATAACTTAATGCCATATATTACACAAGTTGCAATTGGTAAATTAAAGCAACTTAGCGTATTTGGTAATGATTATCCAACTCCAGATGGTACAGGTGTTAGAGATTATATCCACGTAGTGGATTTAGCTCATGGCCACATTTTAGCTTTAAAGAAGCTAGAAACAAATTCTGGACTTGTTACATATAATTTAGGAACAGGAAAAGGCTATAGCGTATTAGATATGGTTAAAGCTTTCGAAAAGGCAAGTGGAAGAAAGGTTCCATATGTTATTGCACCTAGAAGACCAGGAGATGTTCCAGAATGTTATGCAGATCCAACAAAGGCTAAAGAAGAAATTGGATTTGAATGCAAATATGGTCTAGAAGAAATGTGTCAAGACAGTTGGAGATGGCAATCTCAAAATCCAAACGGATATGCAGATTAATAAAATAATGTTTGCTATATTGTGCGCGCATTGATATAATATGCGTGCGCAAGGAAAAGTATGAAGAAATTAACTAAAGAGTCTTATTTAATTAGATCAGTTAGAGAAGTTGGCGTG
>CAMOQV010000146.1 GCA_946623205.1 uncultured Clostridia bacterium
AGCTCTTTATGTGGTGATAATAACAAAGTTAAAGATTAAAATAAATATCCTTTAGTGAGTTAGAAAGATAGCAGGGGCCTACGAACACATACCACCGGTGTTAAATTAGACCCCTCTTATTTCATATAGTTTTTATAATCGTTTGACCAAGGAAGCAGGTCTTCAAAATCTTTAGAATGAATATGAGTTAATAGATACTCAAGATAATCTCTAGGATCATATTTATTTTCGTAAGCCAAATCTATTAGTGTAGACTAGATTTTGATTTTACAGTATGCAAATTGAAAGATTATGATGGCGTTGATTTGTCTCATGAGTTTTATTTTATAGGAAAAACAGACGAAGAAATCTCTTTGGTTTGTAAGACGGAAGATACGCCTAAAAACACATTGGTTGCAGATGACGGATGGAAAGGATTTAGAATCCAGGGTGTATTAGATTTTTCTTTAATTGGAATTTTATCTAAAATATCTACTATATTAGCTGAAGAGAAAATAGGGATATTTGCTATATCCACATATAATACAGATTATGTATTTGTAAAAAAAGAGAATTATGAAAAAGCATTAGAAGCGTTAGCTCATAATGGCTATTTAATTGTTGATTAATATTATTTAATAAGACTTTGAAAATCAAGGTCTTATTTTTTACAAATAAGAGTGATATAATTTGATTGGGGGTAATTTATGGATATTCAAATAAAAACTTTAGAATTATTTCAAAGAGATGATGCCTTAGAGTTGGTTTGGAAAGTGTTTTTAAAATACGAAGCTCCAGATTATACAAAAGAAGGTGCAGATGAATTCTTTAAATCTATTCATGATGACGAATGGTTGAATCAAATTAAAATGTACGGCGCTTTTGATGGCGATAGATTAGTAGGTGTTATTGCTACACGTCAAGAAGGCACTCATATAGCGCTATTCTTTGTGGATGGGGAATATCATAGAAAAGGTATTGGAAGATTATTGTTCCAAAGAGTTTTAGAAGATAACAAAGTTAACTATATGACTGTTAATTCATCTCCATATGCAGTCCCTGTATATGAAAAGTTGGGATTTGAAGCTACAGATAAAGAGCAAGTTAAAAATGGCTTGAGATTTACTCCAATGAAATACCAAGTAGAATAGTATGAATAAAGTTAGAATAACAGTTAAAAAAATAGTATGCCATGAGGATTTAATAAAAGAATATGAAAATCCTATTGAGCATGCTTGCGATATGAAATTAAACCAAGTTTTTATAGCAAATGGGGATATAAGGCCAGAAGGCTTTTGTGATAGCGCTTGGGATTCTGTTTATCCATTTGTTAAAGAACTAGCAAATGGTGGCGGAAATTTTTATGATGGATGGATGAAGAATAAAAAGTCAGCCATGATTTCTTGTAACGACGGATTTAGGCCAGTAAGCTTTTATTTAGAAGCATTAGACGAGGATTTAGACTAGAAAATTATGAAGAAACATTCTTATTTAGCAATCGTATTAATTTTAGCGATAGTATTGTGTTTATTTATACCTGCGTGTTCAAAAACGGCAGAAGATTCGGATATCGTAATTGTATATACAACGGATGTTCATTGCGGTGTTGATGATAACATTGGGTATGCATCACTTGCAGCATATGTTAAAAAGACTAAAGAAGTTAGCAAGAATTTTACGCTAATTGACGCAGGCGATGCTATGCAAGGAAATCTAATAGGTAGTTTGTCTAAGGGTAAATATATCATAGATATAATGAATGCCTTGAATTATGATTTGTATGCTGTTGGCAATCACGAATTCGATTACGGTGTAGATGAGCTATCAAAAAGAATAGATGAATTTAATGGCGAGTTTATTTCTTGCAATCTTTCTTATACAGGGAAAAAAGAGAATAAGATAAGTAAAATAAAACTTTATTCAATTAAAGATTATGGCTTTGCTAAAGTTGGATATGTTGGCGTTACAACGCCTACAACTCTAGTTAGTTCAAATCCTGCCCACTTTGTTGAGGATGGAGAAGTTGTTTATTCTTTCCATGCAGATACGTTTTATGATGAAGTTCAAAAAAACATTGATGAATGTAAAGCTTTGGGATGCAAGTATGTTATATTAGTTACTCACCTTGGCTATTTAGATAACTATAAACCATTTTCTTCTATAGATTTAATTAATAATACGAGCGGAGCTATAGCTGTAATCGACGGGCATTCTCATCAAGTTGCTTCTTGTAATTATTATAAAGACAAAACCGGGCAAATGATTCCACTTTGTGCAGCGGGATATAAGATGAACGTAATTGGAAGAATTACCATTACAAAAGATGGAGATGTTCATCTTGGAATTATTAATTCATATTCGGAAAAGGATAAAGAAGCTCAAGATTTAATTGATGGAATAGAAGCAAAGATAGACGAAGAAGTTTCAAAAGTTGTGGCAACAAGTGATTTAGCAATGTCAATATTTGATGCTGCTGGGATTAGAATGGTAAGATCTAGAGAAATGGCCATAGCTGATGTTGTTGCAGATTCTT
>CAMOQV010000147.1 GCA_946623205.1 uncultured Clostridia bacterium
AAAAGACATACGAATATGAAGAAGGTTGGAAATGTGAACATAAAGAATGGGGAACAAGAATTTTTGATTATGGCAAAAATGAAGTTAAATCATTCTTAACATCTTCAGCAATGTTCTGGACAAAAGAATTCCACATTGATGGTATTAGAGTTGATGCTGTTGCTTCTATGCTTTATTTAGACTATGGCAGAAAGGACGGAGAATGGAAACCTAACTGTTTTGGTGGTAACTATAACTTAGAAGCTATAGATTTCCTAAAGATGTTGAATACAACAGTTTTGTCTGAAAACAAAGGCGTTTTGATGATTGCCGAAGAATCAACTGCATTCCCAATGATTACAAAACCAGCATATGATGGTGGACTTGGATTCAACTTCAAGTGGAACATGGGCTGGATGAACGATATGTTAAGATATATATCAGCAGATCCATTCTTTAGAAAGGATATGCATAACAACGTAACATTCGCTATTACATACGCATATAGCGAAAATTATATTTTGCCAATATCTCACGACGAAGTTGTTCATGGAAAAGCATCACTACTAAACAAGATGCCAGGTGAATATCAACAAAAGTTTGATGGAGATAAGGCATTCTTAGGATTTATGATGGCTCATCCTGGTAAGAAGTTATTATTCATGGGATGCGAATTCGGCCAATTTATTGAGTGGGATTACAAGAAACAATTGGATTGGTTCTTGTTAGATTATGATTCTCATAGAAATCTAAATATGTTTGTTAAGGATTTGAATAAATATTACTTAACACATAGCGAAATGTATGAACAAGATACAACGTATGATGGCTTTAAGTGGATATGCGCAGATGACAACACTCAAAACATAGTATCTTTTAAGAGATTTAACAAACAAGGCGACTATACAATAGCTGTTATTAATTTCTCTCCAGTTGCAAGAGGAAATTATTCAATCGGAGTTCCAGAAGATGCTACATATCAAGTTCTTTTGAATTCTGATGCAGAAAAGTATGGTGGCGCAGGCAATACTCCTACAAGCTACAAGGCTCATGCTGGAGAAATGCACGGTGAAAAGTTTGCAATTGATTTAGAAATTCCAGCTAACAGCGTTTTGTATTTAAAACCTGTTGCAAACAAGAAAGCGAAAAAGAGTAAGAAATAAACGGGGAATTATTAAGGAGGAGATAGATTAGATGTTATCTTTGAAAAAGGAAACTGTAGCAATGCTACTTGCAGGCGGACAAGGTACTAGACTATATGCTCTTACTAGAGATGTAGCAAAGCCAGCCGTATCATTTGGTGGAAAGTATAGAATTATTGACTTCCCATTATCTAATTGCGTTAATTCAAATATTGACACAATTGGTGTTTTGACACAATATAAACCATTCGATTTAAACCAATATATCGGTAATGGTCAACCATGGGACTTAGATAGATTATCTGGTGGTGTATTCGTATTGCCACCATACTCTAAAGGTGGTGAATCAGGAGACTGGTATAAGGGTACAGCAAACGCAATTTATCAAAATATTGAGTTCGTAGATAAATTCTCTCCAGAATATGTTTTAGTATTATCTGGTGACCACATTTATAAGATGAATTATGACAAGATGCTAGATTACCATAAAGAGAAGGGAGCAGATTGTACAATTGCAGTTATTAATGTTCCACTTGCAGAAGCATCAAGATTTGGTATTATGAACACAAATCCAGATAATTCAGTTTACGAATTCGAAGAAAAGCCAAAACAACCAAAGAGCACAAATGCTTCAATGGGTATTTATATTTTCAATTGGCAAAAACTAAGAAAATATTTAATCGAAGATGAAAATGATCCAAACTCTTCTAATGACTTTGGTAAGAACATCATTCCAAACATGTTGAAAGATGGCCAAAAGTTATTTGCATATAATTTTGAAGGATATTGGAAGGACGTTGGTACTATCGCAAGTTTGTGGGAAGCAAATATGGATATTATCAATGAAAAAAGCGGTATTAACCTTGCAGATAATACTTGGAAGATTTATGCAAGAAATACAGCAGAGCACCCACACGTTACTGGACAAGAAGCAAGAATTATCAATTCTTTAATTACTGAAGGTTGTGAAGTTGATGGTACTGTTCTTAACAGCGTTATCTCTTCTGGTGTAATTATTGAAGAAGGTGCAATTGTAGAAAACAGTGTAATCATGCCAAATGCAAAGATTGAAGCAGGCGCTGTAATTAAGTATTCAATTGTTGGCCAAGGCGCAGTTGTTGGTAAGTGTGCAAAAGTCGGCGAAGCTCAAGATGGAAAAGACGGCTGGAAGATTGCTGTTGTTGGCCCATACGGAAAAGTAGCAGACAAGCAAGTCGTTAAAATCGGCGAGATGGTAGACTAAGGAGGTGCAGAGATATGAATAATATTATTAGCGTTATATTTGCAAGTGACCAAGAAACAAAATTAGATAACTTAGCTTTACATAGAACTGCAGCATCTTTACCATTTGCAGGCAGATATAGATGTATCGACTTTACATTATCAAACT
>CAMOQV010000148.1 GCA_946623205.1 uncultured Clostridia bacterium
TTGTAGAGCCAACCCTGACATATTCTTCATGCAGGAAAGAAACAGGCTGGTTCGTGGCTGCAGGAATCTTGAATACGCAGACATGCCCTTTGTCCTCATAATTGAAATCATCAATTATTTCAAAGTCGATGCGAGGATTAAGGCGAGTTGACAGCCACGACTCCAGTTCTTCATTGCCAACCTTCTTTCGTGTTGCATAGAAGTCTGTCCCAACAACCTTTAGCGTGTCGTCATTTACGCCGAATACCATATAGCCGTATGGCATATTGCAAAGGAATGCGCTATTGGAAAGGGCAGAAATCCGCTCCCCAATTTCTTCCTTGGAATGGAAGTTCTCCTTAAACTCTATCCACTCGGTTTCCTTTTTCTTTACCAACAGACTATCTATGAGCCTTTTGAAATCTGTATATTCCATCTTGTACGTTTGTTAATCCAAATATGATATATAACGCTTGTGATTAGGGAAATATGATATTATCTTTGTAAATTTAATGGAGTCTCTTGTTAATCCACAAATAGTTTATTCTACCGTTTGAAGTTCTTTACCGGCAAAAGTTCCATAGGGTTTTCCTGATATTTCTCCCTTTTTGTAATAATCACCAAACGCTTTAAGTATTGCGTCGATGTTTTCTTCGCTTTCAGTAGAAAGCTTATCATTAACTATCGGCAATGTTTCTCCATATTTCTTTAGAACTCTCTTCATCAAATTTAAGGTCTTTGGAGTTAAGTTCTTGTAGCCACCCAATTTTTCCACTTTTATGAGTTTCTTATGAATTGAAGGTTTCTTTTCTATGAGTTCCTTCAGTTTGTCTCCACCAATAAAGTTTCCGCTATTTATCATATTGTCAGCGACCTCAAGCGCTTTCTCTTTATATTCTTCTTGAAGACCTACAATTTGTTCAAAGTTGGCTTTCTTTATAACATAGAAGGTTTCTTGATGATAGATACAATCAATTTGTTCATCAAGATTCACAGTTTCTTCTTTTAACAACGATAATTGCTGACTTTGAAGACTAAATTTAGCTCTAATCCAACTTTTAGCCTTTTCATCAACACCCACTTTACTAGGAAGAATCTTACGAAATGTGAATATTCTTTCTTCTGTTTCAGTATTGAAGAATTCAACACAATATGCCCACATTTCTTCTGTTTCAGTGATTCTAGCTATGCTTGTAATTTTAGGAGCAGTCTTTAACAATTGATTGGTTACTACATCATTGAAAGAAAACACTTTGTTCTGAATATTATATGTGAATAAGTGTTCCGTCTCATCGGTTAGAATATCGTAATCAACCATCTCATAGTTCTTTTGGATGGTTCTTTCAAGTAGTCTAACCGAAGCATCGTATAGATAAGAACGTACTTCGTCATCGCAATCCATTTGAGAAACTTTGAACAGGTACTTGTCTTTTGCCGGAGTACGTTTCACGATGCCTGGCTTAAGCGCTCTTGTTATGAAATAGAGTTTAATATCTTCTTTCTTCGTGAGCTGGATTTTTCCTAATAATTCTGTAATAATCATATCTGTTATCTTTTATATCCGTAAAACAATTGGTGGCCAACATTATACATTTTCGCTTGGTCATTCTCCAATATATCGTTGTTATGTGATATGAGAACACCTTGACGTTGTATGTTGCCATCCATGTACCTAACACTATAAATAGAATAATTCAAACTTAATATAGGGTTTACTAAAATCAGTTTCGAGCGAATATAAAGACGATATATCACAAAGAAAATACAAACAATCGTAACACAATCAATAAGACTGCTATAATCCTCAAACATTATTGGAATTATGTATGTGGCAATATAGGCTAAAGGTTCATCATTCATACTTGAAACTTCTATTATTCTATATGTATGTCCATTTTCTACCCGACGCCGTAAATTCATAAAGACAAAAATGGTGCCTATAATTCCAAACGCGGACAACACGGAACAAAAGAGAGACATCCCAAAATGCTTAACCATACAGCACAACGCATCCACATTAATACCGCCCCATGATAAGTAATTATAATTTGCATAAACTTGTCTAACGATAATTAAAATAAACAAAGGTAAATAAGAAGAGAGGAATAACACCAATGGGGCTAATCCAATTAAATGATTTGTTTGTGTATATCCTTTCTTCTCCATTTCGTTATTTTCAAGCCCTTTGTCCATACAACTTCAAAACATTATTCATAGTAATAAGTTCACCATGACGCATATTTTGGAAGATGTTCACCCACTCGTTACCAAGTGATACAAACTCACCCAGTTTTAGACACATCTTGCCATCCTCGACGGTTAATCGTGTTATTATATAATAGCCGTCAATATCACCGCCTACCATAGGAAGGAGGTAAACAGCTTCGAGAATATTCACCTTTGGCAAGGTCTCCATCACATACTTCCTTGCCTTGTGCTCAAAGAATGTCTGGTAGTCTGCATCCGTTTTTCTGACAGTAACGGTAAACACATTCTTCGACTCAACAGACTTCGGCTGAGTATCG